>DAMDHZ010000073.1:0-15923 GCA_032101665.1 Brachybacterium sp. | reverse complement strand
TCCTCGGGTGTCGCTCAGGCTCGACGACGCCGAGCCCGTCGTGGCCGTCGCCCCCGTCCTGGTCGGGCGCAACCCCGCCCCCGACCCCGCCGACCCCCGCCTGTCCGTCGCCGCCCTGACCGATCCCTCCCGCTCGATCTCCAAGACGCATCTGCGCCTCGACGTCCACGGCGGTGAGCTCACCGTCACGGATCTGGGCTCGACCAACGGCACGGCCCACCTCGGCGAGAACGGAGCACGGACCGAGCTGACCACCTCCGAGCCGTTCACGGTGCCGGCGCCGGGCCGTTTCGCGATCGGCGACCGTACCCTGACCGTGGAGGTGCTGCCGTGAACGACTCAGCCTCCCCGACCCCGTTCCGCGTGCACTGCGGATGGGCGACCGACGTCGGCCGGGTCCGGGACCACAACGAGGACAGTGTGCTCGTCGCGCCCCCGGTCTTCATGGTGGCCGACGGCATGGGCGGCCATGACGCCGGTGAGGTCGCGAGCGCGATCGCCGTCGAGGAGTTCGGGCGGCTCGCCGGCTCCGAGGACCTGCGCATCGAGGACCTCGGCAGCGCGCTGCGCGAGGCCGAGCGGCGGATCCACGAGATCGGCACGGGCGGTCCGCTCTCGGCCGGCACGACCGTCGCGCTCGTCGCGACCATGCTCATCGACGGCGCCGGCTACTGGGTGGTCCTCAACCTCGGCGACTCGCGCGTCTACCGGCTCTCGGACGACGTCCTCGAACAGGTGAGCGTGGACCACTCGGTGGTCCAGGAGCTGGTCGACGCCGGGGAGCTGACCGCCGCCGAGGCCAAGGTGCACCCCTACCGGCACATGATCACGCGGGCCCTCGGTGCCGGGCCGCAGTCCGATCCCGACTACTGGCTGATCCCCGCGGAGGCCGGCGATCGCCTCCTGGTCTGCTCCGACGGCCTCAGCGGCGAGCTCGACGACCAGACGATCCAGCGGGTCCTGCGCCGCACCCCCGGCGTCCAGGAGGCGTGCGACGTCCTCGTCGAGCTCGCTCTGGCGGCGGGCGGCCACGACAACGTCACGGTCGTGATCGTCGAGGCGATCGAGGTGCCCGGTGCCGAGGGCGACGGGGACACCGGCCCCGCGCCGCACATCGCCGAGCGCCCGGACGACGCGGGGGAGGACACGGTGCCCCGCCGGCTGCGCCGAGACGGAGGGGAGCCGTGAGCGAGAGCCGTCCGCTCCTGCCGCCCGGCACCTGGTACCAGCCCGGACCCGCCTACCTGATCCGGCGAGCGGACTCGTTCGTCGTGCTCACCCCCGCCGCGCCCAAGCCGCTCCTCGATGCCGCGTGGACGGTCCTCGGCCACGGTCCCGCGAGCGACGGCTTCCTCGAGGCCCTGGCCCGCGAGGCCGGGCTCGAAAGCACCGACGCCCTCGGCGCCGTGCTCTTCGGCACCCTCGGCGACGACCGCACGCTGCTCGGCGTCAAGGGCGACACGCCCCTGGCGGCCTATACGCGCGACGGGCGCGAGCTCGTCGCCGCGCACGACGCGCCGACCATCACGCGACGCGAGGGCGTCCTGCGCCTCGCGTTCGGCGACCTCCCCGCGGAACAGGGGCCGGGAGTCCTGGCCCTCGAGTCGGGCATGGTCCGCATCCGGGGCTTCGTGCACATGACGAACGCGGCCGGCGAGCTCGGCGAGGACGGACGCGACGCGCTCGCCGCCCTGGTCGAGGAGGACGGCCGGTCGATCGAGGACCCCGAGGTGCGGCGCCGTCGCGAACAGAACCCGCCCCCCGCCCGCGCACCGCGGACCCCGCCTGCCGCCCCTGTGCGTCCGCCGGCGGTGGCACCCCGCGTCGCGCCGCCCGCGGCACCCGCCCCTGTGGCACCCGCCCCCGCGGCACCCGCCGTCCCGGTCGCCCCGGAGCGGGTCGCCCCCAATGTCTTCGCCGAGCTGCTCGGGGAGCCGGCGCCCGTCGAGCCCACCACGGTCCCGTCCGCCGAGACAGGCCCAAGCGCCGAGACGGCCCGTCCCGCCGCGACACCGCCGCCATCCGCGGCGCCGTCGGCGCCCGAGACCGCGACCGCGCCCGACGCATCGGCCCCTGAGCCCGCCCCTCCTGTCCCGGCGTCCGTCACGGACCGCGGCGCCCCGCGTCGCTCCCCGCCGCGCAGCTCGCTGTTCGACCGTGCCGCCGGCTCCTCCGCGACACCCCGACGAGCGGCACCGCGCCCGGATGCGCCGTCCCCGGCCGAGCGCTCCGCGGTCGCCCCCTCCCTCGAGCTCACCCGAGATCCCTCGACCCTCGAGTTCAGCCCTGCCGAGCACAGCCCGCCCGCGCCGCCGCCCGTGCAGAGTCCCACCCCCGCACCGGTTGCCGAAGCGCCGACTCCCGCGGCGGCTTCGGACCAGGAGCCGGCCGCGAGCCGTCCCCGGGAGGATGCCCGCTCGTACGACGACCTGTTCGGCCACACGCTGCATCGGCGGGTCGAGGACGCCGCCCGGCCCCGGCACGCCGAGGAGCCGCCCGCCGAGGCCGCCGGGCCCGTCGACCGACACCCCGCCCCGCACGTCCCCGCCCTCCCCGAGCCCGACCGCTCCGCCCCGGCCGCAGCTCCCGAGCCCGCGCCCGTCCCGGAGTTCATCGACTGGGTGCCGGGCGTGCGCCGGGACACCGTGCCGCTGACCTCGGCGCCACCGCCCGCCTCATCGACCGCTCCCGTCGCGCCGCCCGAGGCCGACGTACCCGTCCGCGCCGTCGTGCCGTCGCCGACCTCGCCCTCCGGCCCCTCACCCGCCTCCGCACCCTCCCCGCCGGTGGCCGGTCCCGCCGGCTCCGCGAGACCGACCCAGCAGCCGATGACCGCCCCGCGGGCCGCGGTCACGGTCCCCGCCCTCGTGTGCGCCGCCGGGCACGCCTCCCCGCCGGACCGCGACACGTGCCGCGTGTGCGGGACCCGCGTGGGCGGGCCCGTCCGCACGGTCGTGCGCCCCCCGCTCGGCCGTCTCGAGATCTCCACCGGTGGCACGGTCACGCTCGACCGGACCGTGGTGCTCGGCCGCCGTCCGCGCGCCTCCCGAGTGGGCGGCGACGACGTGCCCCTGCTCGTGACCGTGCCGAGCCCGCAGCAGGACGTCTCCCGCTCGCATCTGCAGATCCGCCCCGAGGGATGGCACGCCGTCGCGACCGACCTCGCCACCACCAACGGCACCCTGCTCGTGCGCTCCCAGCACGAGACGGTCCGCCTGCGCCCGCACGAGGCCGTCGTCCTCGCCGACGGCGATGTGCTCGACCTCGGTGACGGCGTCGTGCTGCGGTGGTCGGAGCACGCATGAGCCCCCGTCCGCCGTCGCGTCCGCCCGAGCTGCCGGGCTATGAGTACCAGTCGCTGCTGGGCAGCGGCGGCTTCGCCGACGTGTTCCTGTACCGCCAGGAGCGCCCGCAGCGCGAGGTCGCCATCAAGGTCCTCCTCGCGGACGTGCACGACCCCGCCGTGCGCCGCCAGTTCGAGTCCGAGGCCAACGTGATGGCCACGCTGTCGACCCACCCGTCGATCGTCACCATCCACCAGGCCGACGTCTCGTCCGACGGGCGCCCCTACATCGCGATGGAGTTCTGCTCGCGACCGAACTACGGCGTGCGCTTCCGCAGCGAGCGGATCGCGGTCGACGAGGCGCTGCGGGTGGGCGTGCAGATCGCCGGGGCCGTCGAGACCGCGCACCGCGCCGGCATCCTCCACCGCGACATCAAACCCGCGAACATCCTCGTGACCGCGTACAACCGGCCCGCGCTGACCGACTTCGGGATCTCCATCGCGGCCGGTGACGGCGACCTCGACGACAGCGTCGGCATGTCGGTGCCGTGGTCGCCGCCCGAGTGCTTCGCCGACCCGCCGCGCGCCGACGTCCGCAGCGACGTGTTCTCGCTCGCCGCGTCGGTCTATTCCCTCCTCGCGGGACGCTCGCCCTTCGAGCCGATCGGCACCCGCGCGAGCGCCGCGGACCTCATCCGCAGCATCGAGACCGTGCCACTCGCGCCGCTCGACCGACCCGACGTCCCGTCCTCCCTCAACCGTGTCCTCGCGGTCGCGATGGCCAAGGACCCGGCCGGACGCTACGACAGCGCGCTGTCGCTGGGACGCGCACTCCAGAGCGTCGAGAGCGAGCTGTCCCTGCCCGTCACCGGCATGGACGTGCTCGAGGAGCGGAGCCCGCACGCCGAAGCGCACGCCGCCGACGACGAGCTCGACGCGCACACCCGGATCCGATCGATCACGACGCTCCCCGTCCCCGGGGCAGGAAGCCCGAGCGGCCGCGTGCGGGACCCGTTCGCCGCGGTCGCCCTCGCCGCGGACGCCGCGCGCGACACCCCACGCGCCGCACGGGCGGTGCCCGAGACCACCGCGCCGACCGTCCTGCGCCCCGCCTCCGTCGCGAGCCCCGTGCCCTCCGGACCCGAGGACGGAGAGGACGCGCACGCGGAACCGCGCACCCGGCTCCCCGCCTGGACCGTCCTCACACTCGTGACGGCGCTCGTGCTCGTGCTCGGCGTGGGAGCGGTCGTCGCCGTGCGCACCCTGTTCCCCGTCGAGACCCCCGCGGTCGCGACCCGGACCACCGCGCCCGTGCTCATCGACCGGGCGGACGTCCCGGCTCCCGGCGACGTCACGATCGAGCCGATCGACATGGGCGCCGGGATCGACAAGGCGCGCATCACCTGGCAGCGGCCCGAGGGGTTCGACGCATCCGACAGCTACACCGTGCGCTGGAAGATCGACGTCGACGGCTACGAGAAGTACGCGCAGCCGGTGACCGTCACCGGACGCGAGGCGGTCGTGCTCGACATGCCGCCCCACCAGGAGCAGGTGTGCATCGAGGTCGCGGTGGTCCCCTCGTCCGGTGCGCTCGGCGACCCCGCGGAGCAGTGCGCCTCGCCCTGACGCCGAGAAGCGGGCGGCGGGTCGAAGCGAACACGAAGGAGAGGGACATGGCAGCGATCTCGGTGGAGTTCTGCGGGGAGTGGGTCGACGTCGAGGACGGCGAGGAGCTGACCATCGGCCGCGACGCGCAGCTCGCGATCGACGAGGACAACCAGTTCCTCCACCGGAAGTTCCTCTCGATCGTGCAGGCCGACTCGCTGTGGTGGCTCGTCAACATCGGAACGCGCCTGTCGGCGACGATCACCGACTCGACGGGGACCATGCAGGCCTGGCTCGCCCCCGGTGCCCGGATCCCGCTCGTCTTCCCGATCACCAAGGTCGTCTTCACGGCGGGTCCCACCACCTACGACCTCTCCGTCCACGCCCAGTTCCCCGAGTTCGAGCGCTCGCCCACCGCGGACGACCCCGCGGGTGAGACGACGGTGGGCCCCGTCGCCCTCACGGTGAGCCAGAAACAGCTGATCCTCGCCCTGTCCGAGCCGATGCTGACCCGTGACGGGACGGGGATCAGCGCCGTCCCCACCTCCGCGCAGGCCGCCGAGCGCCTCGGCTGGTCGAGCACGAAGTTCAACCGCAAGCTCGACAACGTGTGCGACAAGCTCGACCGGCTCGGCGTGCGCGGGCTGCGGGGCGGCCCCGGACGGCTCGCGAGCAACCGGCGTGCCCGGCTCGTCGAGCATGCCGTGTTCTCCCGTCTCGTCACCGCCGACGACCTGCCCCTCCTCGACCACGACGGGGACGACGAGGACTGAGGGCGACCGCGCCCGCCTCTCCGCGGGCGCCTCCCTCTCTGACCGCGCACCCCTATACCGCCCAGCTCCCAGGAGACGACGACCCCTCATGCGCATCAAGCTCACGCTGCGACGTCCCGAGGACCGCCTGACCGATGTCGAGGTGACCGCCGACGCGACCGCGACGGTCGCGGACGTCGCCTCCGCGCTCTATCTCGGCGATCCTCTGCGTGCCGGCATGCAGGCGCCCGAGGGGCTCACCCTGCAGGTGCAGGATCCCGGAGCGGGGCCCGGGGCGAGCGGGGTACGGACCCTGCGGCGCGACGCCGACCTGATCCAGGCCGGCCTGCGCTCGGGGAGCGTCGTGTCCATCGCCCGCTCGAGCGACCGCTACGCGAGCGCGACGGAGTCCCGCGGCGCGGGCGTCGCCCTGCTGCGCGTCCTCTCCGGGCCCCAGGAGGGTCGCGAGTACCCGCTGCCGACGGGCGCGACCGTGATCGGGCGCGAGGGCGATGTCGACATCCGCATCGCCGATGAGATGCTGTCCAAACGCCACTGCCGCCTCAACGTGTCCGACACCGTGGAGATCGTCGACCTCGCCTCCTCCAACGGCGTCGTGATCGCCGGCGAGCGTGTCGAGCGCGCCGTCGTCGGCCCCGCCGACACGGTCCTCATCGGCGACACGTCCTTCACCGTCGTCCTGCTGCACCGCCCTGGGGGCGCCGCGCCATCGTCGCCCGTCGTCGAGTTCAACCGATCGCCCCGGGTGGTGCCGCGCTTCCCCTACCGCCCCCTGCAGGCGCCGACCCCGCCGAGCGAGCCGCAGGCCCAGCCCTTCCCCGTCATCATGATGATCGCGCCGCTGTTCATGGGGGCGTTCATGTTCCTGCTGACGGGCAGCCCGCGCTCGCTCATGTTCGTGTTCATGATGCCGCTCATGGCCGCGGCCGGGTACTTCACGCGACGGTCGCAGCAGCGCAGGATGCTCGAGACGCAGATCGCGCGCTTCACCGAGGCGATGGTCTCCCTGCGGCGCCGCGTGAGCGCCGCTCAGGAGCTCGAGCGGGCGGTGCGTCTGGTGGAGACCCCGAGCGCCGCCGACACCGTCGACTCCGCCTTCCGGCTCGGTCGCCTGCTGTGGACCCATCGTCCCGAGCACGCCGCGTTCGGCACCGTGCGGCTCGGGCTCGGGATCGCCGAGTCCCGCGTCGGGATCGCGATGCCCAAGGAGAACAACGCGATCGCGGCGTACTGGGACGAGCTCGTGGACATGCAGGAGGACTACAGCCGGATCGCCGGGGTGCCGATCGTCGCGGACCTGCGCGAATGCGGCTCGATCGGCGTCGCGGGCGCAGGGGAGGAGGCGCGCGGGGCGGCCCGCGCGATCGCCGTGCAGCTGGCCGGCCTGCACTCGCCCGCCGAGGTCGCGCTCGCCGCGATCGTCTCGCCCCGCAGCCGGGGCGACTGGGAGTGGCTCAAGTGGCTCCCACACACGTCCAGCCCGCACTCGCCGCTGCCCGGGGACCACCTCGCGGACTCGCGTCCCCGCGGAATCTCCCTCGTCTCGCGCCTCGAGGAGCTGATCGCCGAGCGGGCCGGCGAGGACGGGAGGCCCCAGAGCCGCGGCGCGCTCACACCCGACCTGACGCAGGTGCCCGAGCTGCCGCCGGACCCCGTCACCCCCTCCCTCGTCGTGATCGTCGAGGACGACGCCCCCGTGGACCGCGCGCGCCTGGTCCGGATCGCCGAGCGCGGTGCCGACGTGGGCGTGCACGTGCTGTGGTGCGCCGCCGACGTCGCCGCCCTGCCCGCGGCGTGCCGCACCCACCTCTCGATCGACGAGGCCGTCCAGGGCGCCTCCGCCGGCCACGTCCGGCTGGGGGAGCGTAGCTATCCCGTCACGGTCGAGACGGTGGGGGCCGATGTCGCGACCGGCGTCGCCCGCCACCTCGCGCCCGTGATCGACGCGGGCGTCCCCGTCGACGACGACTCCGATCTCCCACGCTCGATCACCTGGCTCCAGCTCGCCGGCACCCAGCTGGCCGAGATCCCCGGGAGCATCGTCGAGCGGTGGCGCGAGAACGGCTCGCTCGTCCCGCGCGACGGCACGGCCCCCGTGCGGCGCAGCCACGACGCGGACCTGCGTGGGCTGATCGGGCACGACGGCGCCGACGCCTTCCACCTCGACCTGCGTACGCAGGGCCCGCACGCGCTCGTCGGCGGCACCACGGGCGCCGGCAAGTCGGAGTTCCTGCAGGCGTGGGTGATGGGCATGGCCACGGCCCACAGCCCTGACCGGGTGACCTTCCTGTTCGTCGACTACAAGGGTGGCGCCGCGTTCGCCGATGCCGTGACCCTGCCGCACGCCGTCGGCCTCGTCACCGACCTCTCCCCGCACCTCGTCCGGCGTGCCCTGACGTCCCTACGCGCGGAGCTGCAGTACCGCGAGCACCTGCTGAACCGGAAGAAGGCCAAGGACCTCGTCTCGCTCGAGCGCACCGGCGACCCCGAGTGCCCCCCGAGCCTCATCATCATCGTCGACGAGTTCGCGGCCCTGGCCAAGGAGATCCCCGAGTTCGTCGACGGGGTCGTCGACGTCGCCGCCCGCGGCCGCTCCCTCGGGCTGCACCTGATCCTGGCCACGCAGCGCCCCGCCGGCGTCATCAAGGAGAACCTGCGGGCCAACACGAACCTGCGTATCGCCCTGCGGATGGCCGACGAAGCGGACTCGAAGGACATCCTGGGCGATCAGATGGCCGCCCACTTCGATCCGGGCATCCCCGGGCGCGCCGCCGCCAAGACCGGGCCGGGGCGCATCGCGACCTTCCAGACCGGCTACGCGGGCGGCTGGACCACGGACGAGCCCGAGCGGGCGCGCATCGACGTCGTCGAGAAGGCGTTCGGCACGGGGGAGACGTGGGACATGCCGGCGCCCGCCGTCGCCGAGGCCGCCGACCCCGGCCCCAACGACATCACCCGCATGGTGAGCACGATCCGGCGTGCCGCCGACGAGGCCGAGGTGCCCGACCCCCGCAAGCCGTGGCTGGCGGAGCTCGCCGAGGCCTACGACCTCTCGCGCCTGCCGACTCGGCGCACCGATGAGGAGCTCCTGCTCGGGGTCATGGACGTCCCCGAGAAGCAGGCGCAGCCGACCGTGTCCTACCTCCCGGACCGCGACGGCAACATGGCGGTCTACGGCACCGGCGGTTCGGGCAAGTCGACCACGCTGCGCACGATCGCGATCTCCGCGGCGAGCACCGTGCGCGGGGGGCCCGTCCACGTGTACGGGCTCGACTTCGGCGCCTCGGGGCTCACCATGCTCGAGGAGCTCCCGCACGTCGGATCGATCATCGCGGGCGACGACGAGGAACGCGTGACGCGCCTGCTGCGCACCCTCCGTCAGGAGATCGACGACCGCGCCAAGGCGTTCGCGCGCGTCCGCGCCGGCACCATCGCCGAGTACCGGCGGCTCGCCGACGCGCCGGACACGCCGCGCATCCTGCTCCTCGTCGACGGCATGGCCGCCTTCCGCGAGGCGTACGACTTCTCCCACCTCGCCAAGTGGTTCACGACCTTCGTGCAGATCGCGACCGACGGACGTCAGGTCGGGGTGCACGTCGTCGTCACGGGCGACCGGCCCAGCGCCATCCCCACCTCGCTCGGCTCGTCGATCCAGCGCCGCCTCATCCATCGCCTCGCCTCGGCGGACGACTACTCGGTGTTCGGCGAGGCCCGCGACGTGCTCGACTCCTCCTCGCCTCCGGGGCGGGCGATCCTCGAGGGCCACGAGGTGCAGATCGCCGTCCACGGCGGCGACGCCAACGTCGCCATCCAGTCGCGCGAGGTCACGGCGCTCGCCCAGGCGATGCGGCGGGCCGGCGTGGGACGGGCTCCCGCGATCGCCCGCCTGCCCGAGCGCGTCGAGTTCTCCTGGCTCCGTCCCGTCCTCGCCGACCGGCCCGTCATCGGCGTGGCCGACGAGACGCTCGCCGAGATCACGATCGAGCCGCGGGGGGCGTTCATGGTCTCCGGACCGATCGGGTCGGGACGCACGACGACGCTGCTCACGCTCGCCACGGCTCTGACGGGCATGGAGCATCCGATGCGGCTCGTGCGCTTCTCGGCCCGCCGGACCCCGCTGAGCGGGCAGGGCATCTGGGATGTCGAGGCGTCGGACCCCGACGAGGTGCGCGGCCTCGCCCAGCAGCTGCTCGCGACCCTCGAGTCGGGCACCGTCGCCGAGGGGCGGCTCGCGGTGCTCATCGACGGCGTCGCGGACTTCACCGGCACGGGCGCCGAGGGCGACCTCGAGAAGCTGATCCGCAGCGCCGCCCGCGAGGGCCAGTTCGTGGTGGGGGAGAACGAGTCGTCCACGTGGTCCCAGGCCTACACGCTCGCCAAGCCCTTCAAGTCCGGACGCCGCGGGATCCTGCTGCAGCCGAGCGACGGCGAGGGCGACACCCTGCTGGGCACGCCGCTCGGACGGGTGAGGCGCGCGGACTTCCCGGCGGGCCGCGGGTTCCTGGTCGCCGGCGGGCGGGCGACCAAGCTGCAGGTCGCCCAGGTCACCGGCTGAGACGCGCGCGGTGTCCGAGGTCAGGGGCGCGCGGACGGGAAGCGGCGGACGGGGCACGCGGGCGGGGCGCGGCGGACGGAAGGTATGTCGCCTCCCCACGGCGGCATCGTCCACATGGGGAGTGCTCCCCATGTCGGGCTGGGGCACCGCTCCCTAGAGTGGTGCCGGTGGAGACACGCGGCCCCGGGCATCCGGGTCGCGCCGGGACGGACGGGGAGGCACCGTGAACACAGCCAAGGGCATGTCCGTCGACGAGGTCCGGCGCATGGCGCGGGATCTCGCCGACGCTGCCGAGGAGATCGAGCAGATGCGGACCGAGCTCACCACGGGTCTCGAGGAGGTCGACTGGACCGGCCCCGACGCGGACCGCTTCCGGGGTGAGTGGGCCGACGAGATGGATCCGGCCCTCGAGGATCTCTCCACCGCCATCTCCGCGCTCTCGACGACCGCCGAGACCAACGCACAGGAGCAGGAATCCACCTCCGCCTGAGCGGGCGCGAGCTAGCCGGGAGCAGTGTGTCGGGCGATGAGGGCGGCGAGTCGCACCTCGACCAGGGACTCGCTGTCGACGGCCAAGGGGGACGGAAGGGAGAAGGAGCGGAAACTCCCTGGGCCCGTCGGCGGCGCCGACCGGTCGCCCAACAGTCCCGGCGGCTCTACACCCTCGATGTCGAGGCGGGAGCGGCGGTACCGCCCTTCGAGCGGGGTGCTGGTGCGCCGGGTGGTGATCCCGAGACTCGACGTCCATGTCACCACCCGGCTCCCGTTGTCACCGCGATGGGCCTGTACTCGGGCCATGAGCTCACGTGTCCAGTTGCAGTGCGCGCAGGACCCGGCGCCGTTGGCCAGGGACGTGGACCCGCCGTCGGCGAACGCCTGGAGGTGGTCGATGTGGCGGATGGGAGCCCCGCAGAACGGTCCCGCGCAGCCGGCCTGTCCCATCCGGATCATCCGTGCGAGGGCTGTGGGGAACGTGCGGGCGTGGGACTCGACGGCGACCAGCTCGCCGGAGTCCGGGTGCGTGTACAGGCGCCGCAGGACCGCCTGGACGTCCCGGTCCGCGCCGTGCGGGGCGGCGAGCGAGGCGAGCGCGGCGTCCGAGGGGATGGTGCCGTAGCCCTCGATGACCGCGTCGCCCTGCTGGCCGGCGAGCAGGACCCGGTCGGTCACGATCATCCCGACGTCCAGGCGGATCGGGTCCATCGCCTCGTCCCTGCCCAGCAGGGTGTCGGCGAGCAGGTCGGCCATGGCCTGCCCGTGACCGCGTGAGTCGCCCTGGGCGCGTAGGCGCTCGGCTTGCAGGGACAGCTTCGTGCTGATCGCGGCGGCGTCGATTCCCGACAGCGTCGCGTGCAGGCGCCCCATCCCGTGGGGTCCTCGCACGATGCTCACCGAGCGGCCCGCGCGTGCCTCCTGGTGCCGCTGGGCGAGGGAGTGAGGGTCCAGGCGGTGGGCGATCAGGTCGATCTCCTGTTCCCATTGCCGCACCGACGCGTCCTGGAGGTATGGGAGGTGATCGGCGATGATCGCGTCGACCTCGGCACGTAGGGCGGGGGGCAGGGGACCGCTCGTGGTGCCGATCGCGAGTGCTGACGCCTCGGGGAGGGTGCCGTGGGCCAGGGCGTGGTGGGTGCGGGGCATGTCCCGGGTGAGGCGGCGGGCGGCGGCCACGCGCCGCGAGGCGAGCGCCGGGGAGACCCGCGCGGCCATCGCGACATGGTGAGCGGTCGTCCGCCCCCGGGTCGGGTCGGGGACCTGCTGGTCTGCCTCGCGGAGCCGGGTGTCCAGGGCCATGATCGCGTGGTCCTCGAGGGCGGTGAGCGCCGATCGAAGTGCACTGGCCTGGACCAGCACCTCGGTCGCTTCGCGCGATCCCAGATCCTCGAGGACCCGGCCGGGGACTTGCGCGAGGGCGGCGGTCACGGCCCCGAGATCCATCCCGCCGATCAGCGCGCCGTGGCCCGGCACGACCTCCACGCGCGAGGCCTCGCCGGAAGGGACATCACCCTCCCGGCCCGGACCCCACGTGTTCGTCGTCATGTACCCATCCCACTCCGGGGGTGTGACAGACGGGATCGGGCAGGGCGACGGGTGTGGATCGTTGCAGCGACGTTCACCGCGTTCCTCACGCGCGACGGACTGTCGCCCCGTGCCCCCGTGCCCCCGTGCCCCCGTGCCCCCGTGCCCCCGTGCCCCGAGCCCCGAGCCGCTCCGATCGTCTTCTTCGGCCTCTGCCACACGGGTCGTCCCCCCGAGCGGGATCGTCATCCGTCTGCACCGTCATCCCCGCCCTCGTCCGCCTTCGGACCGGCGTGTGGAGGGGAAGACGTCCACATGGGGAGTTGTCCCCATCGTCAGGCGCGGCCCCCGCCTCTAGGGTGGAGGCATCACCGAGGGATCGGGCCGATGACGCGACCGGATGTCGCCGAGGTGCCGGACCGGGTGGGCACAGCAGACCAACACCCGCAGGAGGGCACCATGAAGAAGGGCATGATCCCGGAGGACGTCGACAAGATCGCCACCGACATCACCACGGCGGTCGAGGATGTGGACACCTACTACAACGACGCCTACACCGCCCTCACGGAGCTGGACTGGACCGGCGACGACCGCGATCGCTTCGTGAGCGACTTCGAGGAACAGGTGGGCGGCCTGCTCACCACGCTCAAGCAGGCCGCGAGCGACATGGCCACGCGCGCCACCACGAACGCCAACGAGCAGCGCAACGCCTCCGCCTGACCGCCGGCCTGACCGTCGATCGCCACCGCCACACTCGAGAAAAGGACTGAACGATGTCTTTCAAGGGCATGAACTCGGACGACGGCCGCACCGTGGCCGACACCCTCAAGACCGCCGGGACCAACATCCAGGAGGCCTTCGCCACCGTCACCACGAGCGTCAACAGCGCCAACTGGGTCGGCGACGACCGCGAGTCCTACGTCGCGGACTGGGGCAGCCTGGTCACCAACCAGAGCGACCCGCTCGTGGACGCCCTGACCACCAAGAGCGAGGATCTCCGCCAGCAGGCCGAGGAGCAGGACACGACCTCGACCGGTGGCGGCTCGTCCTACGCCTGACTCCCTCGGCCCCACGGCCCCCCGGACGGGCCCGCCCTCGCCCCCACGCGAGAGCGGGCCCGTTCCTCGTCTCGCGGACGCCTCCCCGGAGTCGCCGAGGTGGCGCACAGGTGCCGGACAGGGCCCCTGCCTAGACTCAAGGTCAGGTGAGCGCCGGACGCAAGAGGGCTGCTCCACCCCGGAGGAGGAACACATGGGTCGCGGGGCCATGAACACGGTCAAGACGGCGGCGCTCTTCGGCGTGCTGTGGGGCGTCCTGCTCGCGATCGGCTTTCTCGTCGGCAACGGCCCGCGGTATCTGTGGATCTTCACGCTTGTCGGACTGATCGGCACGTTCGTCAGCTACTGGAACAGCGACAAGATCGCCCTGCGCTCGATGCGGGCGGTCCCCGTGACGCCCGAGCAGGCGCCGCGTCTGTACGCGATCGTGCAGGAGCTCTCGACGGCCGCCAACGCCCCCATGCCGCGCCTGTACATCTCGCCGACCGATCAGCCCAACGCCTTCGCGACCGGGCGCAATCCGAAGCACGCCGCCGTCTGCGCGACCCAAGGGATCCTGCGCATCCTCGACGACCGCGAGCTGCGCGGGGTGCTGGGCCATGAGCTGATGCACGTCTACAACCGCGACATCCTCACCAGCTCGGTCGCCGCCGGCATCGCGGGCATCATCACCTGGCTCGCCCAGATGGCCCTCTGGTTCGGTGGCGGGCGCGATCGCCAGGGCGGCAACATCATCGCGGCCCTCGCGGCGATGATCCTCGCGCCGCTCGCCGCCTCCCTCATCCAGCTCGCGATCTCCCGGACGCGCGAGTACGACGCGGACGAGGACGGCGCGCGCCTGACGGGCGATCCGCTCGCGCTCGCCTCCGCCCTGCGGAAGATCTCGTCCGGCGTCACCGCGAAGCCGCTGCGGCCCGAGCAGGACATCGTCGACAGCGCCCACATGATGATCGCCAACCCCTTCCGCGCCGGTGAGGGCCTGACCACCCTGTTCTCGACGCATCCGCCGATGGACAAGCGGATCGCACGGCTCGAGGAGATGGCAGAGCGCGGAAGGCAGCGCCCCTTCTGACGCGTGCGACGGCGCCCGCGACCGAGCGCCACCACGGGTCGATCGAGCCGCAAGGCCACGCCGCCGCGTGGCACATCGACGTCGGGCCTCTGCGTCCAGAGGGACGTTGACGTCGCCATGTGCGCACGTGGCGCCCGGAACGCACCGATCGATCCACGATGACAACGAGAACGCACCACTCCTCGATCGAACGCCTCACACCTGGCCGCGTCCCCTCCCCAGGAGCCTCTGATCGTTCCTCCAGCGAATCGGCGGACAACGGGCCTATGGTGCAAGGAGTACGCACCAAGGGGGGAACATCATGGCCACGTACACACAGCTCCGCCGTCTTGCCGCGGAGTGCCGTATCGATCAGGAGAAGGCTCCGATCACGCCGGACGACCTGGACGCGCTGCTCGACATCGCCGAGCAGCGTGAGCAGCCCACGCCGAGGACGCCTGTCAGCACGGTGCCGACCGCGGCGACCGGCTCGGCGCGTCCTGGCTGAGGACGCGCCGAGCACGGCGGCGCCGGCGCCGCGCGGCATGGGTGCCGAGCGGGGCCGGCCGCCGACTGCTGGATCAGCGGTAGTTGACGAACTGCAGGGCGACGTCCAGGTCCTTGCCCTTGAGCAGGGCGATCACCGTCTGCAGGTCGTCGCGGCTCTTGGAGGACACCCGCAGCTCGTCCCCCTGGATCTGCGCCTTGACGCCCTTGGGGCCCTCGTCGCGGATGATCTTGGAGATCTTCTTCGCCTCGTCCGAGGCGATGCCCTCCTTGAGGCCGCCTGCCAGGCGCACCTCCTTGCCGGACTGCCGGGGCTCACCCACGTCGAGGGACTTCAGGGAGATGCCGCGGCGGATCAGCTTGGACTGGAGCACGTCGAGGACGGCCATGACGCGCTCCTCGGCGTTGGCGACCATCACGATCTCGTCGCCGCTGAGGGTCACGCTCGCCCCTGTGTTGCGGAAGTCGTAGCGTTGCGCGATCTCCTTCGCGGCCTGGTTGACGGCGTTGTCGACCTCCTGGCGGTCGAGCTTGGAGACGATGTCGAACGAGGAGTCGGCCATGGCCGGGGTCCTTCCTGTCGGGAGTCAGTCGGAGCGGGCGGGTCGTGCCCGCGGTCCGGTGTCGTCCGGGCACGGTTGCGCGCGGCTCCGGGTGCCCGTCTCCCGCCACTGTAGACGGCCCGGAACGCACGGCCCGGAGCGGCCCTGTGACCAGCCTCATGCGCCCCGGGCGGGGCTCCGGTTCGCACGATCACGGGTGCGTCTGTACGATGTACGAGTCCGGTTCTGCCGCGCGCTCCGATCCACAGGGTCGGGATGCGGGCACGGGGCCAGACGCCTTCCCGGCAGGTTACCCGAGTGGCCAAAGGGGGCTGACTGTAAATCAGCTGGCATCGCCTACGGGGGTTCGAATCCCTCACCTGCCACCGCCGAGGATCATCGCGTGTGATCCCAGGCACCGAGGAGCGCATGCGGATTGTCCGCAGGTCAGAGCGCATGTAAGCTTCCTCGGGCTTGCCCTGATAGCTCAGTCGGCAGAGCGTCTCCATGGTAAGGAGAAGGTCAAGGGT
>DAMDHZ010000072.1:0-16932 GCA_032101665.1 Brachybacterium sp. | reverse complement strand
AGACCGTGATCATGTCGGTGCGCGGCACCATGAGCTCGCGGATGCGGGTGTCGCCGAGATCGAAGACGCCCTGGATCATGTCGCGCTCGTCGTGCTCGAGCTCCTCGGACTCGGTCGCACGGTCGACGAAGTGGCGCAGCTCGGCCTCCGTCGCGTACGGTCCGCCGCGCACCTTGCCGCCCGGGGTGAAGGCCGAGCCGATGTGGATGAACGCCATCGCGAGCGGCCACAGCAGGCCGCGGGCCACCCCGATCACACCCGACAGCGCGATCACGGTCGATTCGGGGCTGCGCCGGCCGAGCGTGCGGGGCGAGACGGACACGGCGATGAACGAGATCGCCCACACCGCCAGGACCGCGACCACGAGCGGCACGACCCAGCCGTCGAGCAGCTCGAAGGCGATGCCGGCGACGGAGACGGCGAACAGCGCCTCGGAGAGGATCCTGCCCATCGTCACGGTCGCGAACACGCGCGAGGCGTCGTCGTGCTGGTGCATGACGCGGCGCCGGAGGCGATCAGGGCGGTCCTCGAGGGCGCGCTCGAGGCCGGCGCGACTGACGGACAGGGTCGCGGCGTCGGCGGCCGTGAACACGGCGGCGCCGGCCACGCCCAGGATCGCGAGGGGGACCAGGGTCGCCAGGAGGGCGGTCATCGAGGTCAGGAGCTCCGGGTCTCGCGCGAGGCCAGGAAGGTCAGCAGGAGCTTGCGCTGCAGGTCGAACATGACACGGCGCTCGTCCTCCTCGGCATGGTCGTATCCCAGCAGGTGCAGGATCCCGTGGGTGGTCAGCAGCAGCATCTCCTCGACCGCGCTGTGGCCGTTCGAGGCGGCCTGCGCGGCGGCCACGGACGGGCACAGCACGATGTCGCCGAGCATGCCTTCGGGCGTCTCGTCGTCCTCGGTGCCCGGGCGCAGCTCGTCCATGGGGAAGCTGAGCACGTCGGTGGGGCCGGGCTCGTCCATCCACTGCACGTGCAGCTGGGTCATGGCGTCCTCGTCGACGAAGACGATCGACAGCTCGGTGGCCGGGTGCAGGTGCATCGCGGCGAACACGTAGCGGGCGAGCTCGACGAACTCGGTCTCGTCGACCCGATGGGTGGTCTCGTTGTTGACCTCGATGGTCATCGGTCCTCCCCGGAGGTCTCGGCGGGATCGGCGGGACGATGGGAGGCCGCGCCGCGGCCGGCGGGGCGCGAGGAGCTGCGGGTGGCGGCGCGACGACGCTGCTCCCGGTTGCCGCTGCCGATCTCCCAGCGCCCGTACGCCTCGACGATGTCGGAGACGAGGCGATGGCGCACGACGTCGCGTGAGGTGAGGCGACAGAACGCGATGTCGTCGACACCGGCGAGCACCTGCTCGACGACGCGCAGGCCGCTGCGGGTCTCCCCCGACAGGTCGACCTGCGTCACGTCGCCCGTGACCACCATGGTCGAGCTGAAGCCGAGGCGGGTCAGGAACATCTTCATCTGCTCGGGCGTGGTGTTCTGGGCCTCGTCGAGGATGATGAAGGCGTCGTTGAGGGTGCGCCCGCGCATGTACGCGAGCGGGGCGACCTCGATCGTGCCGGCGCCCATGAGGCGCGGGATCGACTCGGGGTCGAGCATGTCGTGCAGCGCGTCGTACAGCGGGCGCAGGTACGGGTCGATCTTCTCGGCGAGCGTGCCCGGCAGGAAGCCGAGCCGCTCGCCGGCCTCGACGGCGGGGCGCGTGAGGATGATCCGGTTGATGCGCTTGTCCAGCAGCATCTGCACGGCCTTGGCGACGGCCAGGTAGGTCTTGCCGGTTCCCGCCGGCCCGATCCCGAACGTGATCGTGTTCTCGTCGATCGCATCGATGTACTGCTTCTGCCCGAGCGTCTTGGGGCGGATGGTCCGCCCGCGCGAGGACAGGATCGACTGCGACAGCACCCGCTCGATGCGCTCGTCGCGCACGCGGTCGTCGCCGTAGAGGGCGGCGGCCCGCTGGACGGCCTCCGCGGTCACGGACTGCCCCGTGGTGGCGAGCTCGATGATCGAGCGGACGATGTGCTCGGCCCGCCGCACCGCGTCCTCGGTGCCGCGCAGGGTGACCTCGTGCCCCCGAACGGTCACGTCGGTGTCGGGGACGACGTCCTCGAGCGTGGCGAGGGCCTGGTCGTTCTCGCCGAGGACCTGGAAGGGGCTCAGGTGGTCGGGGATCGCGAGGCGGCGGTCGATGACGGTGGGCCGGGGCCCGGGGGTGACGGATGCTGTCACAGCGCTCCTGTGTCGGATTCGTTCTGGGTGGTGCCCGCGAGGACGTGGGCGTGGGCGTGCATGACGGTCTGGCCGGCGCCCTCGCCCGTGTTGAACACGAGGCGGAAGTCGCCGTCGGCCAGGTCGCGCGCGACCTGGCCCGCCACCTCCACAACGTGGGCGAGCAGCCCGGGATTCCCGGCGAGCTCGCGCACATCCCGCGAGTGCTCCCGAGGGACGACGAGCACGTGCACGGGCGCCTTCGGCGCGAGGTCCCGGAAGGCGATCACCCGATCGTCGGCGAACACCCGGTCCGAGGGGATGTCGCCGGCGACGATGCCGCAGAACACGCAGTCGGGGTCGGGGCGCGACATGTCGTCAGTCATGGGGTAAGTCTATCGAGCACGTCGGTGGGCGGTGGTCTGTGGCACAGCATGTCGTCCATAGGTGCGCTTGGGGGCGCCCACGGTGCACCCTGGGAGCATGAAGCTCGGGATCATCGTCGCCAGTGCCCGCCCCCACCGCGTGGGGGCGCACGTCGCCCGCTGGGTACAGGGAGCCGTGGATCCGACGTGGGAGATCGACCGCATCGAGTTGGGCGAAGTTGCTCTGCCCGCCTTCGACGAGCCGGCGAGCCCCAAGTCGGGAGCGGAGAAGAACACTCCCCATGGCCGCTCGTGGGGTGAGCGGGTCGGCGCTCTCGACGCGGCCGTCATCATCACCCCGCAGTACAACGGCTCCTACCCCGGTGCCCTCAAGAACGCCGTCGACTTCCTGTGGGCCGAGTGGAACGACCTCCCCGTGGCCCTCGTCGGCTACGGCTGGGGCGAGGCGGACGAGGTGCTGCCCCTGCTCGAGACCCTGATGGGCAGGGTCGGCGCCGACGTCGTCGGCAGCATCGGACTCGGCTTCCGCGAGGACCTGTCGGTCGAGGGTGAGCTGTTCGTGCGCGAGGACAAGGCCACACGCCTCGGCGAGCTCGTCGCTGCCCTGCGGGCCGAGACCCCGGCGGCCATGTCCTGACGCGCCGTCCCCCGTATGCACGGACTCAGACGGTGAAGCCGCGCTGGCGCCGCCCGAGCCGGATCGCCATGCCGAGGGTCTGCATCACGGTGACGCCCGCGAGCAGCGGCCAGGTCACCCACAGCACGGACTCCTGGACCAGGAGCGGCGCGGCAGTCCAGCCGACCACGAGGGTGGCCGTGAAGGCCAGCAGGTACAGCACGGGCTGCAGGTAGGCGTAACCGCCGCGGCCCTGCTCGGCCGCCGCCTGTGCGCCCCAGTTGTCCACCTCGGTGCGGGAGAAGAACTTGGTCCAGGCTCGGATGAAGTGCCCGAGCTTGATCCACATGTAGACCTCGCCCGGTACGTAGAGCGCCGCGAACAGGATGTCGCGCCACGTGCGGTCGTGCATCGACATGGCCACGCGCAGGTTCAGGAGCACGGAGACGACCGGCGGCACGAGCCACCAGGGTGAGAACACCCAGGCCCCGATGCTGAGGGAGGCGACGAGGAGCAGCACGAAGCCGACGCGGGCGAGAAGGTTCAGCAGCATCGAGCCGTTCTCCATCCACCGCAGGCGCAGGTTGGGGTGGAACGGCTGGCCGGAGGTGTTGCCGCGCTGGCCCGGCCACATCAGGTCGATCGCGCCGTAGCTCCACTTGACCTGCTGTGCGTCGAGCGCCTTGAGCGTGGTCATGGCGCCGACCGAGGCGCGTGCGGTCGCGCTGATCTTGGTCGCAAAGCCGAGCTTCTTGAGCTGGAGGGACAGCAGCGAGTCCTCGACCTCGGAGTCGGCCACCCAGGGGCCCGCCTGGCGGTAGACGTCGCGCACGGCTTGCAGGGCCTCGATGGAGAAGATGGAGCACTGGCCGCCGATCACTGCCATGTTGCGTCCGCGGAGCAGGTTCTGCATGTTGAAGCTCGCGAACTGCTGGCGTTGACCGCTGATGAGGTACTTGGCCCCCGCGGTCCGCCCCTCGGCATAGTCCATCGTGTAGATCGCGCTGATACCGCCGATGCGCCGGTCCGACTCGATCTCCGCGAGCAGACGCTCGACGGTGTCGCGCCGCAGGATCGCGTCGCCGTCGACGCCGAGCAGGTAGTCGCAGTCCTCGACGTAGGCGAAGCCGATGTTGAGGGCCCCCACCTTGCGGTCGGGGACCGCGCCGGCGTCGTGCACGTACACCTCGCTGATCATCAGCTCGTCGCGGTACCAGCGCTCGTGGCGGCCGGCGAACTCGCGGGCGACCCAGAAGGTCTCGTCGGAGGAGTTGTTGACGACGACGTGGATCTCGTCGGGCACGTGGGTCTGGTCGAGCAGCGAGCGCAGCACCTGGGCGATCGAGCCCTCCTCGTTGTAGGCGGGGACGACGCAGCCGATGCGGGCGTGCTGGCGCTGGACGGGGACGAACCGCGGCGCGTACTTCTCCATCTCCGCGAGGTCCCCGCGGTGCGAGGCCGTGCGGACCGTGCCGGAGGTGAGGGCGCGCTCGGGCTCCGTGGTGACGAGCGGTGCGGTCTCGAGTACCTGCGACATCGTGGATTCCTGCTTCCTGATCGATCGGCGGCCTGGGGGTCGGTGGCTCGGGCATCAGCCTGCTCGGCCCCGCCACCAGGACGGAAGAGCGCGCACCACCAGGGCACCACCGGGATCGCGGGGTGCCGCTATACGGGCGTGGGGCACGGTCCCGCAGGTCGTGTGGACCCCGTCACTGCGCGCCTGACCGACTACCAGGACGCGCGGACGCCGCACTACGGGGCCGCGGACTCGCACTACCGGGGCGGTGCCTGCGCACGCCCGGGACGGCTACTGGAGTCCCGGTCCTGGTAGCGCCGCACGGTGACGGAGCCCGTGGGGGACCGCAGACTTCTCGGTGAGCGGCACGGACCTGCCGCCGCCCCCACGAGATCAGGATGCGGACATGACCAGCTTGCGAACCCGACCCCCGGCCACGCGGCGGACCCGACTGCGCCGTGCCGCGCCGCTGGGCCTGGCGTGGGCAGCCCTCGCGCTCGCCGGGTGCAGTGCGCCGCCGTGGCAGACGGCCGATGCGGCACACCGGGCGGGGACGAGCACGGCGGCGGCCTCGGCGAGCACCCCGACCCCGACGAGCACGGCGAGCGCTGCCTTCCCGACCGCCCCCGCGGTGGCGAACGATCTCGCGACGGGAAGCGCCGAGCACGAGCTGCAGGCAGGGGCCATGACCCTGTCCGCGAGGTACTGGTCCGAGCGCGACCTGCGTGACTGGACCGCGCAGAGCGTCAAACCGCTCACCATCGGACTGTCGGCGACGGGTGGCACCGGTCTCCACCTCGACTCCGTGGTCGTGAGCGTCGAGGCGCTCACCGCGGACGGCTGGGTCGCCGTCCCCGCCGACGCGGTCACCCCACCCGTGCTCGGCGACGGCTCCTGGGACATCACGGCGCCGTCGAGCGCGGGCCTGACCGTGCTCGTGGCCGGCGTCGACACGGACGCGAGCGCGCTGCGGTTCACGGTCGTCTACGGCGTGAGCAGCGGGAGCGGGTCCTCGCGCGTGGACGCGGTCGGCAACGACTCCGTCGTCGTCCCGCTCGCGGGAGGCGACTACGCGGCGGAGTCCTGAGGCTCGCCGATCACCTCGGGCAGTTGAGCGCGAGAGCTGAGCCCGAGCTTCGTCAGGGCGTTGTGCACGTGATACTCCGCGGTGCGGACGGTCACGAAGAGGGCGCGGGAGATGTCGCGATTGCTCAGGCCTCCGGCCGCGAGCGTCACCACCTCCCGTTCCCGCGCGGTCAGCGCGGACAGCGGATCGCCTCCCGGGGCGTGCAGGAGGGGGGTCTCGGGCTCGATCCGTTCGTGCAGGGCGCGCAGGCGGTCGCACCACAGGTCGGCGCCGCAGGTTCCGGTCAGGGCCACGGCGTCGGCCAGCAGCGCGGCCAGGGGCGAGGGCGTCCCCTCGCCGAGGCGGGCCCGATGGCGTGCCCAGTCCTCGGCGAGGACGGCGCCGTACATGCGGGGCGGGGCCGAGGGGTTCTCGGCGATGTACGCCTCGTACTCCTCGGCCGCGGCGGTGAACGCGCGCTCGGCGGCGCCGTGGTCGCGGACGTCGGCCGCGAGCAGCGCGTCGACGTGGTGGCGCGCGTAGGCGATCGCGTGCGGGGCGAAGTCCTCGTCCGCGAAGGCGTCGAGGGCGTCGACGGCGCGATGCCGCGCTCCCGCCGCGAGGTGGTCGCGGACCCGCAGGACGGTGAGCAGGTACGCGCCCGGACCGAGCCCCCGCCCGGAATCGGCCAGGGCGTCGAGCGCAGCCCCCGCCGTCCCGGACGGTCCGCCGACGGCGATGCTGCGCCATGCGGTCCACTGGGCCTTGGCCGCGAGCGAGACATGGTCGGCCTCGATGATGTCCTCCGTGAGCGACGACGAGGTGATGAGCGACTCGTCGCCGCGGCACGCCGGCACGAGCGAGGCCAGCACGAAGGGCCTCCCCCATTGCGCGGGGCGCATCACGTCGAGCACCGCGGTCAGCTGACGATGCGCGCGCAGGTGCGCGGTGTCCCAGGCCCCGCGCAGGAACTCGATGTCGATCAGGGCGGACGCGGCCTGCATCGACAGGTCGGGCCCCGCGAGAGTGCGCCCCGCCAGGGCGTGCTGCAGCTCCGTGCGCGCGGAACCGAGGTCGCCGTGGAGGTGATGGATGATCCCCTTCATCGCCGCGATCGTGGTGGACATCGTCTCGGAGCGGCTCGAGCTCTCGAACCGCTCGCGGAGCTCGTCGAGATGACGCAGGCGGACGCCGGTCGGGAACTCGAAGTCCCCGGCGGCCACGAACAGCTGGAGGCCCAGTTGGAGCGTCTCGAGCTCGCGCCCCCAGGTGGGATCGATGTCGGCGATCTCGGTCTGGCGGGTGGCCATCTCGTCGATCAGGCGGCGTGCAGCGGGCACCGCGAAGGGGATCACCTCCGCGACGAGGCGCAGCGCGATGTACTGGAAGGCGTAGGCGAGGGCGAGCAGCTCCCGCACGTCGGTGATCTCGCACGGATCGATGCGGGCCAGACGCCGACTCGCGCCGCGGAGGCTCTCGATGTCGTCCTCGATCACGGCGAGGCCGACCGTGCGCGTCACCGATGGCCGGATGTCGACGAAGCGGTCACGCAGATCCTGCAGCAGCTGGGGGCGACGGTTCCGCAGCGCCGCGAGCACCACCTCGATCGCATACCCCTCGTCGATCCGGGCACCGATCCGCGCGAGGCGACAGGCGAGCTCGAGGTCCACCTGCGCATAGGCGTCATGGAGACGGTCGTCGATCTCCTGCAGGAGCTCCGGAGCCGTCCGCGGCGTCACCACCGCTGCCCGGTGCTCGAGAGAGTCCACTCCCCGCAGGACGCGCCCGAGGGCGAGATGGGCGTCGCGGCGGTCGGCGCCCGTGGCGTACGCGAGCAGAGGAGACGGGTACTGGGGATGACCGAGCCGGAGGGCGTACTCGTCATCCGAGTTCACGAGCGTCGTCGCGAGGAGCTCGTGCGTGCTCACGTCCGGCAGTCCTTGCAGGTCGAGCACGCGCGTGAGCTGATCGGCGGTCAGCCGGCCGGCGAGGGAGAGGGCGATGAGCGCGGCGCGCAGCTGCGGGCTCGCGTCGTCCATGACGCGGCCGACCTGCTGGACGAGCAGACCGCTGCTGCGGCTGCGGTCCACGATCGAGCGCAGGGCCCGGTCGAGGTCCACGCTCCCGCTCATGCGCAGCTGCTGGACCACCGAGGCGAGCAGCGCGGGGACGCCGTCGGTGGACTCGTAGACGCGATGCAGGGTCTCCGCGCCCAGTTCGATGCGGAACTCCTCATGGACGTACTCGCGGACCTCCGCCTCGCTGAACGGCACGACGTCCACGAGCCGCCCGCGCTCGAGCGTCCGCAGCATGAGGGCGACACCCTCCGCGAGCGGCCCGGACGTGTCCACGCTCGTCATCAGCAGCATGACCGGAAGCTCGGTCGCCCGGCGAAGGACCTGCCAGATCGTGCGCTGCGAGATCATGTCCATCCACTGCACGTCCTCGACGAGCAGGAGGCAGGGGCCCTTGCGCTCGAGAGCGGCCAGGAGATCGTCGACGACATGATCGTCCCCGCTGCCCGGCACCCCGAGCTTGCGCGCGAGGCCGCGCAGGGAGCTGCCGGAGCTCTCGGCGTCCTCGGGGAACAGGTCGAGCCGGATCTGGGGAAGGCCGGTCTCGGTCGCCACGTCGTGGGCGAGGGTCGACTTGCCGACGCCCGCGCGCCCGACCAGGAGCGCGATCTGCAGGCCGTCGACGGAGCGCCGCGCGAGCGCGGACAGGTCCTGGGTCAGGGCGCGTCGGACGACCACGGGGCTCCTTCCTCTGGTGCGGGCGGCGGCAGACGGGTGCGCCGGCCCGGTCGCGACCCGTGGCGGGGGGATGGGGGGATACGGGTGCGACAGGTCCCGGAACGGGGCCGGGGGCTCCGTCCGTTGCAGAGAAGTGTATTCACGATGGCGCTGCCGTGGCGGGACTCTCCGCCACGTCCGGGTGATCTTGCTGACCCCGGGGACGACGGACGCATCGTTCGATGCGTCACGGGAGCGCAGAGAGGGTCGGATCAGCCCCAGCGCCCGACGAGGGCGCTGATGACGGCGAGCGCGGCGGGGCCCGCAGTCGACGAGCGCAGCACCTCCGGGCCGAGCAGGACGCTGCGCGCGCCGGCGTCCCGCAGCGCCGCGAGCTCGTCCTCGGCGATCCCTCCCTCGGGTCCCACGATCATCGCGACCTCGGGAACCCGTCGCTCGGCCGCGGTGCCCAGCTCCTCGGTCCACCTCAGCAGGGGCGTGTTCTCCTGCTCGTGCAGGACGAGCACGAGGGCCCCGGAGGCGACGCGCTCGCGGACGTCGGCGACCAGCGCGGCCGTGTCCACGGCGGCGTCGACCACGGGGATGCCCGGGCGCCGGCACTGCTTCACGGCGGTGCGCACGGTCTGCTCCCACTTCGCACGTCCCCTGGTGCGCCGCTCCCCCTTCCACACCGAGACGGAGCGACGGGCGATCCACGGTGTCACGCGGTCGACGCCGAGCTCGGTCGCCGACTCGACGGCCTGCTCGTCGCGTCCGCCCGTCGCGAGCGCCTGGACGAGCGCGAGCCGGGGCACGCGGACCGGCGCCCGACGCGGGGGCTCGAGGAGCTCGAGCTCGAGGGACTCCTTGGCCGCGGCCGTCACGCGCGCGCGGGCCTGATGCCCAGCGGTGTCCGTCAGCAGGAGCTCCTCCCCCACCCCGATCCGTGCCACCTTGGCGGCGTGCCGACCCTCGTCGCCCGCGAGCACGGTGGCGTCCCCGGCCTCGAGACCCTCGAGGTCGGCGTCGAGCAGCAGGAAGCTGGGCCGGGTTGCGGGCATCGGGCTCAGCGCTCCCGGAACCGTTCGCGCAGCTTGGAGAACATACCGCCCCGGTCGGCCTCGCGTCCGGCGTGCTGGGGCGCCTCCTCCCCGCGCACGGAGGCGAAGCGCTCGAGCAGCTCCTTCTGCTCGCCGCTGAGGTTGCGGGGCACGACCACGTCGAGCTCGACCTTGATGTCGCCGCGACGCTCGGAGCGCAGCGCGGTCACGCCGAGGTTCTTCAGGGTGATGACGTCGCCGGGCTGGGCACCCGGCGCGATGGTCAGCGTCCGCTCGCCGTCGAAGGTCGTGATGGGCACGGAGCTGCCGAGCGCCGCGGACGTCATCGGGATCCGCACCCGGGTGATGAGGTCGTCGGCCACGCGCTCGTACAGCTCGTCGGCGGCGATGGACAGCTCGACGTAGAGGTCACCGGAGGGGCCGCCTGCCTCGCCCACCTCGCCCTCGCCGCGCAGCTGGATGCGGGTGCCGGCCTCGACGCCCGAGGGGATGCGCACGGTCACGGTGCGCTCCTTCTGGACGCGACCGTGGCCCGAGCACTCCTGGCACGGGCTCGAGATGATGTCGCCGTGGCCCTGGCAGGCCGAACACGGCACCATCGTGACCATCTGCCCCAGGAGCGACTGGGCGACCCGCTGGACGTGGCCCGATCCGCCGCAGACCGTACACGGGGTCGGCGACGTGCCGGGAGCGCAGCACGATCCGCCGCACACCTCGCAGCGCGCAGCGGTGCGGAAGCTCAGCTGCTGCTCGCTGCCGAACACGACGTCCCGCAGGGAGATCTGGGTGCGACGCAGGATGTCGCCGCCGCGGCGTTGGCGCGGCACGGGACCCTGCGAGCGGCCGCGCATGCCCGAGGCCCCCGCGAACATGTCGAAGATGTCGGAGAAGTCGAAGCCCGCGCCGCCGAAGCCGCCGCCCATGGGGTTGCCCGGGCCGCCGCCCATGTCGTACATGCGGCGCTTGTCGGGGTTGGACAGCGTCTCGTACGCCTGGGAGACCTTCTTGAACTTCTCACCGGCCTCCGGGTCGGGGTTCACGTCCGGGTGCAGGGTGCGGGCCAGCTTGCGATACGCCTTCTTGATCTCCTCGGTGGAGGCGTCGCGGGACACGCCGAGGAGGTCGTAGTAGTCGTCGTTCACGAGGTGGGCTTCCTGTCGTCGTCGGGAGGGGCACGCGGAGGGGCGTGGGGTTCCCCGGGGTCAGCGGAGGGATCCGCGGGTCAAGGGATGAAGCGGGAGATGTAGCGGGCGAGGGCGTGCACGCTCGAGATCCCGTGCACGTAGTCCATGCGGCTGGGACCGAGGATCGCCAGGTGTGAGCTCTCGCCATAGCCGGCGCCCACGAGGGCGGCCCGGTGGAGGGCCGCCCCCCGGATCTCCTCGCCGATGCGCACCTCCACCCCGCCGGGCTCGGGGCTGAAGTCCGCGAGCAGCCGCAGCAGCACGAGGTGTTCCTCGAGCACGTCGAGCAGGGGCTCGACGTCGCGCGTGCGATCGAGTGCGGCGCGTGCCAGGTTCGCGGTCCCCGCCATCACCAGGCGCTCCTCGCGACGCGCGTCGAGCATGACGCGCAGCGCGTCGACCACCTCGGCGACGGCCGCCCGGTCCTCCGGGGAGGAGACGGCGACCACGGTGTCGAGGGCATCCGCCAGGTCGGTGACCCGCCGGCCGATCGCCGCGGCGTGGAGGGTGCCCCGCAGCTGCTCGTAGAACTCGACCGAGCGTGGCGCGGTCAGGCCGATCGTGCGCTGGTCGACGCGGCCGGACTCGGTGATGAGGACGAGCAGGAGCATGGTCTCGGCCACCCGCACCAGCTCGATGTGGCGCACGGTCGCCTGGCGGCGCACGGGGTACTGGATGAGGGCGACCTGGTGGGTGAGCTGGGCGAGCATGCGCACGGTGCGCTCGAGCAGGTCGTCGAGGTCCCCCGCATCCGCGAGGAAGGACTCGATGGCCCGTCGCTCGGGGCCCGACAGCGGCTTGACCTGGGCGATCTGATCGACGAACGCGCGATAGCCCTTGTCGGTGGGGACGCGGCCGGCCGAGGTGTGCGGCTGGGCGATGAGCCCCTCCTCCTCGAGGATCGACATGTCGTTGCGCACCGTCGCCGCCGAGACCCCGAGGTCGTGACGGTCCAGGAGGGACTTCGAGCCCACGGGCTCGCGCGTGGAGACGTAGTCCTCGACGATCGCCCCGAGGATCTGCAGCTTGCGCTCGTCCATGCCCTCACCTCCCTTGCCGTCCCGCGCGGCTGGCACTTGAACGCCGCGAGTGCCAAGTCTACAAGCGCCCCGGGGCCTCCCCCGGCGCTGTTCGCTCCCGGTGTACGGTGACGCCCGTGCCCCGCTCCTTCCCCGACCGCTACGGCCGTGACGTGCTCTCCTCCGCGGCGCCCGACCGGCATCGCCGCCGGCCCGCCCCCACCGAGGTGCCCGTGCGCCGCGACCTCGTCGTCGAGGACGCCGCGAGCGGGTGGACCGGCGCGATCACGCGGGTCGAGAAGACCGTGGGCGGCGTGCTCGTGGAGCTCGAGGACGCGCGCGGACGCACCCGCTCGTTCCCGCTCGGGCCGGGGTTCATGATCGACGGCCGGCCCGTGGTCCTCACGCCGCCGCAGCGCCGGCCCGCGTCGTCGAGCCCGCTGCGCAGCGCGAGCGGCTCCGTCTACGTCGAGGGCGCCCGGGCCAGGACCGCGCGCGCCTCCCGGATCTGGGTCGAGGGCAAGCACGATGCCGAGCTGGTCCAGAAGGTGTGGGGCCACGACCTGCGCATCGAGGGTGTCGTGGTCGTCGTGCTCGACGGCGCCGACAACCTGCCCGAGCGCGTCGAGGCGTTCGCCCCCGGGCCGGGCCGCCGGCTCGGCGTGCTCGTGGACCACCTCGTCGCGGGTTCGAAGGAGACCCGGCTGGCCGAGCAGGTCATGCGCCTGCCCGGGGCTCGGGGCAACGTGCTGATCCTGGGCCACCCGTACGTGGACGTGTGGCAGGCGGTGCGCCCCGCCCGGGTCGGCCTCGACGCCTGGCCCCACGTACCGCGCGGCACCGACATCAAAGTGGGCACCTTGAGGGCGCTCGGCTGGCCGTGCGCCGACCAGGTCGACGTCGCCGAGGGCTGGAAGCGGATCCTGGCGACCGTGCGCAGCTACGCCGACGTCGAGCCGACCCTCTCGGGACGCATCGAGGAGCTCATCGACTGGGTGACGCAGGAGGCCTGAGGGGGCGCACGCGCGATAGTCTCGGCGCGACACGTGCGACGCCCGGCCGCCCCGCGGCCGGTCCCAGACGACGAGGACGCCAGATGACGAACGCGCAGCGGCCCTTCCCGCAGCAACCGGGCGGCCCGCACCAGCAGGGCGGCTACCAGCAGCAGGCACAAGGCCCCGGCTCGTGGTCCGACGTCCCGCCACCCGGCGTGCAGGGGGTCTACCGCGGCCCGCTGCCCGGAGCGCCCATGAGCGATTCCGACGCCCGGCTGTGGTCGCTGCTCGCCCAGCTCTCCGTGCTCGTGATCCCGCTGCTCGGCCCGCTCCTCGTCTTCCGCGACCGCAATCGCTTCGTGCGCTACTACGCGGCCGAGGCGCTGTCCGGGACCATCCTCAACATCATCGCGTCGATCGTGCTCGGGATCGTCGGCGCGGTCCTCGCGCTCTTCACCTTCGGGCTGTCGATGTTCCTCGTGCTCGTCCCGCAGATCCTGCAGGCGATCTTCGCGATCGTCGCGGCGGTCAAGGCCAACGACCGGCAGTGGTGGAACTACCCCATCAACCTGCGCCTGTTCAGCTGAGCTCAGACGGTGAGGTCGCGGACCACGGCGTCGGCGAGCAGGCGGCCCTCGCGGGTCAGGACGAGACGCCCGGTCGCGGCCGCGGCGGGCTCGAGGTGTCCGCGCTCGACGTGCACCGCGATCTGGTCGCGCCGCTCGGGCGGCACGGCCTCGACGGGCAGCCCGTCGGCGATGCGCAGCTCGAGCAGGATCCGCTCGAGCGCCCGATCCGCGACATCCAGCTCCTCGGCACCCTCGCGGGGCAGCTCACCCACCGTGAGCATGCCCGCGTAGCGCGAGGGATGCTTGACGTTCCACGCACGCAGGCCGTCACGGTGGCGATGGGCGCCGGGGCCGATCCCCCACCAGTCGCCGCCGCGCCAGTAGGCGAGATTGTGGCGACAGCGCAGCTCCTCGCTCCGCGCCCAGTTGGACACCTCGTACCAGGAGAAGCCGGCGCCGGCGAGCAGGTCGTCGATCAGCTCGTACTTGTCGGCCATGTCGTCGGGGTCGGGGGCCGCGATCTCGCCGCGCCGCAGATGACGGGCCATCGCCGTGTTGCCCTCGATGATGAGCGAGTAGGCCGACAGATGGTCGGGCGCGCACGCGAGGGCGGCGCGCACCGAGGCCTCGACGTCCTCGAGGCGCTCCCCCGGCGTGCCGTAGATCAGGTCCAGGCTCACCTGGAGCCCCGCCTCGCGCGCCCAGGCGACGGCCTGGGGCACGCGCTCGGGGTCGTGCGTGCGATCGAGGGTCGCCAGCACCGAGCGCACGGCCGACTGCATGCCGAAGGAGACGCGCGTGATGCCGCCGTCGGCGAGCTCGCGCAGCGAGTCCCGCGTGACCGAGTCGGGATTGGCCTCCGTCGTGACCTCGGCGTCGGGAGCGAGCGGCACGAGGGTCCGCAGATGGGCGAGCATGCGCACCAGGTCGCCCGAGGGCAGCAGGGTGGGGGTCCCGCCGCCGAAGAACACGGTCGACACGCGGTCGTAGACGTAGCCGGCGGCGCGGTCGTCGGCGAGCACGAGATCCATCTCGCGCATCGCGGCATCGGGGTACTCCCGCTGGGACCCGCCTCCGCCCAGCTCGGTCGCGGTGTAGGTGTTGAAGTCGCAGTAGCCGCAGCGGACCGCGCAGAACGGGACGTGGACGTAGGCCGACAGCTCCCGGCCCTCGGTGTGATCGGTCGTGGTCATGCCTCGTTCTTCAGCAGCCGGGCGGCGCGGGCCACGATCTCACGGTGCAGCGCGATCCCGGACTCGCGGGACCAGTCGCGCAGGACCTGCGCGACGCCGGCATCGCGCTGGTTCGCGTAGACCACGGCGACGCTCATGCCGTGCCCGGGGGTCGAGACCACCTCGAGGGCGTCCCCCGCGCGTACCGCGCCGACCTCGAGCACACGGCAGTACACGCCCGTGCGGGCGCGCGCGTGGAAGCGGGCGCGGAAGTCGTCGACGCCGACCCAGCGGGCGAAGGTCGCGCACGGCGTGCGCGGTGCCGTCACCTCGAGCAGCACGCTGCCCGCCCGCAGCCGTGCGCCGATCTCGAGGTCGTCGATCGGCAGTCCCGAGACCCGCAGGTTCTCCCCGAAGGAGCCGAACGGGACCGGACGGTCGAGGTCGTGGGCCCAGTGCTCCGCCTCGGCGGCGTCGTAGAGGTAGACGGCCTGGTCGGCCCCGCCGTGGTGGGCGCGGTCGGCCTGGACGTCCGCGTACAGCCCGAGGGCGCCCACGCGCACGGGGCCCGTCGCGGGCCGCTTGTCGATCGCCGTGGTGCCCACGCTGCCCGGGTCGTCGACGAGCTGGTGGACGACGCAGACCGCGTCGATGCGGCCCGTGGACCCGGCCGTGACGGCGGGCGCGGTCACTTCTTCTTCCCGTCCTTGCCGCTGTCGCCGCCGTCGGAGGACAGGGCCGCGATGAAGGCCTCCTGGGGCACCTCGACGCTGCCGATGTTCTTCATGCGCTTCTTGCCCTCCTTCTGCTTCTCGAGCAGTTTGCGCTTGCGCGAGATGTCGCCGCCGTAGCACTTGGACAGCACGTCCTTGCGCATCGCCCGGATGTTCTCGCGCGCGATGATGCGCGATCCGATCGCGGCCTGGATGGGCACCTCGAACTGCTGGCGCGGGATGAGGTTCTTGAGCTTGCCGGCCATCTCGACGCCGTAGCCGTAGGCCTTGTCGCGGTGCACGACCGCGCTGAAGGCGTCGACGGGCTCACCCTGCAGGAGCATGTCGACCTTGACCAGGTCGGCCGCCTGCTCGCCCTCGACGTCGTAGTCGAGGCTCGCGTAGCCCTTGGTGCGGGACTTGAGCTGGTCGAAGAAGTCGAAGACGATCTCGGCGAGGGGAAGGGTGTAGCGCAGCTCGACCCGGTCCTCGGAGAGGTAGTCCATGCCCTGCAGCTGCCCGCGCTTGGACTGGCACAGCTCCATGATCGCGCCGATGTAGTCGCTCGGCGCGAGGATCGTGGCCCGCGTGATCGGCTCGCGGATCTCCCGGACCTTGCCCTCGGGGAAGTCCGAGGGGTTGAGCACGTCCACCTCGGAGCCGTCCTCCATCGTGACGTGGTAGATCACGCTCGGCGCCGTCGCGATGAGGTCCAGGTCGAACTCGCGCTCGAGGCGCTCGCGGATGATCTCGAGGTGCAGCAGCCCCAGGAAGCCGACGCGGAAGCCGAAGCCGAGCGCGGTCGACGTCTCGGGCTCGTAGTGCAGGGCCGCGTCGTTGAGCTTGAGCTTGTCGAGGGCGTCACGCAGCACCGGGTAGTCCGAGCCGTCGATCGGGAACAGGCCCGAGAAGACCATCGGCTTGGGATCGGAATAGCCCGACAGCGCCGTGGTCGCCCCGTGCCGCGCGAGCGTGACGGTGTCGCCCACCTTGGACTGGCGCACGTCCTTGACGCCCGTGATGAGGTACCCGACCTCGCCCACCCCGAGCCCCCGGGTGGGCACGGGCTCCGGGGAGATGACGCCGATCTCGAGCAGCTCGTGCTGGGCGCCCGTCGACATCATCTCGATGCGCTCGCGGGCCCGCAGCTCGCCGTCGACCACGCGCACGTAGGTGACGACGCCGCGGTACGTGTCGTACACCGAGTCGAAGATCATCGCGCGACACGGGCTCTCGGCGTCGCCCGTCGGGGCCGGCAGGGTGCGCACGACGTGGTCGAGCAGCTCGGGCACGCCCACCCCGGTCTTGCCGGAGACGCGCAGGACCTCGTCGGGGTCGACGCCGACGAGCTGGGAGATCTCCGCGGCGTACTTCTCGGGCTCGGCGCCCGGCAGGTCGATCTTGTTGAGCACCGGGATGATGGTGAGGTCGTTCTCGAGGGCCAGGTAGAGGTTCGCGAGGGTCTGGGCCTCGATGCCCTGTGCGGCATCCACCAGCAGGATCGCTCCCTCGCACGCGGCGAGGGAGCGGGACACCTCGTACGTGAAGTCGACGTGGCCGGGCGTGTCGATCATGTTGAGGGCGAAGACCTCGTCGTCGACCTTCCAGGGCATCCGCACGGCCTGCGACTTCACGGTGATGCCGCGCTCGCGCTCGATGTCCATGCGGTCGAGGTACTGGGCGCGCATGG
>DAMDHZ010000071.1:17050-17538 GCA_032101665.1 Brachybacterium sp. | reverse complement strand
CGGCGTGGGCCACGGCATCGCCGATGAACGCCATGCCCCGGAGCACCACGTGCGTGCCGATGACGCCGCAGACGACCGACGAGATGACGGCGACGACCAGTGCCTTGGACAGGAACGCGAGGTCGGGATTGACGAGGTCGCGGACGAACTCGAGGGGGTTCATGCGGTCACCGCCGTGATCATCCGCAGGAGCGGGGAGGAGTCCGTGACCTCGAAGGTGCGCTTCCAGGCCTCACGGTCCGCCACCAGCTCCCGGGGTGTGCCCGCTGCGATGATCGTGCGGTTCAGGAGCACCAGGCGGTCGGAGAGGTCGAGCGCACCCAGGAGGTCGTGGGTGGTCATCAGCACCGCACGCCCTTCGTGCGCGATGTCCGCGAACAGGGCGCCGAGCAGCTCCTGGGTGGGCATGTCCAGTCCCGTGAACGGCTCATCGAGGAGGAGGAGCGTCGGGCGCAGGGCGAGCGCGCGGGCGACGAGAACCCGCTGTC
>DAMDHZ010000071.1:0-17040 GCA_032101665.1 Brachybacterium sp. | reverse complement strand
GGGTCTGTCGGCGAGGTCGATCATGTGGACCCGCTCGAGGGACTCGGCGACCGCGTCCCAGTGCGATCGTCGCGGACGCCGGAGCAGTCCGAGCGAGCCGGACAGCCCGGTCATGACGACCTGGGCCACGGACAACGGATAGCCCCACGCGAACTCGTGCCGCTGGGGGACGTAGCCGACCGCCACGCGCCCGGGCCGGGGCGGTCTGCCTTGGACGAGCACGCTGCCGGCGGCGCTCTGCTGGACCCCGAGCACGGTGCGCAGGAGCGTGGTCTTCCCGGCGCCGTTAGGACCGATGAGCCCGACCAGCTGCCCTGCGCCGAGGGACAGGTCCACCCCGTCCAGGACGCGGCGGCCGCCGAGGTCGACCCCCAGGTTCACCGTCTCGAGCGGCGTCGTCTCGATCATGGATCGTCCCTCTCGTGGGCCGTGCGGGCATGGTCGGTGGGAGGCGGCCCCCCGCTGCGGGTGTCGCCCGCCCCATCGCCCCCCGTGGCCCGGGATCCGAACGCCTCGGTGCGATCGCGGCGCGCGCGTGCGCGCAGGACGAGTCCCGCGCTCACCACGGCCGCGAACACGGCCGCAGCGAGCACCGCGATCACGGCGGATGAGGGTCCGGAGGAGGCGCCGGACGGCTCCTCGTCCGCGATCGGGGAGCGCGATGCGGCGGAGGGGGGATCCCCCCAGCTGCTCGCCTCGTCCCACACGGTCCGCAGGGCATCCTGATCCGAGGTCTGGTCCCCCACGGCGAAGCGCAGATGCGCGGTGTCGGTGACCTGAGTGCCGTCGACGAGCGAGGCCTGCACCGTGATCTCCAGCAGGTAGACCCCGGGCTGCGTGAACACCCAGTTGGCATGGGTGTGCGTGTTGACATCCACCCACGTCGACTGCGGAGTACGCCGGGTCGTGTCCCACAGGACCTCCGGCTCGCCGAAGGAACCGGATTGCAGGAAGACGGCCACGTCACCGGGGCCCCGGACGCCCGTCACCGAGAACGTCGCCCCGCGGTCGAGGCGCTCCAGGACCTCGGGGTCCTGCGTGTTCCACCCGAGCCACGGCAGCGCGGTGTCCTGGGTCTGGGGAAGGACGTGCACCTCCGTGCCCGGCGGGACGTCGAGGAATCCGTAGGCGTCGTCGTCGGGAACGGGCATCCGAGCGCTGTCGGGCACCATGACCACGGTCTCGTCGGCGTCGCGCCACACGCTCGTCCCGTCTCCGCCGTCGCCATCGGCGTCCTCGTGGATCATGACCCGCCAGCTGCCGTCCGGGGCGAACTTCGGGCCCAGGTCGAGGTGCCCGGAGGTGATCGTGCGCTCCCCGGTGACCACCTCGTCCTTTGCGAGGGTCTGATCGAGGTCGTCATCGCCCTCGGCGTGCACCGGCGGCATCCCGCCGACCAGCATCGAGGCACAGAAGACGGTGATGGCCAGGAGCAGGCGCACGAGCTCACCCGAGCGGGAGGGCCGGTCGGGTGCGGTGCGCATGGGCTGGGAAGACCCCCCGGCCGAGCAGAGAGAGTCGATGAGGGTCATGCGGCGAGCCCCGACCGGAGCGAGTCCGCGTTGAAGCGCATCATCTCGACGTAGGTGGTCACCTCGTCGTCGAAGGTGTCGCCGTAGATCGGCAGCACACGGATGTCGTTCTCGGTGGCGACCTCCGTCAGCGTGGACGAGCGGGCGCGGAGGTTCGGCTCGAGGTAGACGGCGGGCACTTCGAGGGTCCGCAGCGTGCTGGTGAGCTTGCGGCGGTCCGACAGCGACTCCTCGGCCGACGGGTTCGGCGTGACGAACCCGGCCACGGTCATGCCGTAGGCCTCCGCCAGATAGGCGAAGGCGTCGTGCGTCGTGACCAGGTTGCGTCTCGGTTCGGGGATCTCCCCGATGGTGCGGCGCACGTAGTCGTCCGTCTGGGTCAGCAGCTCGAGGTATTGCTCGGTGCGATCACGATAGGCACGTGCGTGGTGCGGGTCCGCATCGATGAAGGTGTCTCGCATGATCTGGACATATGCCATCGCGTTGCGGACGTTCTGCCACAGGTGCGGGTCGATCTCACCGTGGACGTGCTTGCCCAGGACGGCCTGCGCGAGCTGGTAGACCTCGTCCCCCGCGTGTCCGAGGAAGGCGTACTGGCTGCCTCCGGGGATCTCGCTGAGCGCTCGCGCCGGCACCTCGACCACGACGGAACGGGCAGGATGCACCTGCTGCGTCGCCCCGCCGCCGCCCTCGGGGTCGTACAGGACCTCGAGGATGCCGTGGTCGATGTCGACGGTGAGATCTGCGTGGCCCTCGCGAAGGATCACCGGGTCCGAGATCCCCGCCTCGCGCGCGACATCGTAGGGGTCGACTCCCACCGCGAAGGTGTACGTCGCGCTGCCGAGGTCGACGGGGCGTGAGGTCTCGTCGATCTGGAGGCGGGCCCGCAGACTCAGCGTGTACGTTCCCGGGGCGGTGAACGCCCATGACAGGTGGGTATGCGCGTCCACCGGCAACGACGTGGTGTCGTCCCGGTAGCCCGTGCCGGCGTCGAAGCCGTTCGACGAGTCGACGTAGACCTCGGTGTCCCCGAAGGAGCCGGTGAGGTACGCGAACAGGTGTCCCGGTCCCGTGGCCCCGGTCGCTGTGAGCAGGACCTGAGAGGTCCGGTCGGCGCCGAGGTCGGCACCACTGCCCCGTGCCCGCAGACCGAGCCACACCGTGTCCAGGTTGACGTTCTCGACCAGAGGGATCACCTCTGCCGCGTACTTCACGGCCTCCTCGGCGAGGGAGACGTTCAGGGCCTCGTCGCTGATGTTGGCGTCCAGGGTCTTGATCACGTTCTGCTCCTCGAGCATCGCGTAGTTGCTGAAGGCGACGTCGGCATAGACGACGTTACGGGCGTCCCGGAGTGTCGCCTCATAGGTGTGCGGGTCCCCGTTGTCCGGGACAAGGGACACGACGTCGACGAGGTCGCCGCCGACATTCCGTGCCAGGTCGCGCAATATCCCGGTGGTGGTCACGACCTGCAGGCGCGAGGAGTCCGCTTCGAGGAGGGGCGCCGCTCGGCATCCGGCGAGGGCGACCGCCATCAGACCGCCCGCGGTCCACCCGAGAAGCGCGCGCCGTGGAACGGGGACGGAGGGCGCCGACGGGTGACCTGTCACGCGGGGCGTCGCGGCGTCACGGGGAAGACGATCGGGCATGGAGGCTTTCTCGGAGGGCGCTCGGGGAGGTGGCGCGACCATGGGTCAGGGGTCGATGCTGCGAGCCGGTTCCATCCCGGCTATATGCGAATGAATATCAATCGCATACGAGCTTTCCCTGCCGGCTCCCCGGTGTCAAATCCCCGTCCGCCGTCCGAGCGCGGTGAGAGAAGAGGCACAGGTGGCATCCGACGGTGCCTTCTGTCGTCGTCCCTCCGTGCTCTGCGCCCTCCTGACCCCGGGCAGCCTCACGTACTGCGCACAATGGAGCCATGCGCCCCACCCCTGCCGACCTCCAGGCCGCCCGCGGAGCGGTCATCGACGACCTCCTCCCCGAGCCGCTGCGCCTGCTCGTCGTGGGCATCAACCCGGGACTGTGGACGGGCGCCACCGGTGCCCACTTCGCCCGCCCGGGCAACCGCTTCTACCCGGCGCTCGCGGCGGCCGGGATCACCGCCTGGCTCATCGATCCCGCCGAGGGCTACCGTCATGACGATCTGGCCCATCTGCACGCGATCGGGCTCGGGATCACCAACCTCGCGCGTCGTGCCACCGCGCGGGCTGATGAGCTCACGCACGACGAGCTGCGCGATGGTGCCCGGCGCCTGGTCGACACCGTGCGGGCGCACCGGCCCGGAGCGGTCGCGGTCGCCGGGATCACGGCCTACCGGACCGCCTTCGGCGAGCGATCGGCACGGCAGGGCCGGCAGCAGGCGTGGCCGGCGAGGGCGCTCGAGCTCGCCGAGCAGGGTGCGCCCGGCGCTCGTGCCGCTCTCGAGGCGACCCCTCTGTTCGTGGTTCCCAACCCGAGCGGGCTCAACGCGCACGCGACCATCCCGACCCTCGCGCGGGACTATCGGGCAGCGGCCGATGCGGCGGGCATGGAGATCTTCTCGCCGCGCGATTGACGCGCGGAGTGGACGCGATCCGCGGAGCGCGGCACTGTCTGCACGACCTTGAGCCTTTCCGACTCAAGATGGGAATACGGATCACCGAGCAGCCGTTGCTCCGGGTGCAAGGCGCGAAGGCCGCGCCTCCTGTCCGGCACGGCGCCGGACCGATGAAGCGAAGGAGTTGCCATGGACCGCTCACTGAACCCGTTCCACGACGCCGAGCGTCTTCTGGGCGGCATCGCCCGCATGCCCGCGTCGCTCGCGATGCCGATGGACCTGTCCCGTGAGGGCGACACGTTCGTCGCCCTGATCGACCTCCCGGGGGTGGATCCGTCGACCATCGACGTCGACATCGAGGACCGCACGCTGACCGTCCGCGCCGAGCGCACGCCGGCGTCTCCCGATGAGGGGCGCACCTGGCTGACGCGCGAGCGCCCCTCGGGCACGTTCGCTCGGCAGCTCACGCTGGGCACCCGGGTCGCCCTCGATCGCATCGAGGCCGATTACGACGACGGCGTGCTGCGCCTGACCATCCCGATGGCCGAGGAGGCCAAGCCGCGCAAGATCGCGGTGGCCCACACGTCGACGCCGACCACCATCGAGGCGGAAGCAGCCGACGGCTCGGACGGGTCGTCCGAGAAGGCCTGACCCTCACGCGCGGGCGGGGCGAGACACGACCGGCAGGTCAGTGCTCGGCTCCGCCCGCCGTCGCGTCGTCCTCCGGCCGGGTGAGGGCGATCGCGGCCATGAGCGCGAGCGCACGGCCGCTGAGCGTCACGGCCACGGCGGAGGCGGCGGGCACGTGGACGAAGCCGCCCCGGATCGGGGCGAGCCCCGGCTCCGTCGCGAGATGATGCATGAGCAGGGCGAACACGTCGTTGCACACATACGTCCCGGCCGTCTGGGACACGTCCGCCGGCGCCCCCGTGAGACGTGCGGCCGTCACCATCGCCTTGACGGGCAGGGTCGAGAACCAGCCCACGTCGGCTCCGGACACGCACGGCTCGTCGACGGGTGAGGCGCCGGCGGCGTCCGGGATGCGGGCGTCGCGGACGTTGATCGCGACGCGCTCGGGGGTGATCGCCCGGCGTCCGGCCGCGAGCCCGGTCGCGATCACGACGGAGGGGCGCTCGCGCCGTACCGCGTCGAGCAGAAGGTCCCCCGCATGGCCGAACTCGACCGGCAGGAGGACGGTGCTGACGTCGTGGTCCTCCTCGCGCAGCTGTCGCTCGGCCAGGCGCACCGCCTCCCACGACTCGTTGACGGTCGCGCCGTCGAAGGGCTCGAACCCGGAGAGCAGGAGGGAGGACATGCGGCGACCCTATCGGCCCCTACGATGTCCCGATGATCCCCGCCTCCCTGTATGCGCCCTTCGGTCTCGTGATCACGGCCGGCCCGCTCGAGATGCGCGTGCTGCAGGACGCCGACATGCCGGACTACGCCGATCTGCTCCGCCGGCCGATCTTCCCCGCCCGGGACATCGAGGGGGACGCCGACCACGTCTTCCCGTGGTACCGGCCCGAGCCCGACGAGCGCGTGCGCCAGGCTCTGCAGTTCCAGTGGCGGTTGCGCGCCGAGGCCGGCCCGTCGGCGTGGACCCTCTCGCTCGGCGTGTTCCTCGACGGGCGCCTGCGCGGGATGCAGGACGTGGCGGCGGTCGACCTCGCCCGGCGGCGCGTGGTGAGCTCCGGTTCCTGGCTCACCCTCGACGCGCACGGCTACGGTCACGGCCGGCTCATGCGACAGGCGATGCTCGCCTTCGCCTTCGACCACCTCGGCGCGAGCCGTGCCGAGTCGTCGGCCGTCGTCGGCAATGCCCCGTCGGCCGCCGTCTCCCGCGGCTGCGGCTACGTGCCCAACGGCACCCGCATCGAGGTGCCCGGGACGCGTGCCGTCCGGATGCAGCACTACGTCGTCACGCCCGAGACGTTCGTCCGGCCCGCCGTCCCGGTCGAGGTGGAGGGGCTGACCGGGGAGCTGCGGGTGTTCCTCGGTGCGGCCGGCACTCGTCCCTGACGCCTGCTCAGAGGACCACGCGGGCGAGCGCGATCGCCGCCTCCGCGGCGCCGTCCCATGCGCCTGCCTCCTGCACGCAGCGCGCGAGCAGCCAGGCGCGGGCTCGATCGCGATCGAGCCCCGTCAGGTGCGCCATCCGGTCGATCAACCCCACCGGGTCCGCCGCGAGGTGCTCATGAGCGTTCAGGGCGTGCTGCAGGAGGTCGTAGTGCGGATCGCCCACATACGGCTTGGGGTCGATGAACCGCCAGCCGCGCGGCCCCCGCGAGCGCGCCGAGCTCGACTCGTCGACGGCGAGCACGTTGAGGTGGTGCAGGTCCGTCACGAGCAGCACGGGAGCGACCGGATCGCGGGGAAGGCGACGGAAGAGATCGAGCCCGGCATCGATCACCTCGGCAGGGAGCCCTCGCGGGTCCCGTCGCAGTCGCACGGTCGCCGAAGCGGCCCACAGGTCGCACATGTCGGCGAGGGGGCGGAACGGCGAGCCCGGGGGAGGAGTGATCCACAGGGTGCGCAGGAACGCCGCGATCACCGCGTCGCCCTCGTCCGCGGAGATCGCGGCGGCGAGCGGAGCGCCCGGGCGGCAGCGGTCCAGCAGCAGGACGCTCGTGGCGTCGTCCGCGAGGACGCGGTGCACGGTCACGGCCCCGCGGCCCTGCCAGGCGACGAGACCGGAGGCCTCGTCGCGTCCCTCGTCGTGCGTCCGGGCGACCTTGAGCACGAGATCGCGGGCGGTGCGGTCCCGTGCGGGGGCGACCCACGAGTCGGTGCCGCCGGCGAACGGTGAGCCGAGCGTCAGGTTCCAGGCGGCTGCGAGGCGCCTCGCGGTCGCCTCGAGGTCCTGACGATCGGTCTCGTTTCTCGCCGCGGGGGTGCCACCGGGCGAGGCCGAGGTAGGAGCCGAGGAGGCGCCGGCGGGCCGAGCGACCGTGTGCATCGTCGAGGTGGCGCGGAGATGATGGACCATGAGGTCTCCTCCGTCTCGACGATGATTGTGCCTGCCGGCCCGTGCCTCCGGGTGGGGGGCCGGTCCGGCAGCCTGCCGGTGGTGCGGCCCGCGTTCAGGTGCATGAGCCCTGCCATGCACGACTTGCTGCAGGACGACGCCCAAGCTACCCGGCGGCGAACACAAAGGTGACGCTGAGAGCCGCAGCCCGCGATTTCCGAGGGGCTGCGGCTCTCAGCGTCACATCTCTGCACCGCTACCTTCGCGAACGGGTCGGGGACATCGGGGGACGGGCGGCCGGCGGAGCAGCCGGTGAGCGGTGGGACCGCCGGACGGCAGGGCGCCGTTGCCGAGTCCCGGTGGAACGACCCCCGGCCCCCGCTCACTCCCCGCCGAGCTCGGCGAGGATCCGTTCGCGCATCCGCCGGTGGATGGCGTCGGCCTCCTCCTCCCAGCCGAACACGCACACGGACACGGGCCCGTCGTACTCCCGCTCGCGGAGCGCGGCGAAGGCGTCGTCCCAGTCGATCTCGCCGTTGCCGATCTCGTTGTGCTGGTGCACGCGGGCGTCCACGCCGGGCGGGTTGACGATGTAGCGGTTGCCCACGTTCGCCCGGTGGTTGAAGACGTCGGCGATGTGCAGGTGGCGCAGGCGGTCGCCCGCCTCGTCCAGCATGGCGCGGATGTCGCCGGCCCCGTCGGAGAGATGGAAGGCGTGCGGGAAGCAGAACTCGTAGTTGAACCAGTCGCGATCGACCCCACGGACGATCTGCACGGCGCGGTCGTTGGTCTCGACGAAGTCGTACGGATGCGCCTCGACGGTGCATTCGATCCCGTACCGCTCGAAGACCGGGATCAGCTCCTCGATCGAGCGATAGAACTGGTGCTCGCTCGCGAGCGGCTGGTTCGGATCCCCCGAGAACTCGGTCGCGATGAGCGGCACCTCGAGGGCGTCGGCGATCTCGAGCAGCCGGGTCCAGTTGCGCACCTGCGCCTGGCGCTCCTGCTCGTCGGGGCTCGACCAGTTGAAGACGGGGTTGAAGGTCCAGATCCTCACGCCGGTCTCGTCCATCGCCCGCTTGACCTCGGCGATCTGGTGGCGGTCGACCTTGGGATAGTGGTGCCACTCGTGGAAGTCCGCGCGCGGGGACAGCTCGAGATAGCGGTAGCCGAGCTCGTGGGCCTTGCGGACCTCGTCGGCGACGGACAGCTGCGGGTGGTACATGCTCGGGTCGAGCAGGATCTTCACCATGGGGTCTCTCCTCGTGTCCTCGGGAGGGTCACTTCACGCCCAGGCCGCACTCGGCCAGGTACTCGCGCGTCGCGATCGCATTGGGCAGGGGGACCGAGGGATCACACGGGTAGAGGTCCTGCTCGCAGATCACGTAGAGGTCCTTGTCCATCGCGGCGAGACGCTCGACGAGCCTGTGCATGTCGGGTTCGCCGGCCGGCGGGCGCACCGACGCCCCCTCGGCGACGGCCTTGCCGAAGGGCCAGTCCTCCTCGTGGGCGCGACACGTGATCTCGGGGTCGAACGCCTTGATGTGCACGTACCCGATCCGCTCGGGATACTGCTCGACCATCGCGATCGGGTCGCCGCCCCCGTAGACGATGTGCCCCGTGTCGAGGCAGAAGCTCACGTACTCCGGATCGGTGGCGGCGAAGATCCGGTCGATCTGCTCGGGCGTCTCGATGTGGGCGTCCCCGTGGGGGTGCAGGACCATCGTGAGGCCGTAGTCGTCCTTCATGATCCGCCCCAGACGGTTGGCGTTGTCCACGTACAGGCGCCAGGCCTCGCCCGTGAGCTCGCGCTCGTCCGTGAACTCCCACGTCTTGTCGTCACGGAACAGCGGGGGCAGGTGCACGATGTACTCCGCGCCGACGGCGGCGTGGGTCTCGGCGATCGCGCGGAACGTCCGCTCGGTGTCGGCCCACGCTTCCGCCTTGTGCAAGATCCCCCAGCCGGTGCCCGCCGCCACCCGGAACCCGTGCTCGTCCATGACGGCGCGGAGCTCCGTGGCCGCTTGCGGGAAATAGCCCCAGGGCCCGGTCTCCATGACGGAGAACCCGGCCTCAGCCATCTCCGTGAGCGCCGTGCGCCAGGGGATCTGCTGCGGATCCTCGGGGAACCACACGCCCCACTGGTCGGGGCACACCCCGATGGTGAGGCGGTCGTACGGCGCCTGCGGGTTGCGTGACCGGTCGGGCCGGCCGTCGGCGGTGGTGGGCAGACCGGTGGTGGGCGACGTCATCGTCGGCTCCTTCGAGGTCAGTCGTGGGTCGGGAAGCTCATCGAGGCCTCGACGGCCTCGTCCTGTCGGGGCCAGCGCTCGGTGATCGCCTTGGCGCGGGTGTAGAAGCGGACGGCCTCGGGGCCGTGCGCGTGGTGCTCGCCGAACAGGGAGTCCTTCCAGCCGCCGAAGGAGTAGTAGCCCACGGGCGTGGGGATCGGCACGTTGACGCCGATCATGCCCACCTGGACCTCCTCCTGGTAGCGGCGCGCATAGTGACCCGATGCCGTGAAGATCGTGGTGCCGTTGCCGAAGGGGGAGGAGTTCACGAGCGCGAGGGCCTCATCGAAGTTGTTGACGTGCATGACCACGAGGAGGGGCCCGAACACCTCCTCGGAGTACGCGCGCTGGGCGGGGTCGACGTCGGTGAGCACGGTCGGGCCCACGAAGAAGCCGTTCTCGTGCCCTGTCACGACGAGCCCGCGACCGTCGACGACCACGGTCGCTCCGGACTTCTCGGCCTCGTCGGTCATGGCGATGACCCGCTCGCGCGCGTCGGGGCTGATGACGGGGCCCATGTCGGTCGAGCTCTCGGAACCGGGGCCGACGGTGAGCTTCTCGGCCTCGACCTTGATGGCGGCCACGAACTCGTCGTGGACGTCGCCGACGGTCACGGCGACCGGCACCGCCATGCAGCGCTCGCCCGCGGAGCCGAAGGCGCCCGAGGCGATCTGCGACGCGGCGAAGGCGACGTTGGCGTCGGGCATCACGACGGCGTGGTTGTTGGCGCCGCCGAGGGCCTGGACGCGCTTGCCCGAGGCGGCCGCGGTGTCGTGCACGTGCTTGGCGATCGGCGTGGAGCCGACGAACGAGACCGCGGCGATGCCCTCGTGCGTGCACAGAGCGTCGACGGTCTCCTTGCCGCCGTGGACCACCTGGAACACGCCCGCCGGCAGACCGGCCTCGGCATAGAGACGGGCGACGATGTTCGAGGTGGAGGGATCGCGCTCGGACGGCTTGAGGATGAACGCGTTGCCGGTCGCGATCGCGACCGGGTGCATCCAGAACGGCACCATGGCCGGGAAGTTGAACGGCGTGATCCCGGCGACGACGCCGAGCGGCTGGCGGATCGAGTGGATGTCCACGCCCGTGGAGACGTTCGCGGAGAACTCGCCCTTGGAGTCCTGAGTGATCGACGTGGCGAACTCGAGGGTCTCGAGGCCGCGGGCGACCTCACCCTTCGCGTCGTCGATGGTCTTGCCGTGCTCACGGGAGATGACCTGGGCGATCTCGTCGGTGTGCTCGATCATGAGCTGGCGCATGCGATACATGAGCTGGGTGCGCTTGGACAGCGACACCGCCGCCCATGCCTTCTGAGCCCGGCGGGCGACCTCGACCGCGCGGTCGACGGTCGAGGCGTCGCCGAGGTCGAGGGCGCCCACCTGCTCGCCGGTCGCGGGGTTCACGATGGGCTGGCTCGAGCCGGGGCCCTCGGCCTCCGCGCCGTCGATCCAGTGGTGGACGGTGTAGATCTCGGTCATGACTCTCCTTCGGGGGTGCGGCACGCAGCCGCGGGTCTGGTCGGCGGGACGGACGGTCAGAGGTGATCGCGCTGGTGGCCGCGGGCCTGCTCGTACTGCTCGTAGGCCTGCTGGGTGGACTCGAGGGTCGAGACCTGGGAGACGGGCACGTCCCACCACCCGATGCCGGGCGGGTTGGGGCCGTAGAGGTCGGTGCGCACGACGATCGCGCAGGCCTCGGGATTCTCCTGGGCCTCGCGGAAGGCCTGCCGGAAGTCCGCGGTCGACGACACCTCGGCGACGTCGATCCCGTAGCTGCGGATGTTCGCGGCGATGTCCATGGGCAGTCGTGGACCGTCGAGCATCCCGGTGTCGCGATTGCGCATGCGGTACTTCGTGCCGAAGCGCTGGGAGCCGTGGGACTCCGAGAGGGCGCCGATCGACGACCAGCCGAAGTTCTGCAGGATCACGAGGATGACCTTCTTCTCCTCGGCGACGATGGTCGCGATCTCCTGCGGCGCCATCTGATAGGTCCCGTCGCCGACGATCGCGACGACCTCGCTGTCGGGCGCGGCCATCTTGACCCCGAGCGCCGCGGGGATCTCATAGCCCATGCACGAGTACCCGTACTCGAGGTGGTACTGGACGGGGGTGTGCGCCTTCCAGAGGGCCTGCAGGTCACCGGGCATGGAGCCGGCGGCATTGATGACGACGTCCTCGTCTCCCATGAGCTCGTTGAGGGCACCGAAGATCTCGGTCTGGGCCGGCAGCTCCTGGTCGTGCGGGGCGAAGCACGGGGCGGCGCGCTCGTCCCACTCGCGCTTCAGCGCGGCCACGCGTGCGGCGTACGCGTCCTCGACGTGGAAGCCGGCGAGAGCATCGGTGAGGGCGGCGAGGCCCGTGCGCGCGTCGGCCACGACCATCTCGGCGGCGTGCTTGGCGGCGTCGAAGCCCTTGACGTTGAGGTTGACGAAGCGCACCTCCGGATTCCGGAAGGCGGTGCGCGAGGCGGTCGTGAAGTCGGTGTAGCGGGTCCCGACGCCGACGACGACATCGGCTTCGGCGGCGAGGGTGTTGGCCGCGTCGTTGCCCGTGGCTCCCACCCCGCCCACGGAGGCGGTGTGGTCGGCACTCAGGGCGCCCTTGCCGGCCTGGGTGTCGGCGACCGGGATGCCGGTCGCCTCCGCGAACGCGGTGAGGGCCGCACTCGCTCCGGAGTAGACGACCCCGCCCCCGGCGACGACGAGCGGGCGCCGCGCGCCGCGGATGGCCTCGACGGCCCGGTCGAGGGCGGCCGGCTCGGGCACGGCCCGGGTCACGTGCCAGGTGCGCTCCCGGAACAGCTCGACGGGCCAGTCGTACGCCTCGGCCTGAACGTCCTGGGGGAGGGCGATCGTGACGGCGCCGGTCTCGGCCGGGTCGGTCAGGACGCGCATCGCGGCAGGGAGCGCGGCGATGAGCTGCTCGGGGCGGTCGATCGTGGTGAAGAAGCGGGAGACGGGGCGGAATGCCTCGTTGACCGACGCCCCGGGATCGCGCTCGTCCTCGAGCTGCTGGAGCACGGGGTCCACCCGCCGGGTCGCGAAGATGTCGCTGGGCAGCAACAGCACCGGGATCCGGTCGATCGTCGCGAGCGCGGCGCCGGTGACCATGTTGGTCGAACCCGGGCCGATCGAGGCGGTGACCGCGAGGGTCTGCAGTCGATTGCGGGTGCGCGCATAGGCGACGGCCGAGTGCACCATGTTCTGCTCGTTGCGGCCCTGGTAGTAGGCGAGCTCGCCCTCGCCCTCGGCGGGGTCGAGCGCGTTCTGCAGGAGCGCCTGCCCGACACCGGCGACGTTGCCGTGTCCGAAGATCCCGAACGCACCGGGGATGAGGCGCTGGTGCTCCCCGTCCCGCTCGGAGTACTGGACGGACAGGAAACGGATCACGGCCTGGGCGACGGTGAGACGGACGGTCTGCTCGCTCACGGGCTCCTCCTGGTGCACGGGCTCGACGATGAGATGACACCAGCATGCCGCGGGGTGACGCGCGTGTCAATCAAATGTCAGCACATTTTGGCGACCTCCCGTGCCGAGCCTCCGAGCGTCGGTTCTGTGGGCCGGCGCGGTCGTCGGCGCTAGCGGCGTAGCGCTGCATTGCCGCAGGTGAGATCGTCGGCGATGTGCGGCTGCCACGATACTGCGCACTCGGAACGGTTCATCGGCACGCCGTCGGTGACTGAGCGGTCCCGTGCCGACGAAGACCTTCCGGTCCCGATCGCGACGTGCTAGCCTCGCCGCCATCCTGACAAGTGCACAATTTAGACAGGACAATTCGTCCCCATTCCGCCCTCGGCGGCGGCCGGAACCACATGCCGTCCGGTCTGGCCGCCGCCGGCGCCCAGGCCGTCGCCATCGTTCGACACTCTCACCGACGTCCGAAGAGGAGATCCCATGCCGCTCGTCTACGGCGCCTACACCGCCTGCCTGTACGACCGCTCCCTGCCCGAGGCTCTCGAGGTGCTCGCCTCCGTCGGCCTGACCGGGGCGGAGGTCAACGCGGGCGGCTTCATCCCGTCGCCCCATTGCCCGGTCGACGCCCTGCTCGGGAGCGAGCGCGCGCGGCGCGACTACCTCCGGGTCTTCGCCGACGCCGGCATGGAACTGACGGGCCTGAACACCTCGGGCAACCCCCTCTCCCCGTTGCGCGGAGTCGGTCCGAAGCACGGGGAGGACCTCCGTCGGGCGATCCGCACCGCGGGTGCCCTCGGTGTCGGCGAGGTGGTCGCGATGTCCGGCACGCCGGGCAGCGATGCCGGAGCCGGCTACCCCACCTGGGTGGTCAATCCCTGGAACGGCGTCGATCTCGACGTGCTCGACTACCAGTGGTCGGTCGCCGTCCCGTTCTGGCGTCAGATCGACGCGATCGCCCGCGCCGAGGGCGTCCAGGTGTGCCTCGAGCTGCATCCGCACAACCTCGTGTTCTCACCGCCCACCTTCGGCCAGCTCCTCGAGCGGGCCGAGACGACGAACATCGCCGTCAACATGGACCCGTCGCACCTGTTCTGGCAGCAGATGGAGCCCCTCGCGTGCATCGCCGCCCTCGGGGACCACGTCAAGCACGTGCATGCCAAGGACACGGCCGTGTTGCCCGACGTCGCGGTGCGCGGGGTGCTCGACTCGACCTTCACGCGTCTGCCCGAGGACACGGTCGATCCCGTCCCCACGGGCATCGGGCACACGGTCTCGCAGTGGCCCTCCGAGCCCGCATGGCGCTTCGTCGCGCTCGGCGAGGGCCACGAGGTCGACTACTGGGCCCGGTTCCTGACCGCGCTCGCCGCGGTGAACCCCGACATGCACGTCAACATCGAGCACGAGGACGCCGCATTCGAGAGCCTCGAGGGCCTCGAGCGCGGCGCTCGCGCCGTGCTCGAGGCCGCCGACCGCGCCGGCGTCTGACCGGCCCACCACCCGAGGAGAACCACGATGCCCCTTATTCGACTGGACATGGTCCGCGGCCGCAGCGCCGAGACCAAGCGCAGGATCGCCGATGTGTGCCACGGCGTCATGCGCGACGTGTTCGCGGCGCCCGAGGGCGACCGCTATCAGATCATCACCGAGCACGAGGTGGGCGACATCCTCGCCGAGGACACGGGCCTCGGCTTCACCCGCAGCGCCGAGGGGGTGCTCGTCGTCTCGATCACGCAGCAGGGACGCTCACGCGAGCAGAAGGAGGCCATGTACAGGGCTCTTGCGGAGCGGCTCGAGGAGGCGGGGCTCGTGCGGCAGGAGGACCTCATCATCTCGGTGAGCGCCAACACCGTCGAGGACTGGTCGTTCGGATTCGGACGCGCCCAGTTCCTCACGGGCGAGCTGGGTTCCGACGACGCGAGCCGGAGCCTGTCCGCTGAGGGTCCGGGCGGTCTCGGGACCGCTTCCGACCCGGACGAAAAAATGTCCTGACAAATCGTTGACCAAGCGGATCAGATGAGCCTATTCTCGGAGCACGGCACCGTGGCCGCGCCTCGCAGCACCCGGCACCGTCGCCCGCGAGCACTTTCCTCCCAGAAGGCGAGACGAGCATGACAGCACCCCAGACCGACGCGATCACCTTCGGCCGCAGCGGCGTGGACATCTATCCCCTCGACATCGGTGTCGGTCTCGAGGACGTCCACAGCTTCGGCAAGTTCCTCGGCGGCAGCCCGACCAACGTGGCCGTCGCGGCGGCCCGGCTCGGCCACCGCCCCGCCGTCATCACGGGCGTCGGCGACGATCCGTTCGGCCGCTACGTCGTGAACGAGATGGAGCGCCTCGGCGTCTCCTCGCGGTTCGTGGTGCGCGACGAGGAGCTGCCCACCCCGGTGACGTTCTGCGAGATCTTCCCGCCCGACGACTTCCCGCTGTACTTCTACCGCCGCCCCTCGGCCCCGGACCTGCAGGTGCGTCCCCAGGACCTGGACCTGGACGCCATCCGCGACGTGCCTCTGTTCTGGTTCTCCGGGACAGGGCTGTCCGAGGAGCCGAGCCGCAGCGCCCACCGAGCGGCCCTCGAGGCGCGTGGACGCACCGAGCACACCGTGTTCGATCTGGATTACCGGCCCATGTTCTGGGAGTCGATGGAATCGGCCCGCGAGCAGTACGCATGGGCGCTCGAGCACACGACCGTGGCCGTCGGCAACCGCGAGGAGTGCGAGACCGCGGTGGGGGAGACCGAGCCCGACCGCGCCGCCGACGCCCTGCTCGACCGGGGCGTCGAGATCGCAGTGGTCAAGCAGGGCCCCAAGGGCGTCCTCGCCAAGACCCGTGACGAGCGGGTCGAGGTGGCCCCCAATCTGATCACCGTCATCAACGGGCTGGGGGCGGGCGACTCGTTCGGCGGTTCGCTGATCCACGGGCTGCTCGCCGGGCAGGACCTGCGGACGATCCTCACCCGCTGCAACGCGGCCGGGGCCATCGTCTCGACCCGCCTCGAGTGCTCGACGGCGATGCCCACGGAGGCCGAGATCGACCAGATGATCGCGGGCGAGGACCCCAACGGCGGCCGCAGCGTCCAGCAGATGCTCGACGAGCTGCGCGGTCGCACCGCCGGCAAGGACATCGCCGAGGACGGAGGGCGGGCATGAGCGCCACCAGCAGCTCCTTCTGCACGTCGTACGAGGAGATCACCGACATCCGGGTGCAGGATCCCGCTCGGATCCGGCAGCTCGCACGGGACCGGAAGCGCCGGACCGTGGCCGACACCGACGGTCGCATGCTGATCGTCGCGGCGGACCACCCGGCACGCGGCGCACTCGCCTCGGGCGATCGGCCGGACGCGATGGCCAGCCGGACCGACCTGCTCGACCGTCTGCGCACCGCGCTCGCCGACCCCGGGGTCGACGGGGTGCTCGGCACGCCGGACGTGCTCGAGGATCTTCTGCTGATGGGTGCTCTCGAGGACCGCGTCGTCTTCGGATCGATGAACCGTGGTGGTCTCCAGGGTGGCTCGTGGGAGATCGAGGACCACTTCACCGCGTATGACGCGGCCTCGGTCGAGGCGGACCGCTTCGACGGCGGCAAGATGCTGTTGCGCGTGGACTACGAGGACGACCGCACGTCGCAGACGCTCAAGATGTGCGCCGACGCGATCTCCGACCTCGCTCGGCGCGAGCTGATCGCGATGATCGAGCCGTTCGTCTCGCGCCGCGGGCCCGAGGGTCGGCTCGTCAACGACCTGAGCCCGGAAGCTGTGATCGCGTCGATCCACATCGCTCAGGGCCTGGGAGCGACGAGCGCGCACACGTGGCTCAAGCTGCCCGCGGTCGCCGACATGGAGCGCGTCATGGACGCCACGACGCTGCCGACCCTCATCCTCGGCGGGGACCCCGCGGGGGCGGATCCCGACGTCGCTCGCGCCGAATGGCAGCGCGCCCTCGCGATCCCGAACGTCCGCGGGCTCGTCATCGGACGTTCGCTGCTCTACCCGGCCGACGACGACGTCGCCGGCGCCGTCGCAGCCGCCGGGGCGATGGTGCGTCCCTGACCCCAGGCACATGCGTCGGCGGGCCCACCCGCCGACCTCATCATGATCCGTCGTATCCCTCAGGAGGAGCACACGATGACATCCGCATCGACGTCCGCAGCTGATGAGCGCTGGTACATCCCCGCCGGGTCGAGCGCCGAAGGCGTCCTCGACACGGTCGTCGACCCCGACCGTCGCGACGACTGGACGTACACGGGGCTCAAGGTGCTCGCGCTCGCGCCCGGCGCCTCGGAGAGCGTCTCGACGGGGGACT
>DAMDHZ010000070.1:0-17833 GCA_032101665.1 Brachybacterium sp. | reverse complement strand
GGGCTCGCGCCTTGAACTCCGGGCTGTACTTCTGGGGCATGTCCCAATCCTCCTTGAGGAAGTAGGTCGGAACGAAACCCAGGGCGCTTCAATCGCCGAACAGTTCGGCATCGGTGTCGTAATACCCGAGAAGGTCGCGCTGCTGGCGAATCAGCTCGACGGTTGCCTTGTGCAGGGCGAGCAGGTCATGGAGGTGAGCCTCCTCATCGCTCATCTCGGGGTTGCCGACCCACCAGCGAAACGATTCGGCGTGGCTGTAGGCGTTGGACTCAGCACTCATGATCGTTCCCTTCACAGGTCCCTGAAGACGTACACGGAGATCGCGTCGGCGCGGACGACCGTGTAGTCGTGTTCGAGGTCGCGGGTCCAGGCATCCCAGTTGAAGTAGCGCGCAAGTTCCTCCGGCGCGTCCTTCGGGATGAGGCCAATCTCCTCGGCGAGAGTCTCGGCGTAGTCTCGGAAGCTGCCCCACGTGCCGCAGAACCGCTCTTCGAAGTCGGGAACAGACGGCAGGTCTCCGGTGCCTTCTGCGACGTAGCTACCGGAGGTCACCCAAGCGCACAGGGCCTCGCGCTGGTGTTCGGGGACGGCGAGGAGGACGCGAGCCCACTCTGCGGCTTCCGACGGGCTCATCTCGCCCGAGGTGGGGATGTTCTCGTGGTCCATGACCCACAGTTCTTCGCATCCAGGGCGCACGCGATGAGCGCCGCCGTGGACGTCACCAAGGGTGACTTCGTCGGCGGTCTCGGCGTCGAACCATTCGCCTACGAGACGAGCGTTGTTGTAGCAGGCGAGGCAGCCGATCCAGGCTCGGGGCGTGGTGTCGGTGTTCGTTCGGGTGGTCATGGCGGGTCTCCTCCGTGGTTGAGGAGAGCGGCGGGCGCGACAGGCAGTCGTGCTCGGTGAATCGACGCGCTTACGCCACGTCGCCGCTCTCAAGAGGTCTCCCGGCCACGCTCCGCGTGGCTACCCAACGAGGGGGTCTACCTCCAGTCGACGACGACGGACTCGGTCCTGAACCCCTTGCGCCCGCGCGGCTGCGGGAGAAGCGTGATCGTGGCGAGGGTGTCGATGGTCTGACGGCGGAGGTCGAGTGACGCTTCCCGGAATGCTGAGGCAGGGTCTTCCGCGCCCAGGATCGGGGCCAGGGCGCCAGAACGGCCACGCATGAGCTTCTCGGCTTCCAGCTCCTGGATGCGCGCCTCGGCTCCGTCGCGGACGCGCTTGAGGTCGCGCGCTTCGATGATCTCGGCGTCGTAGTCGGCCTCGGCGCGGAGGATCCGCGCCCGCTGGTCACTGATGGCGGCGTCGAGACCTGCGGCGTGCGCTCCACCATCCGGCGCCTCAACCATTGCGGTCGCGTCCTTGCGCGCGAGACGCTTGGCCATGACCTTCGTGACGAAGTCATCGATGGCGGCGCCCGAGCGCACGATGTGCCCCGCGCACTTGTACCCGCGCGGTGCCCCGGTCACCTTCTTTCCGCAGGTCTCGCCGGTCTCTTCGTCGAGGACATAACCACAGCGATACATTCCGCTGCCGAGGTGCTTTCGCTTCGTGGAGCCAGACGTGTTCGTGACGCGCTCGGTGTCGTCGAGGACCTGCTGCGCCTTCCACCATGTCTCATCGTCGACGATTGGTTCCCACTGCCCCCGGATAGGCTCTCCGGCGTCGTCACGAAGGATCTGTGCCTTCCACATCCGGCGGCGCTTCCCGTCCGCCTGAGCGAACTTCGGTGTGTACGTGCTCAGCGCGGCGTAGCGCGGATTCCGCAGGATGCCCAGCACGGTCGAGGGAGACCACGGACCGTCCTCGACGATCGGCCTAGGTTCGAGGCCCTGCTGCGCGCGGGCGGTGGCGCGCTCGACGCTCACGGTGTGCGTGTGCTTGGGAAGTGGTGTGATCCCATCGATCTGCTCGGTGCCACTGAGAGCCCGGGCGAGCGATCGCAGCGACTCGGGGTGCTCGATCCTCGTGAACAAATCGTAGATCGCCCTCACGGCCTCAGCCTCGTGGGGGATCACTTCGCCGTCTACGGCGTAGCCGAGTGGGCGCATGCCCTTCGGAGCACGCCCCTGCATGGCGCGCTGACGCTGGGCTGCGGACTGACGGGCGCTCTTGCGCTCCATCTCGGCTCGTGCGACGGCGGCCTTGATGCGGGCGTACATTCGGCCGCCGTCGGTGGAGAGGTCCGCGTCTCCGTTGGCCGTGACGAGGGCAAGGCCTCGCAACTCAGCAGCATCGATCCAGTCCTCCAACTGCCGGGGCTGCCTGGTGAGCCTGTCAAGGTCGTAGCAGATGATCGCGTCGAACCGACCGTACTGGTAGTCGGCGACCATGCGGTCGTAGTCCGGGCGGATCGCGGTCCGGTCGGTGGCGCTCTTCGACTGATCCACGTAGGTCTCAACGACCTCCCAGCGCCGGAACTGGGCGAGGTTCTCGCAGTCCTCGCGCTGGCGGTCGATAGCGAGCCCGTCCATCTCGCGGTCCTGCGAGATGCGGAGGTAGATGACTGCCTTGCGGGGTGTCGTCGACGTCGCGTTCATGTACCCAAACTACCGCCTAGACGTAAGAGACGTACAGAACCGTAGCCACACCCAGTTATGCCTGACAGACGGTCCCCTTACAGGCCCGCGACAACAGGGCGACCCGCGCGAAGGATTGCCTACGGCTCGCAGTTAAACAGGGTGAGCAGATGACGGATCGCGGTGGAATGGTCGTCGGCCTCCGCGGCTTCACGCGCGAGCCGTGACAGGCGTGCGGCCTCTTCAACCGCATACTTCGCGGTGATCGACGCTGCGAGGTTGCTCGTGCCTGTAGTGATCCGCCGCCCGTAGTTGGTCGGGTCGTTCATCTCCCGGAGTCCGTTGCTAGCCAGACTCCTGAAGATGTCGCGAAGGTCCCAGTCGTAGATGATCGGCTTGTTGCCGAGCGCATACTGCGCAGTGCGCATCTCAAGATAGAACGACGAGAGCGGGACGTTGTTCCAGGACTTCCAGGTCTTCACGAGACGGATGAGCCCCTTGGCGCGGCCATCAGTCTCCTTCTGCGCTCGACCTACATACTCTAGGTGGACTGCCGGGTTGCTGCGTATCCATCCTGTGCCATCGGGATCGGGGATGTCGTAGTCGTCGGCGTCCTTGTAGTAGGCGGGCGTGATCTCGACATCAGGACCGTCATCGAAGTAGCGCAGGCGCACGGCCGGGCGGTCGATTGAGACGAACGCGCCCTTTATGCCGCGCGACAGCGATGAGCGCAGAGTTTCGAGCGCCGCAAAGGAGACAGAGGGACGACTGCCCCGCATCGAGACGAAGTAGTCCACGTCGCTGAACTTGTCGAGCGCAGTCCCGTGATGCCAAGAGCCCGTCTCGCGCATGCGAATGATTCCCAGATCGGACGTGAGCCAGTCTTCGATCTCCTTGCGGTGCTTCGCAGCGGCAGTGCGCGCTGCCTCGTCTGGAGTCATCGTGCGAATCAGCGATTCCAACATAGAAGCGGCTGTTGCACTCATGAGGCATCTACCTCGAACTGTTGCCCGCCGTCCTGCTCGATGTTCCGCTTAGCCTTGTTGTAGGCAAACCGCGGAATCGGGTCTGAAGTGTGGTCCAGATCGGAGGCTCGTCCAGCAAGTCCGTCGAGCGCTGCCCGAAGAACACCGATCTCATCGTTGGGAACCTGCACATGCAGCAAACGCCGTGAGTCGTTCCGCAAAGCCGTGTAGTCGTTGCCCCGAGCCGCGGCCCGCTCAGCGAGTTTGTCGGGACGGCTGCTCGTCAGGATCGCGGCAGCGATGGCCGCGACCACCGCCAGGACTCCCGAAGCAACCTGGGCGTCGGTGGCGAACGTCAGCACCGCAGCCAGCGTGCTCAGCGCCGCGGTAAGGACACCGAGCGTCCAATGGAGTGCCCTCCATGCTTTGGCTGCCTCGAACTGACCCTGCGCCGAGAAGACCGCGCTTTCGAGAAGGCGAGCCACCTCCGCTTGGATGGCCGCGCGTTGCGACGGTTCCTGCGACTCTCCCATCATCACTGCCTCCCTGCGCGGCGAATACCGGTCCGCACGCTGGGAACGGGCACGGGTTGGGTGAGCAGGTCAGTAGTCACTGGCCAACTCCGACTCGTACAGTGCCTTGGCGCTCTGGGCATCGCGGATCGCCTCCCGCACGCGAAGCTTGGTGAGGTCGAGGACGCGCAGCACACCGCCCGTCTCGGCCACGGACTCGATGCGGCGGAAGTCGTTCGCGAAGCGCTCCGCGAAGTCAGCCATTCCTCGTAGTTTTGGCAGCGCGTCGGAGAGGTGATGGCCGTGTGGGTCTACGAGGTCCACGGCGACGCTGCCGTTGTGGTTGGTGCCGAAGAAGATGAAGTCCGGACGCAGCGCCTTCCAGTCGCCCACCTCGTCCCTGTAGGCCACGGCGAGGGATTCCTTTGCCGCGCGGTCGGGGTTGCGGTACCAGCCCTGGAAGCCGGGCTGCGCGGCTTCGGAGTCGACGACCTTGCGCTCCCACTCGTTCAAGGTGATCGGGACCGTCCCGTCCGCGGATGCGAGCAGGTGCATCTCGCGGGTGGACAGGCCCTCCTCAGTACCGTCGGGATGACGCACCTTGGTGTCGGCCTGACCGTTCTTCGGAACGAAGAGTGTGATCGGCTCGGGCGCCGTCGACATCGATTCCAGCCCGTCGTACTCGGTCTGGCGCTCGTCGCTCAATCCCTTGCGTGCGACGCGGGTCTGCGTGAGCCACTCGCGGGACAGGGCGTCGGCCTCGTGCTCGACCGCCTGGGCGATCTCGGGTACTCGACCGAGTGAGGCGACGGTGATGTGCGCTTCGAGGAGGTTGTCCTCGTCGCCGTCCGACCCGACAAGGTGATCAACATAGGAGGAGCACAGCGCCGGGCTCAGAATCCTCGCGGCAGTGCGGTAGTAGTCCTCGATGGCGCGGGGGTCGGCGCTGACGGAGAACGCACGGTAGGAGAATCCGCCGCCGACTCTTCCGCGGACCTCTTCACCCTCCATGGTGAGCACGTCCTCTCGCGCCTTCTCGAGTTTCTCCTTGTATTGGACGGCGCGCCCGTCGAGCACGGCGTGGAGGTGCTTGTGCGCCTTCTCCACGGCCTCGTCCAGAACATGGTCCTTCGACAGCGCGGCCGCTAAGGCGGTGAGCCGACGGATGGGCTTCACGTTCTTCTTCGGGATCGTCACCGACGGGATGGCCGCGAAGCGATCCCACACGGCCTGGGCGATCGCCGGGTTCGGGTTCAGCAAGATCGGGTCAAACAGCACCCGGCGGCCGAGGCCTCCGCCGCCATCCTCTCCTTCGTCGGCGTCCTTGCTCGTCGCGCCCTTCATCAGCAACTCCGCGACTCCTGTCGCAGTCTTGCGATCGAAGAGCGGCAGCAGGCAGTCCACCGAGTTGAGCAGCTCGTTGCCGGGGATGCGCCGGGCGAGCGGTGTGCGCATCATCCGCCCGAGTAACTGCGTGATGTGGGTGCGGTCCTTGGCAGGGCGGAACGAGACGAGCACTTCGGCGCGCGGGCAGTCCCAGCCGGTCGAGATTGCACTCTTGGCCAGCAGCACACGTACATACGTAGCGTCCTGAACCCGCTGCGGCTCGATATACGGCACCACCTGCTGCCCGACGGTCAGGTCCGTATGTTCGCCGAAGACGTTCGCCACAGCGTCATACGGCAGCTCCGGCCAGGCCTCGTAGATCGTGTCCAGCGTCCGAGTGAGGGTCTCCTGCGAGGGCTTGTCCCCGACCTGGACCACCAGCAGTGGGCGAACGGCTTTGGACTCGCCCTGCTCGCGCGCATAGTCCTGCCACGCACTCTCGGAGGCCCTGATCTTCTCGACGGCCTTGGTCAGGAGCACGGTCTCGAACGCGCCGTCCTCGGCAGGGATCGACAGGGCGATGTCGTCTTTCAAGAGTCCTGAGGCCTGGACCAGCGCGGAGTCCACCTGCACCGACGGGAGGGCGTCACGGCCCTTGGCGTCCTTCATCGCGGTCTCGAACCGCTCAACCGTAGCCGAGATGCCAAAGACGACCGGCATCGCAGGGACGCTGCCCTGGCCGTTGATGAGGCGCTGCACGATGGTGGACCGTTCGCGTGCGCGCGTCCCCATGCCGCGATGCGCCTCGTCCAGCACAACGTAGAGGGTCAGATCCTCGTTGGCGATAGTGTTTGTGATCGTGTCGTAGATGGACGACTGGACCTCGTCGGGACGAGGTTCGAGGCCTGGCAGCGCGTCGTCGCTGTTGACTTCCGGCGCACCCTTGACCAGGCGGGAGTTCTTACTCAGCTTCTGCGTATTGAGGAAGTACACGTTGCCTGGCCGAAAGGTCGGCTCGGAGAACGTCGTTGGCACGACCCGCAGTCGATGGTCGAGCTCGCTGGCCGCCGCCTGGATACGCGCACGCGACTGCTCGTTCAGCGCCGGGTCGTCCGAGAACCACAGCACGACGGCGCCCGGGTCACCGGCCACGTCGAACTCGTCGTTGCCGAAGAAGAGCGATTCGATCACAGCGGCGGCCATGACGGTCTTTCCAGCACCTGTCGTGGCGCTCAGCGAGAACTGCGAGAGCGCGCCGTAGCGACGGTAGGAGTCGCGAGCACGGTCCAGGTTCCGCAGCACGTCACGGACGGCCTCGGCCTGGTAGTCCTTCAGCGTGTAACGCATTTACAGGCTCCGTCCCGTGTTGATCTCGAAGTTCTGGAGGTAGGACTCGTATAGGCGGACAGGGACGACATCGCTCGGCAGTTCGCGGCACACCATCTGGAAGGCGCTGTCGTCGTCCGTGACGACGAACGCGATATCGATGCCCTGACGAGCACTCACCGCAGCGACGAACTCGTCCGCCTGGTCGAGGTTCTCCAGCACGCCATAGGACTCGGCCACGTCCCAGCCGTCTTCGCCGAGGTCGTAGATGACGCGACCACGGGACCCGGCGCGCAGCCACAGCATCGGAGCGACGCGCTCGAAGGCACGGTTGTGACGAACCGACAACGGCGCCTCGTAGGTGAGGGTGAAGAACGCGGCGTTCTCCTCGAAGCCCTCCGACATCGGGAACTCATCGGTGAACTTGTAGTCGCCCTTGATCGGCTCACCCTCGGGGGTCTGGCCGGTGATCGCGGCGGTGAGGCGCGGCTTGGTGATGTAGTCGCAGATGCCCAGCGCTTCCCAGTCTGCGTCGCCGGGACGCATCCCCGCCGCTCGGAGCTTCTTTTGCTCATCCGCACCGACTTCGTTGTTAGTGACGCTAATGCTGCGCCGGCGACCGCCGTCCTGCTTATTGAGCCGCATCACTGCGTGAGCGGTAGTTCCGGATCCGGAAAAGAAATCCAATACGACCGCCTCTGGCTTCGACTTCAGCACGTGCGACAACGTGTCCTCCACGGCGTACAGCGACTTAGGAAACGGAAACCTCCGACGAGGAATCAGTTCACGAAGAACTTGCGTTCCACCACGCTGCGCGTCATGTGACGCATAGTTCCATTGGGTAGTCGGCATAACAACTCGTCCAACGACGTATTCAGCAATCACAGACCCGTCGCGAGCCCTCCCTGTAACGCGAGCGGCACCACTCTCGATGTCCGAAATAATCCCTGAGGTAAGGTATGAAATTACGAATGACTGTGGCTCCCTGGGTTTCGCACGACCGACTCGAATGTACCCTTCAGAAAGCCGCTTCCGTGCAGCATCCGGGGTGAGACCCCAGTTCATCTCCGTACCGTCGGGGCGCACGGGAAACACCGGGACGCAGCCAGGAATTTGAGGACACGCTTCTCGATCTAAATCATGCGAGAGCGGCTCCCCAACTTCCCTAATGAAACGATTCTCGATGTCGACATAAAAGGGATAGAACTGCGAAGTTCCGCCCTTTGCAGTTCCTCGACGCGATGCATAGTCACTCCGACGGAGCGTATCCCACACGACGCCCTTGGCCTCTTCTTGTCGCTGCTGCGGAAGAACAACACTTTCACCCAGGCGGACATAGAAGATGTATTCATCGGTGCGGCTGAACTCAGTCGACCGACCTGCGCCCGCCGGATTGATAACCGACGAAATCATCTGGACGTTCGCTTCAGGGAACGTCTGCTCCAGCAACAACCCCAGCCGGAGGTACTCCTTCTCGTCGATCGTGACGATGAGCACCGAGTCATCCGGGTTGAGCAGCTCACGAGCGATCTTCAGGCGCCGCTCCATGAACGCCAGCCACTTCGAGTGCCGGTAGTCGTCGTCACCCTCGACGTAGTCGTTGTTGTACTTCCAGTCCTTGGCACCCGTGTTGTACGGCGGGTCGATGTAGATGGCGTCGATGGAGTGCCGGTGGGTGTAGGTCAGCATCTCCAACGCGTGGTAGTTCTCCGCGTTGATGACCGAGTGGAACGGCCTGCCTCCGCCCCGCTCGACGCGGCCCGTCTCCACGAGGCCGGGGTAGATGCGGTCCCGGAACTCCGCGACGACTACCACGTCATCGGCGGCCACGACGCAGGTCGCGGAATCCTCGACGTCCAACTCCATGAGATGGGCCAGGCGCTGCCCGTCGACCCGTTCAATCCGCGAGACTCTCCACAGCCGCTGGTCGCCGGTCCTCGTCTCTCCACGGGGCTGAAGCACACGCACCTTGTCACCGCGACGCACCGGCCTGCCGGGCAGCTCGACGGCCTCGGGCTGATGCTGCTCGAAGACGAGCCCGAAAGTGCGACGCTTGGTCAGCGCAGCGATCTCGGCTTCCAGGTCAGCGCCAAGTTGTGCGTCCGCCTTGCGTGCTTGCCGCAGCAGTTCCGTCAGTCTCGACACGGACAGTGCTCCTTCGTCGTCATCCGCAGTGCGCCTGGACTATTTCTTACTTCCAGCCGTAAGTCCTGTACGGAACTCCACCACGTCCCCGTCCTGCATGACGTAGTCCTTGCCCTCCATGCGCACCCACCCGTGCGCCTTGGCCTCGGTCATCCCACCGGCTTCGACGAGGTGGTCGAACGAGACGATCTCGGCCTTGATGAAGCCGCGCTCGAAGTCGGTGTGGATCACGCCGGCGGCCTGCGGGGCGGTCGCACCCTGCGGGATCGTCCACGCCCGCGACTCCTTGGGGCCGGCGGTGAGGTAGGTCTGCAGGCCCAGGGTCGAGAAGCCGACGCGCGCGAGCTGATCCAGCCCGGACTCCTCCTGGCCGGTGGACTCGAGCATCTCGCGCGCCTCGTCGGGCTCGAGCTCGACGAGCTCGGACTCGAACTTCGCGTCGAGGAAGATCGCCTCCGCGGGAGCGACGAGCTTGCGCAGCGCCTGCTGGGAGGCCGTGTCGGCGAGGCCGTTCTCGTCGGTGTTGAACACGTAGATGAAGGGCTTGGCGGTCATGAGCTGCAGCTCGCGCAGCAGGGTCACGTCGATGCCCGCGGCCTGCGCTCCCTGGAACAGGGTCGTCCCGCTCTCGAGCAGGGTGGTCGCCTGGTCCATCGCCTCGAGCACGCCGGCGTCGGTCAGGCCGCGCTTGACCTCCTTCTCGATGCGCTGATGCGCGTTCTCGAGGGTCTGGAGGTCGGCGAGGATCAGCTCGGTCGTGATGACCTCCATGTCACCGGCCGGATCCTCGGAGCCCTCCGTGCGGATCACGTCGGGATCGGCGAAGGCGCGCGTGACCTGGCAGATCGCGTCCGCCTCGCGGATGTTGGCGAGGAACTTGTTGCCGAGCCCCTCCCCTTCGCTGGCACCCTTGACGATGCCGGCGATGTCGACGAACGACACGGTCGCCGGGACGATCCGCTCGGAGTGGAACATGTCGCTGAGTACCTGCAGGCGCTCGTCAGGGAGCGGGACGACGCCGATGTTCGGGTCGATCGTCGCGAACGGGTAGTTCGCGGCGAGCACCTCGGCGCGGGTCAGGGCGTTGAACAGGGTGGACTTGCCGACATTGGGCAGTCCGACGATTCCGATGGTGAGAGCCACGGCAGACAAGTCTACGGGTCACGTCGCCCCCTCCCGGCTAGGGTCGGCGTGTGACCGCTTACCCTCCGCCGCCCGCGCCGGGGCCGCAGCAGCCGCTTCCCCCGGGGATGCCCTCTCCGCGCCCCCGGTCCCGGCGAGCCTGGGCGTGGATCACCGCCGGAGCCTGTCTGATCGTGCTCCTGATCGCCGCCGCGGCCGTGGCGATCGGCCTGCTCATCTTCCTGTCCTCGACCCCGGAGAAGACGGTGCGCGACTACCAGAGGGCGTGGGACACCTCCGATTGCGAGCTCTTCGTCGACACGACGACGGAGAAGTACCGCAACGGCGCGACCTGCACGGACTTCCAGCAGGCCGTCGCTCAAGGGGTGTCGGAGCACGACTATGAGGTGACCTCGGTGGAGACCGACGGTGACCGCGCGACCGTCGTCATCCACGAGACAGCGGGCTCCGGCACGTCCACGGCCACGGCGACCACGACGTTCCAGCTCGTCAAGCGCGACGGCGACTGGCGGATCGACTCGAGCCTGGTCCAGGGCACGTCCTGAGCGCTCCCTTCGCGCGATGCCGGAGCATCGCCGCACCCGGTCGCGACGCCCGTTCGTCGGACCCCTGTGATCCACTGACCCCATGAACGCATCAGTCGCCCTGATCCTCGGTCTCCTGCTCGGGCTCGCTCTCGGCGCCGTGGGGGCATGGCTGGTCCTGCGCGAGCGGATCGCCATGACCGAACGGCTCACGACGCGCCTCGGGACCGACCGCTCCGGCCTCGACGCCGCAGCAGCCCAGGCGGTCCGGGAGTCCTCGGGGCAGCTCCTCGCGCTCGCGGGGGAACGCTTCGACCGCGACAGCGCCCGCCGCGAGGCCACCGATCACGCGCGCGAGGCGACGCTGCAGCGCACCCTCGGGCCGATCGCCGAGTCGCTCGGGCAGCTCGAACGGTCCATGGCGCGCACGGAGGCGGCGCGCCAGCAGGCCGACGGAGACCTCTCGGCGCAGCTGCGGGAGCTCGGCCGGCGCTCCCAGGAGCTCGGCCGTGGCACGAACGCCCTCACGGCGGCGCTGCGAGCCCCGACCGCCCGTGGGCGCTGGGGCGAGGTCCAGCTACGGCGGATCGTCGAGGCGGCGGGCATGCTCGACCATGTCGACTTCACCGAGCAGCACGTGGGCCGTGCGGTGTCCGGGGATGCGGGCCAGCGTCCCGACATGGTCGTGCACCTCGCGGGGGACCGCCATGTGGTGATCGATGCCAAGGCCCCCATGGACGCCTACCTCGACGCGATCGAGGCCGACGAGCCGCAGGCCGCGGCCTCGAGCCGTCGCGCCCATGCCAAGGCCCTGCGAGGTCATGTGGACCGGCTCGGCGCGAAGGCCTACTGGTCGGCGCTCGGCGATTCCCCCGAGTTCGTCGTGCTGTTCGTACCGTCCGACGGTGTGCTCGCCGCCGCCCTCGAGGCCGACCCGGACCTGCTCGAGCACGCCTTCTCCCGCGATGTCGTGGTGGCCTCCCCCGCCACCCTCGTCGCCCTGCTGCGCACGGTCGCGCACACCTGGCGCACCGATGCGCTGAATCGCGACGCGCGCACCGTGCTCGAGGCAGGCCGCGAGCTGCATCACCGCCTCGGCACGATGACGGCGCACCTGAGCCGGCTGGGTCGAGCGCTCGACACCTCGGTCTCCTCGTTCAACGACACGGTCGGATCGCTGCAGTCGCGCGTGCTCGTCACCGCGCGTCGCTTCGAGGAGATGTCACTCGTGGCGTCCCCCATCGAGGACCCCGAGCAGCTCACGCGCCGCTCACGACGACTGTCCGAAGAGGAGATCGCCGACCTCGCGGGCGGCGATCGCGCCGAGGGCCGGGACGAGGAGGGAACCACGAGCGCCGCCGGCTGAGCGTGCGCGACCAGGAGTCGCAGATCCTCACGACGTACGTCCCGGGCTCACGGCACCGCCGTCCGTGCGCCTGCCACCGCTCGGGCGCGCCGCGCAGGACGCGCGTCCCGTCCGTCGCCGGATCGAGCATCCGCTCCGCCGCGCTGTTCGAGCATCCGCTCGGTCTCAGGCGACCCCGTCGTTGCAGGCGTCGGCCGCCCGCTGCGAAGGCCGTGTGCGACGATCCGTCTCCCCCTTGGTCTTCATGTCCTGACGCAGCTCGCGCGGCAGGGAGAACATGAGGTCCTCGGTGGCGGTGCGCACCGGCACCACGTCCCCGTAGCCGCGCTCGGCGAGCGTGGCCAGGAGCTCCTCGACGAGCACCTCGGGCACCGAGGCCCCGGAGGTCACGCCCACCGTCTCGACTCCCTCGAACCACTCCTCGCGCAGCTCGGCGACGTCGTCGATGCGGTGCGCGGCCGTGGCCCCCGCCTCCTGGGCGACCTCCATCAGGCGCACGGAGTTAGAGGAGTTCGCGGACCCCACCACGAGCACCAGGTCGGACTCGGGGGCGATCTTCTTGACGGCCACCTGCCGGTTCTGCGTCGCGTAGCAGATGTCATCGCTCGGCGGGGAGGACAGCAGCGGGAACCGGGTGCGCAGACGATCGACGGTCTCCATCGTCTCGTCCACGCTCAGGGTGGTCTGGGACAGCCACACGACCTTCGACGGATCGCGCACCTCGATGTCGTCGACCTCGTCGGGCGAATTGACGACCTGGGTGCGCTCGGGCGCCTCGCCGGCCGTGCCCTCGACCTCCTCGTGCCCCGTGTGGCCCACGAGCAGGATGTCGTAGTCCTCCTTGGCGAAGCGCACGGCCTCCTTGTGCACCTTCGTGACCAGAGGGCAGGTCGCGTCGATCGTGCGGAGGTTCCGGGCGGCGGCCATCTCCCGGACGCGCGGTGAGATCCCGTGTGCGGAGAAGATGACGAGGGAGCCCTCGGGCACCTCGTCGACCTCGGTCACGAAGACGGCGCCCTGTCGGCGCAGACGGTCGACCACGAACTTGTTGTGCACGATCTCGTGGCGCACGTAGATGGTCTCGTCGTAGTGCTCGAGGGCCCGTTCGACGGCCACGACGGCGCGATCGACGCCCGCGCAGTAGCCGCGCGGCTCGGCCAGGAGGACTCGTCGTGTGCTCACGCCGTCCATCGTACGGAAGGCCCTGGTCCCCACGAGATCGGTGCCGCGCATGTCACGCAACCTCCACACGTCCCGCCCGTGCACACCTGCCGCTCGCGCCCCGCCCATCGTCTCGAATGTCGCCACCCCGTGTCAGAGTGGACCCATGACCGATCCGACCGCCCCGCCGGGCGCCGAGCGTCCGCAGGAGCTCGCCGCGACGGCGGCCCAGACCACACCGGACAACCCGTGGCCTCTGCGTCTGCTGAGCGTCAAGGTCGGCGAGTACGTGGGTCGCATGTCCCCGATCTGGGTCGAGGGGGAGCTGGTCCAGCTCAACCGGCGTCCCGGCAGCGGCCTGGCGTTCATGACGCTGCGGGATGTCGACGTCGACATGTCGTTCTCGGTGCCCGTGCGCGAGAACGTGCTGCGCGCCCTGTCCATCGATCTGGTGCCCGGCGCGCGCGTGGTCATCCATGCCAAGCCCACGTTCTGGACCAAGCGCGGCAGCCTGCAGCTCGAGGCCGACGACATCCGGCCCGTCGGCCTCGGCGAGCTGCTCGCCCGTCTCGAGCACATCAAGCGGGTGCTGACGGCCGAGGGCCTGTTCGACGTCTCCCGCAAGAAGCCGCTGCCCTTCCTGCCCACCGTGGTGGGCCTCATCTGCGGCCGGGCCTCCGCCGCCGAGCGCGACGTCGTCGTCAACGCCGAGCGTCGCTGGCCCGCCGTGCGCTTCGCGATCAGGGAGGTCGCCGTCCAGGGCGACCGGGCCGTGCGCGAGGTCTCTGCGGCGCTGCGCGAGCTCGACACGATGGAGGAGGTCGACGTCATCATCGTCTCCCGTGGCGGCGGGTCGATGGAGGACCTCCTGCCGTTCTCCGACGAACAGCTCGTCCGGCTCGTCGCCGGGGCGCAGACCCCTATCGTCTCGGCGATCGGGCACGAGGTGGACACCCCGCTCGTGGACCTCGCGGCCGACGTCCGCGCCTCGACGCCCACCGACGCCGCCAAACGCGTCGTGCCCGACATCCAGGCCGAGCTCGAGCAGCTGACGCTCGGGCGCAGCCGCCTGCGCACGGCGATCCGCGGCCGGCTCGAGCGCGAGCAGTCTGCGCTCGACGCGATCCGCTCACGCCCTGTGCTGGACCAGCCCATCTCGATCCTCGCGGGGCGCGCCGACGAGATCCGCTCCCGCATCAGCCTGGCCCGCACCATCGCCCGCGCTCGGCTCGACCGTGCCGACGACGAGGTCATGCACCTCGCCCGTCAGGTGCGGGCGCTGTCGCCGCTCGCGACCCTCGAGCGCGGCTACGCGGTGGTGCAGGACGCCGCCGGCGTCGTGATCCGCTCCCCCGAGCAGGCGCCCGTCGGCGCTGCCCTGTCGGTGCGGGTCGCGAGCGGCCGCTTCGGTGCCGAGCGCACCGAGCACGACCCGTACGAGCCGCCCACCACCGATCCACAACGATCCGCCGAGGAGAACGCATGAGCCCTGCCAAGAAGACCTCCGCCACCGACGCCGAGCCGGCGGTCGAGATCGACGAGACGATCACGGTCACCGAGTCCGTGGAGACCGCGACCGAGAACACGCTGCCCGCCGATATCGCGGAGCTCAGCTACGAGGCTGCGCGCGATCAGCTGGTCGACGTCGTCCGGCGCCTCGAGTCGGGTCAGGGCGGCCTCGAGGACTCGATCGGGCTGTGGGAACGCGGCGAGCTGCTCACCACGCGGTGCCAGCAGTGGCTCGACGGGGCCCGTGTCCGGCTCGACGAGGCGGTCGCGGCACGCGGCCGTGACGCGGACGGTCAGCCCGGCTGACGCCGCTCGCCGCTCAGGACCGGGCGGACTCGAGCGCGGGCTCGGCCACGCCCACGAGCTCTGCCTGCGTGGTCTTCCCCGTGATGATCAGGCCCGAGCCGTCGGCCCGGCACGCGAGGGCACGCGCATCCGTCTCCTCGCCGCCGGTGTAGACGTCACACGTCACATCGCCGACGGCGACGGTGCCGTCGCTGCGGGCACCGGGGATCGTGTCCTGGAGGAGCGCCGGCGTGATCTCCCCCGCCTGGGTGAGCGTCACGAGCGTGCCCGACGGCGAGGAGTAGCGGACCGTCCACCGCGGGTCCGAGCCGTCGGCGTACCGGGCGTTCGAGACGATCCAGCCATCGCCCAGTGCGGGCACCGCCACCGTGAACGGGGCGATCTCCTGGGCCCGCTCCGCGCTCGCGGCCACGTCCACCCGGCTGTTCTCCGGTACCTCGCGATCGGGGTCGTTGCCGACCCCGAAGAACAGCATCCCCACCACGGCCACCAGCACGAGCGTGATCACGAGAGCCCACACCACGCTGCGCATCGTGGTGTTCTCGGCGAACGACGCATACCGGGACTTCTGGGGCGCCGGCGGGTCGGTCTGCAACGGCACGACGTGCGGTAGCTCGGCGATCCGCGCAGGCGCAGGCGCAGGCGCAGGCGACGGAGTCTGCTCGGAGGACGGCGTGGGCTCGGACATGGCTCCATTGTCCCTGCTCCTCCACCCCACCTCCACGCCGCGACACCGTGAGCGAGCTCGCGCCCGCGGACCGCTCCCGTGTCTCTACCTGCCCTCGTGCGGCGTTCGACCCGGGCGTCAGAACCTGCGATGATCGGAGCGTGAACGCGAGATTCCTCACCGTCGGCGAATCGCTGACCGACATCGTCGTCAAGGCGGACGGCGTCCATTCCGAATACCCGGGTGGATCGCCCCTGAACGTGGCCGTGGCGCTGGGGCGGCTGGGGCACGAGTCCCACCTCCTCACCCGGATCGGAGCGGACGACCGCGGCCGCCAGATCAAGGACCATGTCGAGGCGTCGCACGTCCGGCTCACGCCGGGCAGCATCGACGACACGCCCACCTCGACCGCGCGAGCCACCCTCAATACCGACGGCGGTGCCGACTACGTCTTCGACCTCGTCTGGGACCCCGACTCGCGCGGTCTCCCCGAGCGGGTCGACGCGGTGCACACCTCCTCGATCGCCGCGGTCCTCGACCCCGGCGCGGCGACCGTCGCCGACGTCCTGGCCCGCTACGCGCCGTCCGCGACGATCAGCTATGACCCCAATGCGCGCCCCGACCTGATGGGCGATCCCGCCCGCACCCGCGCGCTCGTCGAGGCGATCATCGCCCGTGCGGACGTCGTGAAGTCCTCCGACGAGGACGTCGCGTGGCTGTACGGCACGGACGACCTCGAGGACGTCGTCGCCTCGTGGCGCGAGCTGGGACCGGCGTTCACCGTCATGACCCGCGGTGGTGAGGGCGCCGTCGGCTTCGCGGGCTCGGGCCGCGTCGACATCGCCCCCGTCCGCGTCGACGTCGCCGACACCGTGGGCGCCGGCGACACGTTCTCGGCCGGCGTCCTGCATGCCCTCGGCGAGCGAGACCTGCTGGGTTCCGCGCACGCCGAGCAGCTGCGCGCGATCGACCACGACGAGCTCTCGACGGTACTCGGCTTCGCCGCCGGCCTGGCGGCCATCACGGTCTCCCGGCCCGGAGCCAACCCGCCCTGGTCCCACGAGCTCACCTGAGCTCCGTCCGGGCGCGACGTTCAGGCACTCCCGTGCCCGTGCGCGCCCGGCCGCTCCGCCCCCATCCGCCCGCCCGCCGCGAGCGACCTCGACTCACCCAGGAGACTCCGCATGACCGACATCGACTACCGCATCGAGCACGACACCATGGGCGAGGTCCGCGTGCCCGCCTCCGCTCTCTACCGCGCCCAGACCCAGCGCGCCGTCGAGAACTTCCCCATCTCGGGCCAGGGCCTCGAGCCCGCGCACATCCACGCCCTCGCCCAGGTCAAGAAGGCCGCCGCCCGCGCCAACCTCGAGCTGGAGGTCCTGGACCAGGAGATCGCCGACGCCATCGTCGCCGCCGCCGACTCCGTCATCGCGGGCGAGCACGACGACCAGTTCCCGGTCGACACGTACCAGACGGGGTCGGGCACGAGCTCGAACATGAACATGAACGAGGTGCTCGCGACCCTCGCCACGACCGACGCCCTCCAGGTCCACCCCAACGACCACGTGAACGCCTCGCAGTCCTCCAACGACGTGTTCCCGACCTCGGTGCACGTGGCCGTGACCTCCGCCGTCGTGAACCATCTGCTGCCCTCGCTGACCCGTCTCGCCGAGTCGCTCGAGACCAAGGCCGAGGCGTGGAAGAACGTCGTGAAGTCCGGGCGCACGCATCTCATGGACGCGACCCCCGTGACGCTCGGCCAGGAGTTCGGCGGATACGCCGCCGCGATCCGCTACGGCATCGAGCGCGTCGAGGCGGCCCTGCCCCGCACCGCCGAGGTGCCGCTCGGCGGCACCGCCGTCGGCACCGGCATCAACACCCCCACCGGATTCCCGCAGCGGGTGATCGAGCTGCTCGGCGAGCAGACCGAGCTCGAGCTGACCGAGGCCCGCAACCACTTCGAGGCGCAGGGCGCCCGCGACGGCCTGGTCGAGATGTCGGGCGCGCTGCGCACGATCGCCGTGTCGCTCACCAAGATCTGCAACGACCTGCGCTGGATGGGCTCGGGCCCCAACACCGGGCTCGGCGAGATCGCGATCCCGGATCTGCAGCCGGGCAGCTCGATCATGCCGGGCAAGGTCAACCCCGTCATCCCCGAGGCCGTGCTCATGGTCTGCGCGAAGGTCGTCGGCAACGACGCGACGGTCGCGTGGGGAGGCGCGCAGGGCTCCTTCGAGCTGAACGTGCAGATCCCGATCATGGGCACGAGCCTGCTCGAGTCCATCCGCCTGCTCGCCAACGCGGCGACCGTGCTCGCCGACAAGACCGTCGACGGGCTCGTCGCGAACGAGGACAAGG
>DAMDHZ010000069.1:16720-18061 GCA_032101665.1 Brachybacterium sp. | reverse complement strand
TCACCGATCAGACCCCCACCGACCGGGAGTGTTGCTTCGACGCTATGACACCACCGGGCTTCGTCTGCGGGATCGCGAGGAGACCTCGATGGTCCTTGGTGACGGTGCAGTGGCGTCTGGGGCCCTCTGTCACAAGATTCCGCTCGCCTCTCCGGGCATCGGCTATGTGGTCCCGGAAGACGGCTCGGAGCCGATCCGCGTGCGCGCTGCGTTCGTCGATGACGACCTGATTCGGGCAGCGGCCGAGCAGTTCCCGGCCCCGTCGACGATCCCCGTCGTCGTCCCGGAGCCCGCGGAGAAGCCTCGTAGCTCGCGGGCTCGCGCTCGGAGCAAGTCGGATTCGGAAGGAGCCGCATCGTGATCGATGCCGATCTCTACAGCCTCGACGTCGAGGACCCGACCGCACTGACACGGATGCTCTCCGACGGCTTCGAGGACTGGTCCAAGCAGGTCGCCTCGACGGGGTTCTGCTCCCGTCCCGTCCGCCTCTTTGGCCAGGCACGTACCTTCGACCGCCGGTCCGGGCAGCACCTGAGCACATTCGACAGCCGCGACCTGCCGGACAGCGTTCTCTACGTCCGTTGCGGCAATCGCCGTGCCTCGCGCTGCCCCTCGTGCTCCCATGAGTACCAGGGCGACATGTGGCACCTCCTCTCCGCAGGTGTCTCCGGCGGCGACAAGGGGGTCCCGGAGAGCATCTCCGCTCACCCGCTGGTGTTCCTCACGCTGACCGCACCGTCGTTCGGCGCTGTGCACTCGTCGACTCGTCCTGGTGCCCAGCCTCGGCCGTGCACCGTCAACGCTGCACCGGGACTGTGCGAGCACGGTCGCCCTCGTCGGTGCACGGAACTCCACACCGCTGATGATGCACTGGTCGGACAGCCGTTGTGCAGGGACTGCTACGACTACGAGGGGCAGGCAGTCTGGCAGTGGCACTGCCCTGAGCTGTGGCGGCGGTTCACGATCCGCCTGCGTCGTCTCGTGGCGACTCACCTGGGCATGAGCGAGAAGGCCTCGAGGGATCTCCTTCGCGTGCAGTTCGCCAAGGTAGGCGAGTACCAGAAGCGCGGCGCGATCCACTTGCACGCACTTGTCCGGCTCGATGGGGCTCCGACGGACGAGGAGCCCTTCCCCTCCCCCGCAATCGACGTCCCCGCCTCCTGGCTTGCTGAGCGCTGTCTCGACGCCGCGCAGGACGTTGAGGTCGATGCTGCGCCGGTTGACGGCATTGACTCCGCTCGTGCTCTCCGCTTCGGGCGTCAGGTCGACGCTCGCCCTGTCCAGCGACACACAGACGATGGAGGCGACGTCTCGCCCGAGATGGTGGCGGCCTACCTTGCC
>DAMDHZ010000069.1:0-16710 GCA_032101665.1 Brachybacterium sp. | reverse complement strand
CAGCGGAAGGCGCACCGAATCGCCACCTCAGACGCCTGCGGGAGACCTGTCTCGAGTTGTGTGGGCGGGCGCTCCTCGCCGACGGATTCGCCAGCCCCTACGTGCTGCTCGGGAAGTGGGCTGATGCCCTGGGCTTCCGCGGTCACTTCGCGAGCAAGTCCCGTCGCTTCTCGACCACCCTCGGCACGCTGCGCGATGCACGACGCAAGTACCACCGTGACCGCGAGCAGCTCGAGACGTCCGCCGGCTCCTCGGAGACCTCTGACTCGTTCAACGCCACCGAACACACCGTCGTGATCAACGAGTTCCGGTTCGCCGGACAGGGCTGGCTCAACCCCGGGGATGCCGAACTCGCCCGCGCTGCCGCCGACGCCGCACGCGAGTGGAAGGACTCTCACCGCGCTGCCTTTCGACTCCACGAGAAAGGAAAGAACCATGGAGAAGCTCTGCTTCACCGCTGACGAGGTCACTGACCGGCTCAGCGTCTCGAAGACCCGTGTGTACGACCTGATGCGCTCCGGCGAGCTGCCCAGCGTCAAGCTCGGTCGCTCCCGCCTGGTCAAGGCCGCCGACCTTCTTGCATACGTCGAGAGCCTCGAGCCGGCTCCTGTGGTCGCATGAGCCGCGCGAACGGCGAGGGCAGCATCTACCGGCGCAAGGACGGTCGGTGGGCTGGTGCGGCGTACGTCCTGACTCCGGACGGCACTCGTCGACGGAAGACGGCGTACGGGAAGACCCGCAAGGAGGTCAGTGCGAAGCTCGCCACGATGCAGGAGTCATCCCGCTCGGGCATCGCGGCGACTCCTGGGCGGCTCACGGTGAAGGCTTTCCTGGAAGCCTGGATGCGCGATGTCCAGGAACCGCGCCTGAGCCCGGCGACCTATCAGACGTACGAGGGCTACATTCGGAACCACATCCTGCCCGCGCTCGGCTCCAAGCCCCTGGGCCGGCTGACCGCGTTGGATCTGCGGGAGTTCCTCGGCGCGAAGACCCGGGAGGGCAAGAGCGCGGCCACGGTCAAGCAGATTCACGCGATCATCCGCTCGGCTCTCCAGCACGCGATGCGCGAGGACCTCGTCCCGAGGAACGTGGCGAAGTTGGTCGTGGTCTCCAACCCTGCACGGCAGGAAGTCGAACCGCTGACGCCGGAAGAGGCGAAGCAGCTCCTGAGAGCCGCAAAAGGGCACGACTGGGAAGCCTTGTGGACCCTCTACATCGGACTGGGGCTGCGACGGGGTGAAGCGCTCGGACTCCGGTGGAGCGATGTCGACCTCGAGAACGGTCGCCTGCGGGTCGTGCAGTCCCTTCAGCGCTCTCGGGGCGAGCTGCGGCTGAAGAGCCCCAAGACGGACACCTCGCGTCGTCGGATCGTGGTTCCGTCCTTCTGCATCGATGCGCTGAGGCGTCACCACTCCTCCGAGCGAGTGAAGCTTGCTTCGCTCGGGCTGCCCATGGACTCGACGACGCTCGTGTTCACGTCCCAGGCCGGTACGCCGATTGAGCCGCGCAACGTGAACCGTGCCTTCGAGGCGCTCCTGAAGAAGGCGGAGCTGCGCAGGGTCAAGCTGCACGACCTCCGGCACACCTGCGCGTCCCTGCTCCTCGCGGAGGGTGTCGCTCCGCGTGTCGTCATGGAGCTTCTGGGTCACTCCGCCATCGCGGTCACGATGAACACCTATTCGCACGTCATCCCGGCGCTGCAGGACGAGTCCGCACAACGGATGGATGCGCTCTTCCGGACCTGAATTACGAGGCTACGAGAATACGAGAACACTAGGTTACGAGGTTACGGACCTTGCGGGGGGGGCTTGAACACACACAGGACTTCGGCCTATATTCCATGAACCCCACCTAAGGAGGACTCCATGAAACACCCCTTGGTACCGTCCATCGAGATCCTTGGCGCACTTCCACTTGGCCAGTTGAACGAACAGTCGATCTACGGAAGCGACGTCGACCCGATCACCCAGTTAGACGCGCACGATCGGGTCAACGCGCGGCGGTATCAGCAGGCGCCCCCGACTCAAGTTCTCTACGTCGACCGCCTCCCCCGGAGGCACAACAGCCCAGACCGGAACATCAAGGTGGGATACATCGGCGCCTGGGCTTCCAGTACCGGCGTCGCGCAAGGTGTCCTCCTCGAGAATCTCGACGACGCCGTGGAGCTTTGCCGGTTGGCCATGAGGGGTGTCCACAGCACACACCCATCCCTATATCGCGCCGCATCGATCGCCAAATGGAATGACGACTCCGAATCTGATGGCAGATCAATCGTCGTTGACGCAGCGGCTCTAGATTGGCGACCGGGAGCAAGAATCCAATGGGAACCCCCTATGGAGGTCAATCCCGTCAAGAAACCATGAATATGCGGCGTTTACATAGGGAACCTTGACTCGCGGAGGGATTAATTTTCATGCACCTGGAACGAACCATCGGAATTGTTGTTCGGGAGTCGATCCCCTGGGAGTTGTTCGGCGGGCCCGCCTACGAGATCGCGGCGCTCCCTTGCGAGACAGATGGCGAGACCGTCGTTGAGCACTGCTACGTCGCGTCCGCCTCGTTCGGCGTAGGAACCTGTTCCGCACTTCCATTCGCCGACGTCCCGAGCGCCCGAGCCTTTCTCGGCGCCGCCAAGAACACCTCGCTGGTCGATGGCGACTGCTACCTGACCATCTACCGAGCAGCGATGGTATGGAGCGGCGTCCCTGGTCTGCTCTTGCAGTCGACGACACTCGTCACTGACGCATGGTTGGACGCTGATGAGCTCTCCACCCGCGATGAGTGGACTCGTTTCGCGAAAATGTAGGTTGAGGCGACGCCTGCGCGACCATGTGGATCCCCGTACCGTTGACCGGTGCGGGGATCCTGCTGTTCGTCACTTCTCGTAGAGCACTCCCGGATGCTCCAGCATGTGCGCGTCAGGAGCGGCTGGGGAGCATGAGAGCGGCGCTGCCGTCACACCTCGCCAGACACAGCACGCACAGCCGCGTTGCTGTCAGCGTTGCTGTCATCGCCTACATCTGGGCGAACGTCAGAACCGCGATCTTGGCTCTGACCAGGGTGGGCCCGGAGGGGATCGAACCCTCGACCCGCGGATTAAAAGTCCGATGCGGTAGGCTCCTGGCGAGGGACCCAATCAATAAAACCGCGGGTCAGAGCGACTATGTCGCACCTCAGCCGGACCCAGGCCTAGACTGGGACGGAGTACACCACGGAGTACACCAGGAGGACGCATGGTCAGACGCAGCGGAGACGGCACGATCTTCAAGGACTCACGCGGCCTCTGGACCGTCCGCGTCGAACTCCCCCGCACCCCCGACGGCACCCGACGCCAGAAGACCATCCGCTCCAAGAACCGCGCCATCGCCGTCGAGAAACTCCGCACCCTCCGCGCCGAACTCGACCAGCACGGCGACGTCATCACCTCCACCCCCACAGTGAAGGCCTACCTCGAGCACTGGCTCGACCACACTGCCGCCGAGCGCCTCCGCCCCCAGACCCTCAGAACGTACCGCGGATACGTCGAGCGCTGGATCATCCCCTCCATCGGCCGCGTCAAGGTCGCTGACCTCACCGCCAAGAACGTCGAGCAGGTCCAGAAGCTCTGCCGCGACGGATACGGCGACGGCAAGGGCCGCCGAAACCCCGTCTCATCCACTACCCGCCTCCAGATCTATCGCATTCTCGCTGTGGCCCTCCGAGACGCTGTCCGTGCCGGTCACCTCCACACCAACCCCGCCGACCGCGACCACGTCGAAGCGCCCCGCAGGCGGCACGTCGAGACCCGGGTGCTCACCACGGCGCAGACCCGCGCCCTCCTGGAGGCCGTCGCAGAGCATCCCCGCGCGGCACGCTGGGCCCTCGCCCTCTTCACCGGGATGCGCCAAGGCGAATGTCTCGGCATCGAACGCGACGCGATCGACCTGGACCGCGATCTCATCACCGTCCGCTGGCAGGTCCAGAAGTCCAACACGAAGCCCCACGAGTCCATCCCCCAGCGGGACCTCGGGCGCGGCTACTGGCTCCTCCCACCGAAGACGCAAGGCTCCTTCCGTGTCGTCCCCGTCATCGACCCCCTACACCTCGCCCTCGAACGCCACATCGAGACCATGCCCCCGCCCACCGATAGGCATGATCTGCTGTTCCGCCGCACCGACGGGATGCCCCTCGACCAGTCCACTGACCGCAAGGAATGGAAGGCCATCCTCGCCGCCGCTGAACTGCCTGCCGTCCGCCTCCACGACGCCCGCCACGGCGTCGCCACCCTCCTCCTCGAAGCTGGCGTCGACATCCACGTCATCCAGACCATCCTCGGCCACTCAAGCGTCCTCACCACCAAGGGCTACGCCCACGTCAACACCAAGCTGGCCCGCGAAGGACTCGAACGCATGGAGAAACTCCTCACCGCATGACCCCTCACAACGAAGCCCCCCGATCCACACGGATCGGGGGGCTTCTTGTCGTCTGCGGGTTCCGCGGGCCGATCAATCGTCGATGTGCTCGATGGCGTAGTCCGCTTCCTCCTGCGTGAACTGGCCTCCGTACTCAGAGGTCAGCTGGTCGTGGATCGCATCATTGGACATCGACATGGTTTCCCGGTAGGACTTCGCGGCTTCGAGCGCTTCCGCGTTCCAGTCGGCCTTCACGTTGTCCACGGCGTACTGTGCGGCATCCTCGGGGAACTGGCCGCCGTAGTCGGAGGTGAGTTGATCGAGTAGGCCCTTCTTGGAGAACGGCATGATGTCCACGTAGTTTTGCGCCTGCTGTAGCGCCGTGCCACCTTCGGCGGGCACGTCGGGCGCCTTCTCTGCGGGCTCCTCGGTGGTCGTCGTGGGTGCCGGAGCGCCTTCTGTTGTGGCCTCCGTGGTCTGATCGGCCGGTTCATCGCTTGGCTGCTCACTCGCCGGCGTGCTCGTCATCTGCTCGCTCGATGGCGCGACGGGGGTAGTCGTCGCCTCGTCGCCGCCGCCGCCCATCGAGCTGGCGATCGCCGCGATGATGATGATGATCAGCAGAAGGATGGCGCACCCACCGCACCCGAGACCGATCTTCTTTCCGGTCGAGCGCTTCTTGGGGGGCTGCGGCGCAAGCTGAGACGGCTGACCGCCATACGGAGGCGGCGTGGGGGCGGGTGTCGACATCTATGTCTCCTGAGGGTAAGGGAATGGCACTCGAAGCATACGAGGACGCGTCCCCTTACCGCCTGCGACGTGACCAGACCGTGACCTGTGGGGACCATCGAATGTCGGCCGGAGGGTCTACTGTTCGAACACCAGTTCGAAGGGGGAAGTCTTGAAGGTCATCACCGTTGCCGATCTACTCGCTGTCGCTGGCGCCCTGGGCGTCCCAGCCAGCGCGCTTCTCCGCACGTGTCATGAGGACGTCAGCGCCGATACCGAGCTCGCGGGAAAGTCCTAGTAGGACTGCGACCGGCATGTCGCGCTCAGCGTCGAGGTACCGGTAGAGGGTGACGCGCCCGATCGAGGCGGACTTGGCCAGCTGAGTCAATGGGACGCGCTTGGCGGCGGCTTCGGCTCGAATCTCGGATCCCAGTGCTTTCAGCAGGTCGTGGTCGCTCATGACTCGATCGTATCCCCGGGTGGTGGCACGGAAGGGTGACAGGCGGAGTATTCCCGGGCCAGTCCCGGCACAGTCCTGGCCAAGGGGATCGGGGTACACCACGGAGTACACCTTGTCGTCCCGTGGTGTAGTACATACGTGCTCTGACCTGGTGGGCCCCGTGGGGATCGAACCCACGACCCGCGGATTAAAAGTCCGATGCTCTACCGACTGAGCTAGAGGCCCCGTGCCCTCGCGGGCCGGCCCAGTCTACCGGCCGCGCGCCCCTCGGCATGCCTTGCGCACCGGCAGACGCCGCCCCGCGAGACAGGCCCGGTCAGACCGCCTGCGTCTGCTTCGCCTTCCCGCGTCCGATGAAGAACAGCACGAGCCCGACGATGAGCATCAGCAGACCCAGTCCTCCGCCGAGGACGCCGAGCAGGATCCCACCCACGCCCGCGAAGATGCCGCCCGTGCTGACGGGCGGCGCGGCGAGCACCTCCGTGGTGCCGTCACAGCTGATCTGGTACGAGCCAGCCTCGGTGGTCGTGAAGCCGTCGAAGGACTCCCAGGTCACGCCGCCGCTGGTGACCTCGCTGCTCTGGACGGGCGCATCGCCCACCTTGTCGGCCGGCGCCACCTCGCACATCGGAGTCGCCGCATCATCGGGGGCGTACAGCTGCACCTTCTGGCCGGCGTCGAGCGTGACGGACGTGCTGCCCGTGAAGGTGGTGCCCTTGTCCGCGGTGCCGGCCGCTCGGCCGATGCCCGTGACGGCGAGGATCACGCCGACGACCACGCAGACCACCAGGATGATCGCGCCGGCGATGGCCAGGACCTTGCCCCATCTGCGCATTCCGGCGCCGGGACGTGCGATGGCGTTCGGCGTGGTCATGATGTCTCCCCCTGGGATTCGACGGCGAGCGTCCGTGAGATGCACGACACACCCTAACGCTTCGTAGACTGCGCCCATGTCCGACGTCCTCACCCTCGCCGCCCCCGCCGAGGCCGAGCTCGTCGAGAAGAGGTCGCGCTTCCTGGCCCGCCTCGTACCCGCCCCGACACTCGAGGATGCCGATGCCGTGATCCACGCGGCGCGCATCGCCTCCCCGAGCGCACGTCACCACTGCAGCGCCATGATCATCGATGCCGAGCCCTCACCGATCACCCGCAGCAACGACGACGGCGAGCCGGCGGGAACAGGCGGCATGCCGATCCTGCAGGTGCTCCAGGGCGCCCGTCTCACGGACGTCGTCGCCGTCGTGACGCGCCACTTCGGCGGCATCAAGCTCGGCACCGGCGGCCTGGCCCGCGCCTACGGGGGCGTGGTGAGCGCAGCCCTCGCCTCGGCCACCCTGCTGCGCCGCACCGCGCTCGCGGTCGTCACGCTCGAGGTCCCACATGCTCAGGCCGGTGCGGCCGAGAACGCGCTGCGGCTGTTCATCGCAGCCCACGGCGGACAGGTCGAACCGGCGGAGTACGGCTCCACGGGAGCCCGCCTGACCGTGCTCGTCGCGCCCGAGTCGGTCGACGCGCTGCGGGCCGACGTGGCCGCGTGGTCCGGCGGGCGCCTCTCCCCCACCCTGAGGGGCGAGCGCATGCTCGACCTTCCGCTCTGAGCTTGCCTGGAGACGCGGGTGGCATCCGCGCGCGCACCCGACACAGCACGACGCCGCCCTCCCCGACGGGAGGACGGCGTCGTCTACGAGGCGAAGCGGTGCGTGACCGCCCGCGGGCTCAGACGCGGTTGGAGCCGCGCGTCGCCAGGCCGTAGATGAACATGACGATCAGGGCGCCGATGACGGACAGCACGATCGTCCAGATGCTCCACGGATCGGAGAAGACGCCGCTGACGCCCTTGGACCCGAAGAGTCCGCCGATGAAACCGCCGACCACGGCACCGATCACGCCGAGGACGATGGTCATGCCGATGCCCATGGCCTGCTTGCCCGGCATGATCGCGCGAGCGATGAGGCCGATGATGGCGCCGATGATGAGCCACGAAATGAGAGCTCCGATGAAGCCCATAGGTGATCACTCCTGAATGTGGTGGGGAAGGGAATCGATGACGATCCGTTGCCGTCCAGGTGTATCACGGTACCTCTTACGGCCGCCCTATCGCGAGACCCGCCTGTGTCTTTGATCCTGGTCAGAGCCTCACCGGAGGACCGACCAGACGGTTCGGCCCGGCTCGTCGGGCGGATGACGCATCCCCCCCCCCCCCCGGCGCACGGCCACCGACGTCAGGAGACCGCGGCCCTCACGAGGTCGGCGATGATGGCCTCGGTCTGCGGGTCGAGGGAGGTGATGTTCCAGACCACCGGGTGCATGTGCGCGCCCTCCTCATAGGCCGGGTTGATCTCCTCACCGAAGCCGAAGGCGAGAAAGCCCGAGCCGGTCTTGACGTAGCAGACGTCCTTGCCGTCCCGCGTGTAGAACGGGATACCCCAGCGCACGAGCGGCTCGAGCGAGGGGGCGGTGTCCCGGATGATGCGGTGCAGGCGCTCGCCGATCTCCCGGTACGGCGAGGGTGCCTCGCCGATCTTGGCGAGCACGGCGGCGTCGCCCTTCTTCGAGAACATGACGATCAGGCCTCCGACCATGGGTGAAGGACGAGCCCGACGGGCCGCCACATGCGGGTCAGACCAACTCTGCCCGCCGGCGCTCACGCTACTCCGCGGCGGCGCCGAGATCGGTCAGCTCGTCGTCGCCGAGCTCGACGGTCATCGAGGCCAGCAGAGCGGGAAGCTGCTCGGGGGTGCGGGCGCTCGCGATCGGTGCGGTGACGGCGGGCTGCTGACGCAGCCATGCGAGCGCCACCGTCGCGACCGGCACGTCGTGGGCGGCGGCGGCCCGATCCAAGGCGGCCAGCACGCCCTGTCCGCGCTCGACGTATCCGCCGACCCCCGCCGCCCGAGGGCTCGCGCCCTCCGCGGAGGCGTCAGCGGGAGTGCGGTACTTGCCGGCGAGGAACCCGCTGGCCAGGGAGAAGTACGGGAAGACCGACAGGCCCTCCCGTGCGGCGACGTCGAGCAGCCCATTGGTCTCGACGTCGCGCTCCATGAGGTTGTAGTGCGGCTGCAGGGCGACGGGCAGGTGCCAGCCGCCGGCACGGGCGATCCGGAACCATTCCTCGACCCGGTCCGCGGTGTAGTTCGAGAGCCCGATCGCGCGGATCGTGCCCGCCTCCACGAGGTCGGAGAACGCCTCCACGGTCTCCTCCAGCGGGGTGCCCCGGTCGTCGAAGTGGGCGTAGTACAGATCGATGACATCGGTCTGGAGACGCCCCCGGGAGGCGTCGGCCGCGGTGCGGACGTTGTCTGCCGACAGGCCGGGGTACTGCGGGTGCGTCGAGACCTTCGTCGCGAGGACCACCCGGTCGCGGGCACCACGGCGAGAGGCGAGCCACTCGCCGATGATCGTCTCGGACTCCCCGCCGCTGTGACCGGGGATCCAGTGGGAGTAGCCGTCGGCCGTGTCGAGGTGCTGGCCGCTGCCCGCGGCGAACGCGTCGAGGACCTCGAAGGACGTGTCCCGGTCAGCGGTCCAGCCGAAGACGTTCCCGCCGAGCACGACGGGACTGGCGTACAGGTCAGAGCTGCCGATCCGGAGCTGGTTGCCGACGGGGTCGGTCTGCGTTGTCACGAGGTGGTTCCTTTCATGCTGCGGTCACCGAACGTCCACGGCTGCCCGACGCTCCCGTCGGGCAGCGCGCAGATCCCAGGCGTCAGAAGTCCCAGTCGTCGTCCTCGGTCTCGACGGCCTTGCCCATCACGTAGCTCGAGCCGGAGCCCGAGAAGAAGTCGTGGTTCTCGTCGGCGTTCGGGGACAGCGACGCGAGGATGGCGGGATTCACCTCGGTCTGGTCGGCGGGGAACATGCCCTCGTAGCCGAGGTTCATGAGCGCCTTGTTGGCGTTGTACCGCAGGAACATCTTGACGTCCTCGGTCCAGCCGACCGGGTCGTAGAGGTCCTCCGTGTACTCCTCCTCGTTGTCGTAGAGCTCGAACAGGAGCGAGAACGTGTAGTCCTTGAGCTCCTGGCGACGCTCGGGCGTCGCCTTCTCCACGGCCTTCTGGTACTTGTAGCCGATGTAGTAGCCGTGCACGGCCTCATCGCGGATGATCAGGCGGATCACGTCGGCGGTGTTGGTCAGCTCGCCGTGGCTGGACCAGTACATGGGCAGGTAGAAGCCCGAGTAGAACAGGAAGGACTCGAGCAGGGTGGAGGCGACCTTGCGCTTCTCGGGGTCGTCGCCCTGGTAGTAGTCCATGACGATCCGGGCCTTCTTCTGCAGCGGCTCGTTGTGCTCGGACCAGCGGAAGGCCTCGTCGATCTGCTTGGTCGAGCACAGGGTCGAGAAGATCGACGAGTACGACTTGGCGTGCACCGACTCCATGAACGCGATGTTCGTGTAGACGGCCTCCTCGTGCGGCGTGATCGCGTCGGGGATAAGCGAGACGGCGCCGACGGTGCCCTGCACGGTGTCCAGGAGCGTGAGGCCCGTGAACACGCGCATGGTCAGCGTCTGCTCGAACTCGGTCAGGCGCCCCCACGAGGGGATGTCGTTGGAGACCGGCACCTTCTCGGGGAGCCAGAAGTTCCCGGTCAGCCGGTCCCAGACCTCGTCGTCCTTGGGATCGATGACACGGTTCCAGTTGATGGCCTGGACCGAGTGCTTCAGGTGGTCGGTGTTCACCGCTGCCTCACGTTTCACTGGGATGTCGAGTGCTGGCGCAGACCGGGCCGGGGGGAAGCCGCGGGCCCCCGCAGGGGCCGTCCGGGTCGCGCGCGAGCCCCCAGTCTAGGCGCTCGAGTGAAGCGCTCCGGGGCTCTGCTGGGCGTCTCGGACACGAGTCACACGGACCCCACGATGCAGTGGGCGGATGTGATGCAGCAGCACGACGCCCCGGTCCCGCACGAGGCGGGACCGGGGCGCACAGGCCGACGGGAAGGGTACTCGAGCGGGCCGAGAGCCTCCGTGGTCGGTCAGAAGCCGATGGCGCTCGCGATCCCGTACAGGATCAGCGAGAGCACGAAGCCGATGATCGCCATCAGGCCCTGGATCACGGTCCAGGTGGCCAGGGTCTGCTTCATCGTCATCCCGAAGAACCGGCTGACGAGCCAGAACCCGGAGTCGTTGACATGGGAGAAGCCCACCGAGCCCGCGGACATGGCCATCGCGATCGCGACCACCTGGAACGAGGTGAAGTCCCCCGCAGCGATGACCGCGGCCATGAGGGACGCGGCGGTGGTCAGCGCGACCGTGGCCGAGCCCTGGGCCAGGCGCACGATCTGGGCGATCAGGAAGGCCGCGACGATCACGGGCAGGCCGACGTCGTTGAGCGAGCTCGCGACGGCATCGCCGATGCCGGTGGCGCGCAGGACGCCACCGAACATGCCGCCGGCACCGGTGATGAGGACCACCGAGCAGATCGGGCCGAGCGCCGAGTCCTCGATCTTCTCGATCAGGGTGCCCGCCTTTCCCGCCCCCCAGCCGAGCACGAACATCGACACGAAAACCGTGATGAGCAGGGCGATCGGGGTCTCGCCGAGCATGCGCAGGGTCGCCACCCACGGCGAGCCGAGGAAGGCCTCGGAGTCCGGACGCGCCGTCGAGATCGCGTTGAGCCCCGTGTTGAGCAGGATCAGCACGAGGGGCAGCAGCAGGAGCAGGATGATCGTCGAGACCTTGGGACGCGACTCGAAGCCGGTCTTCTCGCGCTCGTCGCCGAGGATCTCGGGGACGGGCAGGTCCAGGCGCGGACCCATGACCTTCGCGGCGATCGGGGCGACGCACGCGAACACGATGAGCGCGAACACGAGGCCGACGATGAGCACCTCGCCGACATCGGCGCCGATGGTCGCGGCGGCCGCGACCGGTCCGGGGTGCGGCGGGGAGAAGATGTGCATGACGCTGAAGGCGAGCGCGCTCGGCAGGGCGATCGACAGGAACGAGCCACCCACGCGGCGGGACACCGCATAGATGATCGGCATCATCACGACCAGGCCGGCGTCGAAGAAGATCGGGAAGCCCATGAGCAGACTCGCGACCGAGAGCGCGAGCCAGGCCCGCTGCTCGCCGAAGATCTCGATCATCCGGTCGGCGAGGATGTGCGCGCCGCCCGAGGCCTCGATCATGCGGCCCAGCATCGCGCCGAGCGCGACGAGGAGCATGACGCTGCCGAGGGTCGGGTTGAAGCCGAAGCCGAGGGCTTCGACGATGCGGTTGGTCGGGATGCCGGCGACGAGGGCGGTGGCGATGCTGGTGACGGTCAGAGCGAGGAAGGCGTGAACCTTGAAGGCCATGATGAGGATGAGGAGGACGGCCACGGCGGCGACCGCGAGGATGAGCAGTCCACCGGTGCCCAGGTCCCAGTTCAGGACGAGATCTTCCATGGGGAGTTCCTTCGGGACAGGGGACCCCTCGACGATGCGGAGCCCCGGGGAGCCTTCATCGTGCCAGGTCGGAGTCGGTCATGGGAGAAGCGGCGCGCCCGCGGCGCCGACCGCACCGGCGCGGGGTACCTGCGAGGATCGGCCCTCCGCGGACGGCCGAGCCTCTCCGAGGCCGCGACCGTCCGCATGATGCCCGTTCCTGGCAGGCCGTGCCCGGTCCTCACCGCACCGCGAGCTCGATCCCGTGCTCACTCGCGGTCTCGCGCGCGGCGTCGACGGCCCGGGTGAAGGCACCCTCCCAGTCCGGGTGCGCCGCGAGCTGGGCGGCGAAGGCCTCCGGGGCCCCGTCTGAGCGCGCCCGCTGGAGCACGAGGGCGTGACCGCCGGCCGTGGCGACGGTGCGGATCCCGGCAGGCACCTGGGCGGCGAGGCCCGGCGTGACCGTCATCCGCAGCTCGTGCTCGACGCCCGAGGCGAGCAGCAGGGACAGGGACCGCCCGGCGCTCGCCCAGGCGTGGCGCCGCCCGACGGTCGCGTCGTACGTCGGCGCGGACGCCTTGACGTCGAAGCCGACCCAGTCGACGAGGGCCTCGCCGACCCGGTGCCCGCTCTCGTCCACGCCCAGCAGGGCGCGCAGGCGCACGGGGAACGCGCCGCCCGTGTGCAGGCCGACGGCGAAACCTGCCTCGCGCACGGCCCGCACGGCGGGTAGGAGGGCATGCTGCATGGTGGCCTCTCCCCCGCTGAACACGACGCCGTCGAGCAGCCCGCGGCGCCGCGCGAGCAGGTCGGTGACGTCCGCCCAGGGCACGGCGCCCGGGGTTCGGGGGTCGAGGATCGCCTGGTTGTGGCAGTAGTCGCACCGCCACGGGCAGCCCTGGCAGAACACGGTCGCGACGAGGCGGCCGGGCCAGTCCACGGTCGACAGCGGCACGAGTCCCGCGATCGCGAGCTCACCGGCCCGCGCCTCCGCGATCGGCGACCTCACCCCGCTCGTGGTCACACCGTCGCCCCCTCGGCAGGAGCCGGGGCCGAGGTGAACGGCGAGCCCAGCGCCGCCGCGCCCTCGGTGAAGAAGCGTCGCTCGGCGTACTCGCCCTGCTTGCCGATGTTGAACGACGAGACGGGGCGGTGATAGCCCATCACCCGCGTCCACACCTCGCAGTCCTCGCCGCACGTCGGGCACGCAGGGTGCTCCCCCGCCAGATAGCCGTGGGCGGGGCAGATCGAGAACGTGGGCGTCACGGTCAGGTACGGCAGGCGGAAGCGTGTGAGGGAGCGGCGCACGAGCTCGCGTGCGGCCGCGGCCGAGCTGATCTGCTCGTTCATGTACAGGTGCAGGACCGTGCCCCCGGTGTACTTCGTCTGCAGGTGGTCCTGCAGCTCGAGCGCCTCGAAGGGGTCCTCGGTCGCCCCGACCGGGATCTGGGAGGAGTTCGTGTAGTACGGGTTCGAGGCGGTGCCGGCCTGGAGGATGCCGGGGAAGCGTGCCCGGTCCTCCTTGGCGAAGCGGTAGGTCGCGCCCTCGGCGGGCGTGGCCTCGAGGTTGAACAGGTGCCCGGTCTGCTCCTGGAACTGGACCATCCGCTCCCGCACGTGGTCGAGGATGCGTGCGCACAGCTCCTGGCCCCACGGGTCCAGCAGGGTGTGGCGGTCGCCGCTGAGGTTGCGGACCATCTCGTTCATGCCGTTGACCCCGAGGGTCGAGAAGTGGTTCTCGAGGGTCCCCAGGTAGCGGCGCGTGTACGGGTACAGGCCCTGGTCGATGAGTTCCTGCACGCGCGTCCGACGCCGCTCGAGGGTGTCCCGGCCGAGCTCGAGCAGCCGGTCGAGCTGGGCCACGAGCCCCTCCTCGTCGCCCGCGAAGCGGTATCCGAGCCGCGCCATGTTGATCGTCACCACGCCGACGGAGCCGGTGAGCTCGGCGGAGCCGAACAGGCCGTTGCCGCGCTTGAGGAGCTCGCGCAGGTCGAGCTGCAGGCGGCAGCACATCGAGCGGATCATGCCGGGGTCGAGGTCGGAGTTCAGGAAGTTCTGGAAGTAGGGCAGGCCGTACTTCGCGGTCATCGCGAACAGCCGCTCGGCGTTCGGGGAGTACCAGTCGAAGTCGTGCGTGATGTTGTAGGTCGGGATCGGGAAGGTGAACACGCGCCCGTCGGCGTCCCCCTCGGTCATGACGTCGATGTACGCCCGGTTGATGAGGTCCATCTCCTCCTGCAGCTCGCCGTACGCGAAGCCGCACAGCTCGCCGCCGATGAGCGGCACCTGCTCGGCGAGGTCGGCCGGGCACGTCCAGTCGAAGGTGAGGTTGGTGAACGGGCACTGGCTGCCCCAGCGGCTGGGCACGTTGAGGTTGTAGATCAGCTCCTGCATCTGCTGGCGCACCTGCTCGTAGCCCAGGTGGTCGAGGCGCACGAACGGCGCCATGTAGGTGTCGAAGGAGCTGAAGGCCTGGGCGCCCGCCCACTCGTTCTGGAGGGTTCCCAGGAAGTTGACGATCTGCCCGCAGGCCGAGGAGAAGTGCCGCGCGGGGCCTGCGGCGATCGAGCCGGGGACGCCGTTGAAGCCCTCCTCGAGCAGGCGGCGCAGCGACCAGCCGGCGCAGTACCCGGTGAGCATGTCGAGGTCGTGGATGTGCAGGTCGCCCTCGCGGTGGGCGCGTCCGGCCGCAGGGTCGAACACCTCGTCGAGCCAGTAGTTCGCGATCATCTTGCCGGCGCTGTTGAGCACGAGGCCGCCCACCGAGTAGCCCTGGTTCGCGTTCGCGTTGACGCGCCAGTCGGCGCGCGCGAGGTATTCCGTCACGGAGGCGACGGGGTCCACGAGAGTGGGGCGGGAGGCGGAGGCTTCGCGGTCCGAAGCAGCCGGGAGCGGCGTGACCGAGGTCGGTGCAGAGGTGGGCATGGTTCTCCTTCACGAGCGTGGCCGCCCGTCGGGGGCGGCCGTTCTTCGACCCTAGGCTCGACGGCCGCAAACACATCATCTGCCGCTCGCAACACGCCGGTCCCCCTACATGTTGTGGTCGAGCGGGCTCGAGATCGGGACCAATGTCCCGGTTCGAGCCCTCGCGGCGACGGCGTCTCGCCCGCGTGCGGAACGCGGATCGAGCGCACGCTTGCCGTACTACGGCTGGCGTACTACGGTGGACGTGAAGCGACGGCAGGTACGAGAGGGAGGGCTGCACATGATCGGTGCCGATGCCATCCGCGGGCACATCGACCTGATCGTGCTGGCGATCCTCGTGACCCGCGACTCCTACGCCTACGAGCTCTCGCGCACGATCGCCGGCAGCGCGGGCGGGCAGTACCCCATCAAGCAGACCACCCTCTACACCGCCCTCAAGCGCCTCGAGTCCCAGGGGCTGCTGAGCTCGTACGAGGCCACCTCGGACACGGGCCGACCGCGCACCTACTACCGCGTCACCCCGCCCGGGGTGGAGCAACTGGCCGCGCTGCGCGAGGAGTGGCGGGCCACGCGGGATCTCGTCGACCACTTCGCGAAAGGACACGAGCCGACATGACCGTCATCGACTCCTATCTCGACACGCTGTTCGCCCCCTACCCCGATTCCCCGCGCCTGCGGTCCGCGCGCGAGGAGCTGCACGCGATGATGGAGGACAAGCTCGCGGACCTGCAGGCCGAGGGCCTCACCGAGACCCAGGCGCTCGGCCGCGTGATCGCGGAGTTCGGAAGCCTCGACGAGGTCGCCCCCGTGCTCGGGATCGAGCGCGAGGTGACCGCCCACGCGCAGGCGGCCTCCCCCGGACCCCTCGAGACCGACCCCCGCCCGCGCCTGGGCCTCGACGACGTCGAGGCGTACGCCGAGGTGATCCGGCGGGCCCAGCCGCTCCACGCGCTCGCGGTCTCGACGTTCGTCGTGTGCCCCGTCCCGCTCCTGCTGCTGCTCGCGATCACGACGCCCATGAGCTCGACCGCACAGAACATCGCGGTGGCCGCGGGCCTCACGGCGCTGCTCGTGCTCGTCGCGCTCGGCGTCGTACTCGTCACCCGGCGCGACACCCGCGTGCACGCCCTCGAGAACGGCCACGAGATCACCGACGGAACCGTGACCGTGACGGCGCAGGCCGAGCGCTGGGTCACGGAGCTCCAGCGCCGCGAGAGCGCGCGCACCTCGGTGCAACGCGGGATCGCGATCGGCCTGTTCATCCTGTGCGCGGTGCCGATCATCGTGCTCGCGGTGCTCAGCAACGACGACAGCCCCAACGCCATCCTCGGCGTGTGCCTGACGCTCCTCATGGTCTCGATCGGTGTGCACCTGATGCTGCGCGCCGGCTGGGCCGATCACGTCGCCGAGTCCCTGCTCGCCGCCGATCGCGGCGACGACTACGAGACGATCACGCGGTCCTATCCCGCGCTCGGGGTGGTGCTCGCGATCTACTGGCCGCTCATGGTGGCGATCTTCCTCGCGTGGAGCTTCCTCGGCGACGCGTGGGACATCAGCTGGATCATCTGGCCGGTCGCGGGCGTGCTCTACGGCGCGTTCTGGGCGGGCGCGAGCGTCCTCGTGAAAGCGCGCGAGAACGCCGACGTGCCGCGCCGCTGACCGCGTCTCAGAAGCGCAGCAGCACCTTGGAGCTCGCGGCCGGGTCGGATGCCCGCGCGAAGGCCTGAAGAGCATCCGCGACGTCGTAGTCGTCGGTCAGCACCGGCTCGACCGCGAGGGAGCCGTCGGCGAGCGCCGCGATCACGTCGTCGATCTCGGTGTCGAAGCGGAAGGATCCGCTCAGGGTGA
>DAMDHZ010000068.1:5847-18351 GCA_032101665.1 Brachybacterium sp. | reverse complement strand
GCCGCCGGGGCCGTCGTCGGGCTCGGTTCGGGCTGCGACGACGGGTCGACGGCCGCCCGGGTGTCCGTCGGGTCGGACGCCTCGTCCTGACCCGAGGTGAGGAGCCCGGACAGGCCCACCGCGCCGACCGACACGATCAGGGCGAGAGCGATGACGGCGATGATGATCTGCTGGGTGCGGCGGCTCACCCGGTCACGGTACCCGGGGCGCCTCGGCACGGCCTGGCAGCGCCCGCGGACCGGCTCGCGCACGCGGGCACACCTGCGCGGACCCCCTGCGGGCATCTTCACGGGTATCCTTCGCACGCGGCGCGGGCACCCGCACCCGCGGGTTCTCGCGCACGGAGGCGCCCGGGCCCGGTGTGGGATGCGACCGATTGCCCCGCAAAGCGGATGTCGAACGTCGGGGCCCGGCGTTAGGCTCGCCGCCAGCGTCCGGACCGCCCCGCTCGGACGCCGTGCGAGAGGACCTTCCCGTGACACTGCTGCGCCTGGCCCTGCGATCCCTCAAGCCCTACCGGGCCTGGGTGGTGCTGGTCATCGTCTTCCAGCTCATCGGCGTGATCGCGTCGCTGTACCTGCCCACGCTCAACGCCGACATCATCGACGACGGCGTGGCCCAGGGTGACGTCCCCACCATCTGGCACCTGGGCGCCTGGATGCTCGTGGTGAGCCTGGCCAACATCGTCGCGGTCGTGATCGCCAACTACTGCGCCGCCCGCTCGTCGATGGCGGTCGGCCGTGACGTGCGCTCGCGCGTGTTCGACCAGGTGGCGACGTTCTCGTCCCAAGAGCTGCACACCTTCGGCAGCGCCTCGCTCATCACCCGGTCGACCAACGACGTGCAGCAGGTCCAGATGCTCGTCTTCTTCAGCCTCAACATGCTCGTGCAGGCGCCGATCACGGGCATCGGCGGCGTGATCCTCGCGCTCCGGCAGGAGGCCGGCCTCGCGTGGATCATCGCCGTGATGGTCCCGGTCATGCTCGTCGCCGTCGGCCTCGTGATCCTGCGCGCGGCCCCGCTGTTCCGCGTCATGCAGGAGCGGATCGACCGCATCAACCTGATCCTGCGCGAGCAGATCACCGGTATCCGCGTGCTGCGTGCGTTCACGCGCGAGGGCTTCGAGCGTGAGCGGTACGAGGGCGCCAACGAGCTGCTAACCGACACCAACCGCCGCGTCGGCCTGCTCATGATCCTGATCCAGCCGATCGTGATGCTCATGCTGAACGCCTCGAGCGTGCTCGTGCTGTGGTTCGCCGCGCCGCGCGTGGACTCGGGGCAGATGCAGGTCGGATCGATCACGGCCTTCATCGCCTACCTGGTCCAGATCCTCATCGCCGTCATGATGGCGACCTTCATGACGATGATGATCCCGCGCGCGATGGTCTCCTCCGAGCGCATCCAGGAGGTGCTCGACACCGAGACCACCGTCGTGGTCTCGGACCAGGGCGTGACCGAGGTGGCCGGACGCGGCGACCTCGCGTTCGAGGACGTGACCTTCACCTATCCGGGGGCCGAGACTCCGGTGCTCCAGGACATCGACTTCTCCGCCCACGCCGGTCAGACCGTCGCGATCATCGGCGGCACCGGCGCCGGCAAGACGACGCTGCTCAACCTCGTGCCGCGGCTCATGGACGCCACCTCCGGGCGCATCGTGCTCGACGGCGTGGGGGTGCGCGACCTCGCCGAGCAGGTGCTGTGGGACCGCATCGGGCTGGTCCCGCAGAAGCCCTACCTGTTCTCCGGGACCGTCGCCTCGAACCTGCGGTTCGGACGCCCGGAGGCGACCGACGAGGAGCTCTGGCACGCGCTGACCGTCGCCCAGGCGCGCGACTTCGTGGCCGCCATGCCCGAGGGCCTCGACTCCGCGATCGCCCAGGGCGGCTCCAACGTCTCCGGCGGCCAGCGCCAGCGCCTGTGCATCGCCCGCGCGATCGTCGCGCGGCCCGAGGTGTACCTGTTCGACGACTCGTTCAGCGCCCTGGACCTCACGACCGATGCCAAGCTGCGCGCGGCCCTGCGCCCCGTGACCCGTGATGCGCTCGTGCTGATCGTCGCCCAGCGCGTCTCGACCATCACCCAGGCCGACCTGATCCTCGTGCTCGAGCACGGTCGGATCGTCGCCCAGGGCACCCATACCGAGCTGCTCGAGAGCAGCGACACCTACCGCGAGATCGTGGAGTCCCAGGGTGTCGAGGAGGAGGCAGCGTGAACGAGCACCGCCACACCCACCGGGCCGACATGGACCCGCAGGAGCCGACGGAGACCGGACCCGACGCCGTCCACCCGACCCATCGCGGCCAGGCGGACGGGACCGGGGCCTCCGGGACCCCGCGTCCGTCCGACGCGCCCGCGACCGCGAGCCCCTCCGACGCGCCCGCGACCGCGCGCCCGTCCGACACGCGCCCAGAGCGCACGCATCCCTCCGACGCGCCGGCGGAGCAGCCCGTGCAGGCCGAGGGCGAGGCCAACACCGCGTCCGCGACGAGCGGCGCCCTCGCGGGCGACGAGGCCTCCGAAGCCGCCGAGATCGAAGCCGAGAAGTCCGCCGAGCGCGGCCTGCGACCCGGCCAGAGCGCCCGCAACTTCGGGCCCTCGGCCAAGCGCCTGCTGCGCGAGATGGGCCCCGAGCGCGCGTACGCGATCGGTGGCGTGCTCGTGGGCATCGTCGGCGTGGCTCTGGCCGTCATCGGACCGAAGATCCTGGGCCGCGCCACCGACCTCATCTTCTCGGGCCTGATCGGCAAGCACCTCCCGGCCGGCACCAGCAAGGCCGACCTGATCGCGTCCCTGCGTGCGCAGGGCCAGAGCCAGATGGCGGACATGCTCTCGGGCATGGACGTGACGCCGGGTCAGGGGATCGACTTCACGGCGCTGCACCAGGTGCTGCTGCTCGCGGTCGGCCTGTACCTCGCGGCGAGCGTGTTCACCTGGATGCAGGGCTGGCTGCTCAACCGGATCATCTTCCGCATGGTCTACCGGCTGCGCCGGGACATCGAGGAGAAGCTCCATCGCCTCCCGCTGTCCTACTTCGACCGCATGCGCCGCGGCGAGATCCTCTCGCGCGTCACCAACGACATCGACAACATCCAGAACACCCTGATCAACACCCTGACGGGTCTGATCAACGCGATCCTCACGCTGATCGGCGTGATCGTCATGATGTTCACCCTGTCGTGGCAGCTCACGCTGATCGCGCTCGCGATCATCCCGCTCGCGCTCATCATCACGGGCATCGTCGGCAAGCGCTCCCAGGCCCTGTTCGTCCAGCAGTGGGACGCGACCGGGCACGTCAACGCTGAGGTCGAGGAGGCGTTCTCGGGTCACGAGCTCGTCAACGTGTTCGGCCGCCGCCGCGAGGTCTCCGCCGCGTTCGAGAAGCGCAACCAGGAGATGTTCCGGGCCTCGTTCGGGGCCCAGTTCGTGTCCTCGCTGATGATGCCGCTCATGATGTTCGTGGGGAACCTGTCCTACGTGGCCGTCGCCATCGTCGGCGGCCTCAAGGTGGTCTCCGGCACGATGACGCTCGGCGACGTGCAGGCATTCATCCAGTACTCCCGCCAGTTCACCCAGCCGCTGTCGACGGTCGCGTCGATGGCCACCATGCTGCAGTCCGGCGTGGCGAGCGCCGAGCGCGTGTTCGAGCTGCTCGACGCCGAGGAGCAGGAGTCCGAGCAGGGCGCCGAGGCGTCGGCGGCCGCCGCGTCGCACATCCATGAGGGCCGCGTCGAGTTCGACCACGTCCGCTTCTCCTACACGCCCGATCGCCCCCTGATCACCGATCTCTCCCTCGTCGCCGAGCCGGGGGAGACCGTCGCGATCGTCGGGCCCACGGGAGCGGGCAAGACCACGCTCGTCAACCTCGTCATGCGCTTCTACGAGATCGACGGGGGTGCCATCACGCTCGACGGCGTCGACATCCGCGAGCTCACCCGCACCCAGCTGCGCGAGCGCACCGGGATGGTCCTGCAGGACACGTGGCTGTTCCAGGGCACGATCCGGGAGAACATCCGCTACGGGCGGCTCGACGCGACCGACGAGGAGGTGCTCGAGGCCGCTCGCGCGACCCACGTCGACGACTTCGTGCGTCACTTGCCCGAGGGCTACGACACCGTGATCGACGACGAGGGCTCCAACATCTCCGCCGGCGAGAAGCAGCTGCTCACGATCGCACGCGCCTTCCTGGCCCGGCCGAGCCTGCTGATCCTGGACGAGGCCACCTCGAGCGTGGACACGCGCACCGAGCTGCTCGTGCAGACGGCGATGAACCGACTGCGCGAGGGCCGCACGTCCTTCGTGATCGCCCACCGCCTGTCGACCATCCGTGACGCGGATCTGATCCTCGTGATGGAGCACGGCGACATCGTCGAACAGGGCAACCACGAGCAGCTCCTCGTGCAGGACGGCGCCTATGCGCGGCTGTACCGCTCGCAGTTCGAGGGCGCGATGACGGACCCGGACGCCGAGGAGGAGTCCGGCGCCCCGGTCCCCGCCGCAGCCGCCATGATGCCCGGCGCGTGACCCGCTGCCGGGTGCGTGACCCGCTGCAGCGCCGGGGTGGGCAAGCGGCCCTGACGCCGTGCCGTCGTGAGTCCGAGCGCTGACGGCGCCGGGGCCCGGCCTCCTGTGGGCGCCTCCGGCCCAGCGGTGCTAGACAGGAGACATGGCTCCCACCCCGGTCCTCGTCGTCGGCCAGATCGGCCGCGACCTCGTGCTCGTCACCGACGCCTTCCCGGGTGAAGGCGGCAGCGCACAGGTCTCCCGCCGTCTCGAGATGCTGGGCGGCAAGGGCGCCAACCAGGCCGTCGGTCTGCGCCAGCTGGGCGCGGACGTCGCCCTCCTGGCCGTCTCCGGTCAGGACGCGATCGGATCGGAGCTGATCGACTCCGCGCGTGAGGACGGCATCGACACCGCCGCCGTGGGCCGCCGCGGACCGAGCGCTCTGCTCGTCGATGTGGTCGACGGCGCGGGGCACCGCCGTCTGCTCGAGCACGTCCCATCGACCTCCCTGGTCACCGTCGCGGACGTGCGCGCCGCCGCGCAGGCCATCACGACGGCGGACACCGTGTGCCTCCAGCTGCAGCAGCCTGCCGCTGCCCTGCGGGAGGCCGCCCGTCTCGCCACCGAGACCGGAGCGCGCATCGTCCTCGACGGCGGCATCGACGGCGAGGCGCGCCGCGAGCTGCTCGCCGCCGCGCACGTCGTGCGCGCCGACGCGCACGAGACCGAGCAGCTCACGGGCATCCGGCCCGACGACCTCGACCATGCGCTCGTGGCGAGCCGCTGCCTGCTCGACGCCGGTCCCGAGGTGGTGGCGCTCGGTGTCTCGGGCAGCGGCGACCTCGTGGCCTGGGACGGTGGGCACCGCTTCCTGCCGTTCGGCGAGGCCCACGTCGTCGACCCGACGGGCGCGGGGGACGCCTTCCTGGCCGGTCTCGTGACCGGTCTGCGCGCAGGGTCGACGCCGGAGGAGGCGGGCGAGCTCGCCGCAGCATGCGCCTCCGCGACCGTGCAGCGGACCGGAGGCCGCCCCGATCTCGCGCGGCTGCGGCCCGACCGTCAGCGCCTCGAATTGTGAATTTGCAGTGCGTTGAATAAGATTGCATCGTGCCTGTTCCCCATCCTCGCCGTCGTGCTCTCCTGCGATCGGTCCCCCTCGCCGTCGGCGCCGTCGCGCTCGCGCCCGTCCTCTCCGCGTGCACCCATGCCTCGGAGCGTCTGGACGCCGAGACCAACGCGATCCCCGAGGTCGACCTCTCCGGCGTGAGCACCGTCGAGGAGATCGCCGCCCTGGTCCCCTCGGCCGTGCGCGACAAGGGGGAGCTCGTCAACGGCGCCGCCCTCAACTACGCCCCGGGGGAGTTCCTGGCCGGGGACGGCACCCCCGTCGGATACGACATGGACGTCCTGACGGCCATCGGGAAGGTGCTGGGGCTCTCGACCCGCACCGAGTCCGCGGTGTTCGCCCAGATCATCCCGTCGATCGGCTCCAAGTACGACATCGGGATCTCGAGCTTCACCGTCAACCCCGAACGCCTCGAGACGGTCTCGATGGTCACCTACTTCCGCGCCGGCATGTCCTACGCCGTCAGGACCGGCAACCCCTACGGGATCGACCCCCAGGACCTGTGCGGCACCCGCGCCGCGCACCAGGTCGGCACCTACATGGACGACGTCGTCGCCGAACGCGACCAGACCTGCCGGGCCGCAGGCCGACGCGGCGTCACCGATCTCCCCTACACCGGCAACGCCGACGCCGCGACCGCGGTCGCCGGCGGCAAGGCCGATCTCCTGCTCGCGGACTCCCCGGTCATCGCGTACGCGGTGGACCGCTCGCGCGGGCAGCTCGAGCAGGTCGGCGGCATCGAGGACTCCGCCCTCAACGGCATCGTCGTGGCCAAGCACCAGCCCGAGCTGGCCCGGGCCCTCCAGGCCGCCGTCCAGCACCTCATCGACTCCGGGGCCCTACGCGAGATCCTCGCCGCCTGGGGCAACGAGTCCGGCATGATCGACACCTCGGAAGTGGACCCCTCCTCGTGAACACACCCCCTCCTGCCCCTGCGGCGGCCGCGTCGCCCGGCACGACCGACCACGACACGATCCCCGGCCGCATCCGTGCCAAGGCCAGTCCGCGCCCGGGCACCTGGATCAGCGCCGTCGTCGTCGCCCTGCTCGTCATCGCACTGCTGCGGTTCCTGGTCGTGAACCCGGTGCTCCAGTGGGACACCGTGGCGACGTATCTGTTCGACGTCAAGGTGGTCCAGGGCGTCGGCTGGACGCTCCTGATCACGATCGCCTCGATGCTGCTCGGCACCGTCATCGCGCTGGCCGCCGCGATCATGCGCCGCAGCGACAACCCCGTGCTGCGGGGCGTCTCGTGGGCGTACATCTTCGTCTTCCGCGGCACACCGGTGTACACCCAGCTCGTGTTCTGGGGCCTGTTCACGGTGATCCTGCCCCGGATCGTCGTCGGAGTGCCGTGGGGGCCCGAGCTGTTCTCCTTCTCGACGCGCGACCTGTTCCCCGCGCTCGCCGCCGCGATCGTCGGGCTCGGGCTCAACGAGGGCGCCTACCTCGCCGAGATCATCCGCTCGGGCCTGAACGCGGTGGACCGCGGCCAGACCGAGGCCGCCCGGGCGCTCGGCATGGGCGACGGCCGGATCCTGCGGCGCATCATCGTTCCCCAGGCGATGCGCGTGATCATCCCGCCGCTCGGCAACGAGACCATCGGCATGCTCAAGACCACCTCGCTCGTGCTCGCGGTGCCCTTCACCCTCGACCTCACGTTCGCGACCAACGCGATAGCCAACAAGCTGTTCACCCCGGTGCCGCTGCTGATCGTCGCCGCGATCTGGTACCTCGCGATCACGAGCGTCCTCATGGTCGGCCAGCACTATCTCGAGCGGTACTTCGGCCGCGGATTCGACGACCGGGCCCCCGCTCGCGGCCGCCGCGGCGCCCGCCAGGCAGCGGTCAACCGCGCCGGCACGACTCCCCAGGACGCTCTCCCGGAGGTGGAGCTGTGATGACCGACCCCCGACCGCTCATCGAGATCGACGGCCTCCACAAGGCCTTCGGCGACCTGCATGTCCTCAACGGCAACGACCTCGTGGTCCGCGAGGGCGAGGTGACCGTGCTGATCGGGCCGTCCGGCTCGGGCAAGTCCACCCTGCTGCGCTGCATCAACCAGCTCGAGGAGCCGACCGCCGGTCGTGTGCGCATCGACGGTGTCACCCAGGGGTATGCGGAGCAGCCCCGTGCCGACGGCCGCTGGCAGCGGCTGTCGCCCCGGCAGATCGCAGCCCAGCGGGCCCGCATCGGGATGGTCTTCCAGCGCTTCAACCTGTTCCCGCATCTCACGGCGCTCGGCAACGTGACCGAGGCGCCCGTCCAGGTGCTGGGCCGGCCCCGCGCCCAGGCGGAGGCCGCCGCCCGCGAGCTGCTCGAGCGGGTGGGCCTGGCCGACCGTGCGGACCACTACCCCTCGGAGCTCTCGGGCGGCCAGCAGCAGCGCGTCGCGATCGCCCGGGCGCTTGCGATGGAACCCGAGCTCATGCTGTTCGACGAGCCCACGAGCGCGCTCGACCCGGAGCTCGTCGCCGAGGTGCTGGCCGTGCTCAAGGACCTGGCCGAGGGCGGGATGACGATGGTCGTCGTGACGCACGAGATGGGCTTCGCCCGCGAGGTCGCCGACCAGGTCATCTTCATGGCCGACGGCCGGATCCTCGAGCAGGGAACGCCCGAGCAGGTCATCGAGCATCCCCGTTCCGAGCGGCTCAAGGGCTTCCTCGACTCCGTGCTGTGAGACCCGGGGTCGCAGAAAAAAGGTAGTCCTGTGGCCGGACGACCTCTGTCAGGGCCTCTCCCCGCCACCGGACTACCTCTTCTCGCAGCTCCACCGCGGCCATCGCGACGCACACACCGAGCCCGCCCGTGCCTGCCCCCGGACCGGCTGCCTCTACCGCCCGGTGCCGTCGATCGCGAACTCGTCGATCGCGGCGAGCTCGTCGTCACCGAACTCGAGGTTCTCCCGAGCCGCGATGTTGGCCTCGAGCTGCGCGACGCTCGAGGCCCCGACGAGCGCCGTCGTGACGGTGTCGTGCCGGAGCACCCACGCGAGCGCCATCTGGGCGAGGGACTGCCCGCGCTGCTGGGCGATCGCGTTCAGTCCGCGGGCCCGCTCGAGGTAGGTCTCGTCCGAGGCCTGGTCGGCGGTGAGGAACCGTCCCTGCGTGGCGCGTGAACCCGCCGGGATGCCGTCGAGATAGCGGTCGGTCAGCAGGCCCTGCTGGAGCGGCGAGAACACGGCAGCACCGACCCCGAGGTCCTCGAGCACGTCGAGCAGCCCGGCTTCGACGTGCCGGTTGAACAGGGAGTACGACGGCTGATGGATCAGCAGCGGGGTCCCGAGGTCGGCGAGGATCCGGGCGGCCTCGCGCGTCCGCTCGGGGGAGTAGTTCGAGATGCCCGCGTACAGGGCACGACCCGAGCGGACCGCCTGCGCGAGCGCGCCCATGGTCTCCTCGAGCGGGGTCCCCGGGTCCTCGCGGTGGTGGTAGAAGATGTCGACGTAGTCGAGCCCGAGCCGCTCGAGCGACTGGTCGAGAGAGGCCAGCAGGTACTTGCGCGAGCCATGGTCGCCGTACGGGCCCGGCCACATCGTGTAGCCGGCCTTGGAGGAGATGACGAGCTCGTCGCGGTGCGCGGCGAGGTCGGCCCGCAGGATCGTGCCCAGGTTCGTCTCCGCGCTCCCGGGAGGCGGTCCGTAGTTGTTGGCCAGGTCGAGGTGGGTCACGCCCAGGTCGAACGCGCGACGCACGATCGCGCGCAGCTCGGAGAGGTCACGGTTCTCGCCGAAGTTCTGCCAGAAGCCGAGCGAGACCGGCGGCAGCACCAGTCCCGATGCGCCCACGCGCCGGAACGCGGCGTGCTCGTAGCGGTCCTCGGCAGGCGTGTAGGGATCGATGTTCATGGCTCCAGCGTAGTCGCGGTCACCTCGGCGCCGGCCTCGGCGGCGGCTCCGTCGGCGGAGCGGCTCAGACCAGGCGCTTGACGAGCTCATCCATGTTCAGGCCCTCGACCCGCAGGCCGACGCCGGGGAACGGCAGCACCGTCCCGGTGGGCACGAAGCGGCGGCGTTCGTACCAGGCGCGCAGCTCGGGCCGCGTCTGCAGCACCTGGATCATGAGCTGCTGGGCCCCGGCGGCGCGCACGCGGGCCTCGGCGGCCTCGAGCAGGCGCGAACCGATGCCGCCGCCCTGGATGCGGGGGTCGACCGCGAACAGGCCGAACTCCGCGAGCTCGTCGCCACGGGGCAGACGCACATAGCAGCAGCCGACGATCCGCGAGGCGCGCGCGGTCGGCGACGCTCCGGTGGCGGCGTCTGGCGCCTCGTCCTCACGGCGCTGCACCGGAGTCTCCGCGACGAGCACGAGGTGCTCCGTGTCGGCGATGTACTCCTCGACCTCGGCGACGGAGGTGCGGGCACCGGCGACCAGGTGCGACTCGGTCGTCCAGCCGCCCTCGCCGCGATAGGCGGCCTCGATGACCTCGGCCATCGCGGCGGCGTCGGCGGCGGTGGCGTCGCGGATCACGACCGTGTCGCTCACAGCAGCCCGATCCCGCGCAGGGCCCGCAGCAGGCGGTGTCCGTCGGGTCCCTCGACCCAGGGGATGTCGGGCGCGTCCGAGGTGACCGCGGACGCGCCGGGGGCGACCTCGTGCCCGGCGGCGCGCCGCGAGCCGTGGGAGAGCACCTGCTCGGCCTCGGTGAGCTGGCGGATCGCGACGGCCGCGACGCGATCCGGGTGCTCGGTGCAGAAGCGTCCGTAGATCTCCGGGTCGTGCTGGCCGTCGTCGCCCACGAGCAGCCACCTCATCTCGGGGAACGTGCGGCACAGCAGATCGAGCGAGCGCAGCTTGTGTTGCATGCCCGAGCGGAACAGGCCCGTGTTGGTGGGCCCCCAGTCCGTCAGCAGCACCGGGCCGTCGGGGTAGCCGTTCTTGAATAGGAAGCGGCGCAGCACCGGGAAGACGTTCCACGCGCCCGTGGACAGGTACACGAACGGCACCTGCCGGTGGGCGCGCGCGAGCTCCTGGTAGAGCAGCGGCATGCCGTAGACGACCTTGCGGGACGACTGCTGGATCACGAACGCGTTCCAGAAGGCGAGCAGGGGTCGAGGCAGCCAGGTCACCATCACGGTGTCGTCGATGTCGCTCACGACGCCGAGGGGCTGGTCGGGGTCGAAGACGATGACCTCGGCGGTCACCTCGTTACCGGCGTGGGTCGACAGCACCATCTCGTGCGTGCCCGGCGGGAGCGAGACGTCGAGCATGGCGTCCACGATCCCGGAGCGGTCGGCGCGCACGGTGAAGGCCTGGTCCCCGGCCACGACGTGCACCCGCTCGAACGGCGCGCACTGGGAGGCGAAGGAGCGGAACCCGCGCACGGCCATCGTGCGCATGTCGTGCACGGGCTGGTCGTGGAAGTCGGCGGGCGTGCGCGGCGCCGCGTACAGCACCTTGGCGAGCACGCGGATGCGCCGGGGGGTCCCGTAGCCGGTGTACGGCTGCAGACGTGCGTCCCACCCGAGGATCCGGAGGGCACGTCCCACGACGCGATTCTTGACGTCCTCGGTGCGAGCCGCCCAGTGCGGGCGGTCGCCATAGCCGGCGCCCGCCGACGTGATCACGCGCCTCATGGGGCCGTCGCTCCGTTCGGCGTGGGTACGCACGACATGACGAGACGGGGCCGGAGGCGGGCGGCGGAGCCGCTCAGATGGACCGGGCCATCTTGGTCCAGGCCGCATCCGGGTCGTCGTCGTCGACCTGCCAGCGGTCGCCGGTGTCCGTGAAGCCGAGCGCGTCGTACAGCGTGCGGGCCGGCTGGTTGCTGGGGCCGACGTACAGCGTCACGGTGTCGGCGCCGTCCTGCTGGGCCCACGCGAACACGGCCTCGGCGAGCTGCTGGGCGATGCCGGACTTGCGATGGGCGGGGCTGACCCACATGGCCTGGAGCTCTCGCTCGTTGGCGGGGGAGTCCTCCTCGTGGCGGGTGGCCACGACGGCCACGGGCGTGCCGTCGTCGGTCCCCAGGAACCACGCCGCTTCCTGCACGCGGGCACGCCACTGGGCCTCGTCGTAGGTCGACTCCTTCTCCCACGTCTGCCCGAAGGCCCGGGGATCGGTGCTCAGCGACCGCAGACGGATCTCGCGCACGAGAGACCAGTGCTCGTCCTGTGCCTGGAAGATATCGGTCATGGCGTGCCCTTTCTGTGTGTGGTGCGAGTCGCGGTCCTGGAGGACCGGGCCGCCACGATCGGTGCGGGAAGACCCCTTCGCTTCCAGACCCCACCTTGCCATAGCAGAGCCCCTGGTGCACAACGCGACCAGGGCGACGCCGCAGGACGGGCGGCACGACCTCGGGACCTCGGGATGTCACAGCACCGCGCCGAGCCTGGGACAATGGTGACGTGTCAGACTTTCGCGTCCTCACCGTGTGCACCGGCAATGTGTGCCGATCGCCGGCGGCCGCTGTCATGCTGCGACGCGGTCTGAGGATCGCGGGGCTCGTGGACCGCGTCGAGGTGCAGTCCGGCGGGACGAGCTGGGAGTCCGAGGGGAACCCGATGGACGACCGCACGATCCTCGCCCTCGAGCGGGCGGGATACGAGAAGCCCTTCGAGCACAGCGCGCGGATCATCCACCAGTCGGAGATGTCCGAGTGGGACCTCGTGCTGGCGATGACGGCGGAGCATGCGGAGACGATGCGCCGCAAGGTCGATCAGATCCCCGAGGGCACGCGACGCCCCGAGGTGTTCCTGTGGCGTGAGTTCGACCCGGTGGCGCCCACGACGGCGCGCGAGGAGGAGCTCACGGTCAAGGACCCGTGGTACTCGGGCCAGAAGGCGTTCGACCGGATGGTGCTGCACATGGAGCGTTCGGTGCCGAGCCTCGTGCTGTACATCCGCGGTCGCTTGCGCGAGACCGACGCCCGCGCCTGAGC
>DAMDHZ010000068.1:0-5837 GCA_032101665.1 Brachybacterium sp. | reverse complement strand
GCGGGGGCAGCCGCCGCCCCCTGGGTGCACGTCACGGCACACGGTCGGGGGCGGAGCCCGACCGAGCTCAGGAGCGGAACAGGCGGCTGACGCCGCTGCGGCGGCGCCGACCGTGCCGCACGCGCGCCTCGGCGCGACCGGTGCGGATCCTGCTGCGCCAGGTGGCGGCCACGAATCCGGCTGCGGTGAGGAAGCCGATGCCGAACGTGATCATGAGGATCTGGCGCAGCATGCCGAACGTCGTGCCGTCGTTGCGGGTGAACGCCGCCAGGAGATCGTGGAACGCGCCGCCGCCCTCGGAGGGCGGGGTGGTGGTCACCGTCATCGCTCCGGCCGGGCTCGAGCTCTCGCTCGCGGCGCTCGACCTGGTCACGGATGCCGGTGAGTCCTGCGGCGTCTGAGGCGGATTGGCCGCGGTGACCGGGGTCGGCGCGGTGCTGGGCGCCGTGGACTGCGGCGCGCGGGGAGCGGAGCTCGTCGTCGTGCTGGGCGAGGACGTGCGCGGCGCGCTCGAGGTGGTGGTGCTGGGGCTCGTCGGGCTCTCGGTGGGCGTCGCGGACGAGGTCGTGGCGGGCGAGGCGGGCGTCGTCGGGGTCGCGGGTTCGGTGGTCGGAGGTGAGGTGGTTGTGGTCGGATCCTCGGTGGGAGTGGGGGATGAGGTGGGCCCGGTGGACGGCGAGGGTTCTTCGGATGAATCATCCTCGCCGCCGCCGTTGCCCTCATCGCCGCCGCCGTCGCTCGGATCTTGTTCACCGCCGCCGTCGCTCGCACCGCTGCCCCCGGTGTCGTTGTCGTCCCGGGTACCGGCACCCGTGGCTGGAGCTGAGCCTTGGGCGTTCTCTTGGCTCTCCTCAGCCCCTTGATCAACGTCGGATGTGCTGGGGTCGGCATCTTCTTCGCTGGAGCCCTTGCCTGGCGCTTGGGCGTCGTCCTCGTTCGAGGTGCCGTCGTCGACGCTGTCTTCGCCGTCCGTTCCACCCTGCCCGGTATCCGCGTCGTCGTCGGTCCCGTCACTGCCCGAAGACGCACCCTCGGAGTCGACACCGCCCTCGGGGTCAGCGGACGTACTTTCCGAGCTATCGCTGGAAGCGGAATCATCATCGGAGTTCGAACTACCGCCCGGAGAACCGTCGTTCTCAGAGGGCCTATTGCCGTCGCGGTCCTCGTCGGCTCCAGGGGATTCCGGCGAGGTCGTACTTGTCGTGGACTTGGCCGAGGGAGTGTCGTCCGGTTGAGTTTCGGCGACAGCGGCGAGTGGCGCTGCGGCGAGGACGAGGGCGGCGAGAGATGCGGTCGCGGCGGCGGTGACGGCTGTCAATGGGCGTCGCATGCATTCTCCTTCCTCGTCGGTGGGCGCAGTCCCCCAACTGCGCTGGGCCAAGCGAAGGCGGCTCCGTAGTCCGGTCTCGATGTACGCGGCTTGAAGCCTACCTTGCCTTCTCTTGACCTTTCCAGACCAGCGTCCCGGCGATCGCCGCTGAGCGCAAGGGCTTGTGGACGAGACCACGCGAAACACTGTGATCTGCGTCGCGCCCAGGGTGACCGCGTGTCCGCCCCCTCGAAGCGCCTCTGATGCACGACGCCCCGCTCGCGCTGGGCGAACGGGACGTCGGGCCGGGCACCCGTCATCGGGCGGGATGGGCGCGGAGAGCGGACAGGATCAGCTGCCGAGGGCGCCGTCCACGACCTGCTTGGCGGCCTCCTGGACCTCACGCAGGTGGTCCTCGCCGCGGAACGACTCGGCGTAGATCTTGTAGACGTCCTCGGTGCCCGACGGCCGCGCCGCGAACCAGGCCGACTCGGTCGTCACCTTGAGGCCGCCGATGGGGGCTCCGCTCGGGGCCTCGGTCATCTTCGCCGTGATGGTCTCTCCGGCCAGCTCGGTCGCGCTGACCTCGTCGGCCGAGAGGTTCTTGAGCCGGGCCTTCTGCTCCCGGTCCGCCGGCGCATCGATGCGGTCGTAACTGCTCGCCCCGAACCGCTCCACCTGCTCGTCATGCAGGTACGAGGGGGTCTTGCCCGTGACCGCGAGGATCTCCGAGGCCAGGAGCGCCATGATGATGCCGTCCTTGTCGGTGGTCCACACGGTGCCGTCCATGCGCAGGAACGAGGCGCCCGCGCTCTCCTCGCCGCCGAATCCGACGGAGGAGTCCACGAGGCCCGGCACGAACCACTTGAAGCCGACGGGCACCTCCCACAGCTCGCGGCCGATCGACGCCACCACGCGGTCGATCAGGCTCGAGGAGACGCAGGTCTTGCCGACCTTGGCGTCGGCGGGCCAGTCCGGCCGGTGCGTGAACAGGTACTCGATGGCCACGGCGAGGTAGTGGTTGGGGTTCATGAGCCCCGCATCGGGCGTGACGATCCCGTGCCGGTCGGAGTCCGCGTCGTTGCCGGTCGCGATGTCGTACTGATCCTTGACCTCGAGCAGCGAGGCCATCGCCCACGGGCTCGAGCAGTCCATGCGGATCTTGCCGTCGCGATCCAGGGTCATGAACGACCAGCGGGGGTCCACCTCGGGGTTCACGACGGTGAGGTCGAGGTCGTGCATCTCGGCGATCTCGGCCCAGTAGTCCACCGCGGCGCCGCCCAGCGGATCCGCGCCGATCTTGACACCGGCGTGACGGATCGCGTCGATGTCGACGACGTTGGGGAGGTCGCTCACGTATTCGTGGCAGAAGTCGTACCGGCCCGCCGCCGCGAGCGCCGCGGACCGCTCCGTCCGCTGGACGCCCTCGAGCCCCGCGAGCAGCAGCTCGTTGGCGCGATCGGCGATCCACGTGGTCGCGTCGGTGTCGGCAGGACCACCGTGGGGCGGGTTGTACTTGAAGCCGCCGTCGCGCGGCGGGTTGTGGCTGGGGGTCACGACGATGCCGTCGGAGCGCGACGGATCGTCCAGCGCCTTGCCGCGGTTGTACTTCAGGATCGCGTGGGAGACCGCCGGGGTGGGGGTGTACGCGTCGCGGGAGTCGACGAGCACCTCGGCGCCGTTGCCGATCAGCACCTCGAGCGCGGTGTCGAAGGCGGGACGGGACAGGGCGTGGGTGTCACGACCGATGAACAGCGGGCCCCGGATGCCCTGGGCGGCGCGGTACTCGACGATCGCCTGCGTGGTCGCGGCGATGTGGTCCTCGTTGAACGCGGTGTCGAGGGACGAGCCCCGATGGCCCGATGTGCCGAAGGAGACGGCCTGGTCGGGGTTCGAGGCGTCAGGATGCTTGTCGTAGTAGGCGTCGAGGACGGCCTCGACATCGATGAGGTCCTCCGGGAGGGCCTTCTGACCGGCGCGGGCGTGCATGCGAGCTTCTCCTCGGATCGACGGTGAACGTGGCCCCACTCTACGGTGAGCGCGAGCCGCCGAGCGAGGTCGATCGACGCGGTGAGACGAGCACCGGCGGGGCACTCGCGGGCAAGCCGCCGGCCCGATCGGCCCGCCGGAGCGGCGATCGGGCGGTCGGCCGCCGGAGCCGGCCGGTCGGCTCAGAGGGGGTGCGAGCTCCGCCGCAGGCGCACGATCCCGACGATCACGAGGATCAGGCCGAGCACGCCGAGCAGGATGCCGCCGACCACGCCGATCACGAGGGGCAGGAGCAGTCGCGTCGGCGAGACCGGACCGACGTACGACGCGTCGGCGCCCTCGCACGTGACCGTGATGGTCGTGTCCTCGTGGGCCCAGACGCCGAGCACCTGCCGATAGGTTCCGGAGCCGTCGGCGAAGTCGACGGTGCCCGAGGCGGGTGTGACGTCCACGGCCGCCCCGTCGGTCGCATCGGCGGTGCAGGTCGCGGCGTCCGCCTGGGCCTCGGGGACGAGGACGAGGTACATGTGCCCGCCCGAGGCGTCGATGCTGCCGCTCGGGCCGCCGAAGGCCTGGGGGCCGTCGGTCACGGCGCCCACCACCGAGCCGAAGGCCATGACGACGCCGACGACGAGGGCGATGCCGCCCAGCACGAAGCAGGCGATGCCCAGCAGCAGCGGGACGAGTCCCCTGCGTCGGCCGGTCGAGGCGGGGGAGGGACCCACCGGTACCGGGCCCCACGCAGGAGGACCCGAGGGCGAGCCGGCGTCCCCGGGCCCCGCCGAACAAGCGGACGCCGGACTCGACCACGAGCCCGGTCCTGCGGAGGACGGAACGCCCGGGGCGGTCGGGGCCCCGTACCCCTGCTCCTCGCCGTCGTCGGGCGGTGCGGCGGGCGTCTGTCCGGGCAGTCCGTAGACGGGGCGCGAGGCGCCCGGTGCCGAAGGCGTGGAGCTGGGGCCGGGCAGCCCGTAGCTGGGGCGGGGGCGCGAGGAACCGGAGCGGTCGTCGGACACGAAGCCTCCTGGGAGCAGGGCGGGAGCCGGAGGGCGGAACGGGCGAGGGTGCCAGCCGGGCCCCCGCCGGGAGCCCGGTCAGGATAGCGAGGGCCGCTGGGCGGAGGCCGAGTCACCCGAGACGGTCCGGGGTGTGCCCGGCCGGGCGGCGGCCGACTCGGAGCCCGCCGGTCAGAGGCCGCTCAGCACGAGCGCGCCGAGCGCGCCGAGCAGTCCTGCGACGCACGGCGTCAGCACCCACGTCACCACGATGCGCCCGGCGACCGGCCAGCGCACCGCCCGGCGGTTGACCGCCATCCCCGAGGAGACGACCCCGGCCGTCACGGTGTGGGAGGTGGAGATGGGGGCGCCCACGCCGATCGTCGTCGCATACAGGACGGCGGCGGCCGCGGTCTCGGCCGCGAGGCCCTGGGCGGTCGACAGGTCGGTCAGGCGCGTCGCGAGGGTCCGGATGATCCGGTGGCCGCCCGCGAAGGTGCCCGCGGCGAGGGCCACGGCGACCGCGACGGCGAGGATGTACCACCACGCGGTGCTCGGATGCGGCGAGCCGGTCGCGACCGCGAGCGCGAGGATGGCCATCGGCAAGCGCGAGTCGTGCAGACCGTGGCCCGCCGCGACCGCGCCCGCGGAGACCGTCTGTGCCACGCGCAGATGGCGGGTGCGCAGCCCCCACCGGGAGGTGAGCCGTCCCAGCACCACCACCAGGGCGAACGCGATCACACCGCCCAGCAGCGGCGAGAGGACGATCGAGAGCACCACGAGCACGAGCTCCCCGGCCCAGGGCACCGGGAGCCCGAGGACGAGCGCTGCGCCGGCCGTGGCGCCGTACATCGCGTGCCAGGTGGACGACGGCATGCCTCGCCACCACGTGGCGAGATCCCACACGATCGTCGCGACGACGGCGGCGCCGACCACGATCCGCACGGGCGAAGCGGGATCGGCACCCTCCGCGCTCACCCCGAGCAGCCCGAGCGCCACGGGCACCGTCCAGGCCAGCAGGCCGATACCGAGGAGCGCACCCAGCAGGTTGAGCACCGCCGCCATCGTGAGCGCCGCCCGTTCCGAGAGCGTGCGGGTCGCGATCGAGGTCGACACGGCGTTCGACGCGTCGTGGAGGCCGTTGACGTAGGCCAGGACGATCGCCAGGCCCGCGAGGACCATGAGACCGGTGTCGGGCACGCTCACGAGTCCTTGATGCGCAGCAGGTCCGCGGTGCGTGCGACCTGCTCGAACTTCTCGAGCACGCGACGCAGCTCGAAGGCGACCTCCCGCATGCGCAACATCGCCCCCGCCGACTCGGTGCTCGCGTACAGATCCGTGAGCACCCCCCGCAGCAGGCGCTCGGCATGCGTGTCCAGGCGCCGCATCGCCGCGGAGAACTCACGGAGCTCCTGGGTGTCGCTCAGGTGCCACGTGGCCTCGACCGTGATCTCGGCCGCTCGCGCGATCAGCTCGGCCGTCTCGAGCAGCGGGTGGGGGACCGAGCCGACCTCGAAGCGGACGGTCAGGTCGGCGGCCCGTTC
>DAMDHZ010000067.1:0-18397 GCA_032101665.1 Brachybacterium sp. | reverse complement strand
AGAGGTAGATGTCCTTCTCCGGGTCCTCCGCGGCGAGCAGCAGCAGCTTGGCGCAGATGGCGTTGGCGTTGTCGTCACGCACATCGCTGCCCAGCCACACGATGCGCTCGCGCAGGAGGCGCTGGTAGACGTTGTCGTCGAGCCCCATCAGGGAATCGCCTTGGGCGTTGCGGGGCTGGAGGTTCTGCGAGGTCACTTCGATGGTCTCCTTTACGGCCATGGCTCTCGATGGGAACGACTCTAGGTGGTCGGTCCGACGGTCGTGCCCCCTGTTCGCCGCGGGCGCACTGTCCGCCGCCCACCTCCGACCCGGGGCCGACGCGCCTCCGCACCGGGGGCAGGACGGTGGCGATCGCGGCAAGACGCTCGGATCTGAGTGCCCGGACGCCCCCGATGTGGCGCCCGCCACAGGCCGAAGGTAAACGCGGCACCCCCGGGAGGCCGCTGACGCGGCGGATGTCAAAGAACTGGTCAAGAGCCCTCCCCGGCCTCCTCAAACGGGTTCCGGGCCCCCGGGGCCGCTCCTACGGTTGATCTCGCCGACGAAACGGGAACAGGGCCTGCGGGCGACCCTCGGATCGGCGGACGAGAAGAAACAGCGACAGTCCCCGGACCGCCCCAGTGCCGGCGTCGGAGGACCGGAAGGAACGCAAGCTCACCATGGCTATCACCAACACGCACCGCGCCGCCGGCCGCGCGGTCACCCCTGTCAACCCGAGCCTCGCCCTCAAGGGCGCCGGCGGCGCCGCCGTCCTCGGCTCGGTGGTGCTCGGTTCGTTCGCCACCGCCCAGGCGGCGCCCGCGAACCCCGCCCCCGCCACCCCGAAGGCCGCCGTGTCGGCCGCACCCGCCGCGCAGGCGATCGCCGCCCTGCCGGCCCCCCAGATCGTGAACCCTGCGGTCGCCATCTCCTCCGGCGCGACCCTGTTCCGCGGCTCGGTCGGCGACCGCGTCGAGGATCTGCAGTCCGCGCTCAACGACCGTGGTGCGCACCTCGCCGTCGACGGCAAGTTCGGCCCCCGCACCCACGCCGCCGTCGTCGACTTCCAGCAGGACAACGGCCTCAAGGTCGACGGCCGCGTCGGTCCCGAGACCCGTGGCGCGCTCAACGGAGTGTCGGCCTCGAGCGGCACCTCGCGCTCGAGCTCGAGCTCGAGCTCGAGCAGCGACTCGGGCAACTCCAGCTCGATCCTGTCGGCCGCTCGTTCGCAGATCGGCGTCGGCTACAGCTGGGGCGCCTCGCGTCCGGGCTCCGGCTTCGACTGCTCGGGCCTGACCAAGTACGCCTACGCCCAGGCGGGCATCTCGCTCCCCCACAGCTCGAGCGCCCAGGCCAACGGTGGCCGCAGCATCTCCAAGTCCAACGCGCAGCCGGGCGACCTGGTCGTCTGGTCGGGCCACGTCGGCATCTACGCCGGTGGCAACAAGGTCGTGGACGCGGGCTCCTCGAAGGGCTCCGTCTCTGAGCGCACGATCTGGGGCAGCCCCAGCTTCGTCACCTACCGCTGATCGCGCCCCGCGCGCTGTCGCTGGGAGAACCCCGGTCCGCTTCGGCGGGCCGGGGTTCTCCGCTGTCCGGGGGCGCTCGGGCTCTCCCGGGGCGGCAGACCTCTTGACGATTAGTTCAGGCCTTAGTACGATCTCCGTCACAGCAGTTCGAGCGGGTGGGGACCCGCGTCAGACGTCCATCACCTCGGGGCTCTCCGCTCCTCGTTCAGCACACGCCCTCGGCGCACGATCCACGAGGTGGAACCGGCGCTTCACTCATCCAGGACATCGAGGCTCGCCGTGGCCCTTTCAGCTCACCGTGGCACGAGGTATGAGGGAAGACCGTGCGATCGGGCCCTGCAGCTGCTCGAACAACTCGCCGCGGGCGGGATCCGAGCGTTCCGATGACCGCGTCCTTCCTGTCGTCTGCTGCACGCGAAGCGGGGGCCCCGCTGAGGACCTCCAGCGTGCGCGGGGCCAACCTGGCCCGCGTACTGCGATGCATGCATGTGGACGGACCACTCTCACGGGTCGAACTCGCTGCGCACACCGGTCTCTCGAAGGCGTCGGTGACGTCGCTCATGGCCGATCTGCAGTCCCGAGGGCTGGTGTCCGTCGGCGAGGCCACGCGTCGTGGAACCGTGGGACGCCCCAGCACCAAGGTCTCCGTCGCGCCCTCGCGCGTGGCGGGCGTCGGAGCGGAGATCACGCCGGACTCCCTGCGACTGGTCGTGCGAGACCTCGCCGGCGGCGGCGTGTGGGACAGCACCCTCACCACTCGGTCGTCCATCGCTCCGGACGGGGTGGTCGACGCTCTGGCGGACCTGCTGCTCGAGGCGCTGCGCGCGACGCAGGACGCCGGCTCCTGGGTAGCCGGGGTGACACTCGCCCCGTCCGGTCTGGTCGACCCCGATCAGGGCATGGTGCGATTCTCCTCGAGTCTCGGGTGGAGGGACGTCCCCGTGGTGTCCATGCTGCGCAGCGCGCTGCAGCGCCGCAGCCCGGGCAGCGCAGACCTGCCCATTCATCTCGAGCACGACGCGAAGCTCGCCGCCCTCAGCGAATCACCCCGCATGACACGCGCGAACACCGACTCGTACGTGTTCCTCACCGGCGACCACGGCATCGCCGCCGGGATCATCGCCGACGGGCAGCTCGTCCAGGGGTGGACGGGGCTGGCCGGGGAGATCGGTCATATTCCCGTCGGTTCGCCGGACGTGCGGTGCCGTTGTGGGCGCTATGGCTGCTGGGAGACCCTCGTCGGCCTCGATGTGCTCCTGCGGGAGGCTCCGCAGGACACACCGCTGCGGGACCGCTCCCTGTCGGTGCGTGAACGTCTGCGGTGCGCACGCGAACTGCTCACGCAGCAGGATCCGGCCCTGCGCGCCGCCGTCGATCGCATCGGCGTGGATCTCGTGCGGGGCGCCAGCGTGCTGGTGGACCTGCTCAACCCTCAGGCGCTGATCCTCGGAGGCTATTTCGGGGAGCTCGGCGAGTTCTTCGCAGGCCCGCTGCAGGAAGCGCTCGACGCCCGCCGGCTCGACGTCAACGGCGATGTCGAAGTCCTCACCGCAGAGCATGGCCTCGATGCCGCGTGCGTGGGAGGTGCCGTGAAGGTGCTGAATCGGGTCCTTGACGACCCCACGCTCGTGCCCGTCCTGACCTCACCACTGCGGGGCGCGCCTTCGCACGCCCCGCCCGTCCCCGAGGAGAAACCATGTTGACGTTCGGAACCGGCGGCTGGCGCGCGATCATCGGTGACGAGTTCACCCGCGCGAACGTCCGCCTCCTCGCGCAGGCTCTCGCCGACCGGATGCACGCCGAGGGCGTCGCCGACCGCGGCCTCGTCGTGTCGTACGACCGCCGCTTCCTGTCGGATGTCGCCGCGTGGTGGGCCATCGAGGTGCTCGCCGGCAACGGCATCCCCGTCACCGTCATCACCCGCCCGGTACCCACTCCGACGTGCATGTGGACCGTGAAGCAGCAGGGCACGCCCTACGGCATGACCGTCACTGCCTCCCACAACCCGGCGCTGTACAACGGCATCAAGATCTTCAGCGAAGGGGGCCGTGACGCCGCCGTGGAGGTCACCGACGCACTCGCCGATCACATCGCGGATCTGACGGAGGACGACGTCCGCGCGCTGGCCGCGCATGAAACCCCGAGCAGTGCACTGGTCACCCGACAGGAATCCATCAACTGGTACCTGGACGCGATCGTGGACCAGCTCGACATGGACACCATCCGCCACGCTCACCTGAGGGTCGTGCTGGATCCGATGTTCGGTGTCGCGCAGACGAGCCTGCAGACCGTCCTGGTCACCGCTCGCTGCCAGGTCGACGTGATCAATGCTCGCCATGACCCTCTCTTCGGCGGGCGCATGCCCTCCCCTGCCGAGGGCACCCTCGCACCGCTGCAGCAGGCCGTGCTCGACACCGGCGCGGACCTGGGGATCGCCACCGACGGCGATGCCGACCGACTCGGCATCATCGACGACCAGGGCACGTTCCTCTCCCCCAACCAGATCCTGGTGCTGCTGTACGAATACCTGATCAGCGGAAAGGGATGGTCCGGGCCGGTGGTGCGCAACCTCTCCACCACCCACCTCCTGGACCGGGTGGCCGAAGCCCACGGCCAGACGTGCTACGAAGTGCCCGTCGGCTTCAAGTGGATCAGCGCGAAGATGGCCGAGACCGGCGCCATCATCGGTGGTGAGTCCTCCGGCGGTCTGACCGTTGCCGGGCACATCCCCGGCAAGGACGGCATCCACGCCGGCAGCCTGCTGGTCGAGGCGGTGGCCGCGGCCGGCAAGCCTCTCTCCCAGATGTACGCGGACATCGTCGAGCGGTACGGGGAGCTGGTGATGCGCGAGAACGCGTTCAGCTACACCCCGGCGCGGCGGGAGGAACTGCAAGAGCGGATCTTCGCAGATCATGACCTGCCGCCGTTCGCGCCGGATATCGAGCGGATCTCCTGGGAGGACGGGTGCAAGATCTACTTCGCGGACGGCTCCTGGACCACCATCCGGTTCTCCGGCACCGAGCCCGTGATCCGGGTCTTCTCCGAGGCACCGACCTCCGAGCGGGCCGAGTCGCTGTCCGCGGCCGTCGCCCACCATTACCACCTGGAACCATGATGATCGCCGGTGCTGTCGTGCTCGCCCACGGACCGGGCACGCGCGTGAGCCTCGTGCAGATCGCCAGCAGCGTCATCCCCTGCAGGCGAACGGGCCGCCGTCCCGGAGGACGGCGGCCCGTGGGTGTCCCGCTCGGCGGCGGGCGGTGAGGAACGGTCGTGCCGCTCCTCGCCGATCGGCGGGGATCAGGATTCGGTGGTCTCCGCGTCCGCGGCCGGCTTCTTGGCGGCGGGCTTGCGCGCGGGCGCCTTCTTGGCCGGAGCCTTCTTCGCGGGGGCCTTCTCCTCGGCGTCGTCGGCGTCCTTCGCAGTCGCCGACTTCGCGGTGGTCCGCTTGGCGGGGGCCTTCTTCGCCGGGGCCTTCTTGGCCGGGGCCTCCTCCGACGCCGCGGTGGCCTCGACGGTCTCAGCGGTCTCCTCGGCGGCGGCTGCCGTGGTCTGCTCGGCCGGGGCCTTCTTCGCCGGAGCCTTCTTGGCGGGCGCCTTCTTCTCGGCGGGCTCCGCCGTCTCGGCGTCACCGTCGGCGGCATCAGCAGCGGCCGACGTCTTCTTCGCGGCCGGCTTCTTGGCAGCGGCCTTCTTCGCGGGCGCCTTCTTCGCGGGGGCCTTCTCCTCCGTCTCCGCCGACTCGGCGTCGTCGGAGCCCCCGAGGCCGAGATCGAGGACCTCGCCCTTCTCGTTCTTGACGGTGACGTCGGCCAGGGCCACGTCGAGCGCCTTGGCGCGCTGCGCCTCGCCGAAGACCGACTCGATCTGGCCGGACTGCGCGAGCATCTGGATGAACTGGTTGGGGTCCATGCCGTACGTGGCCGAGAGCTGAGCCATGTAGTTCATGAGGTCCTCCTGGCCCACCTCGACCTCGCGGGTCTCGAGGATGGCGTCCAGCAGGAACTGGGTGCGGATGGCGCGCTCGGTGTCCTCGCGGATCTCCTCGCCGTGGGGATCGCCCTCGGGCTTGCCCTCGTTCTGCAGGTGGGCGTTGACCTCCTCGGTGACCAGGCCCTCGGGGAGGGGGATGTCGAGGTCGCCGATGAGCTTCTCGAGGAACGCGTTGCGGGCCAGGGCCACGCGGTTGCCCTCGGCATCGCGCTCGGCCTGCGTGCGGAGGTCCGCCTTGAGCTCGTCGATCGTGTCGAACTCGGAGGCCAGCTCGGCGAACTCGTCGTCGGCCTCGGGCAGCTCGCGCACCTTGACGGACTGGGCGGTGACGGTGATGTCGGCGTCCTCGCCTGCGCGGTCGCCCCCGGCGAGCTGCGAGGAGAACGTCGTCGTCTCGCCGGCCGAGAGACCGATGAGCGCCTCGTCGAGGCCCTCGAGCATGTTGCCCTCGCCGATGCGATAGGAGACGCCCTCGACGGTCTCGATCTCCTCATCGCCGATCTTGGCGACCATGTCCAGGGACACGAAGTCGCCGTCGGCGGCCGGGCGGTCGACGCCGACCAGGGTGCCGAAGCGCTCACGCAGCGCGTCGAGGCGCACGTCCACGGCGTCGTCGTCGACCGCGGGCTCCTCGATCTCGACCTCGAAGGACGACAGATCGGGAAGCTGGATGTCGGGACGCACGTCCTGCTCGACCACGAACACGAGGTCGCCCTCGTCGGCGCCGTCGAGCCCGGGGATGTCGGTCACCTCGACCTCGGGGCGGCCCACGGGGCGCAGCTCGGCCTCGAGCGCGGCCTGCTGGTAGAAGTCGGGGAGCGCGTCGTTGACGGCCTCCTGCATGATCGTCGGACGGCCGAAGCGCTGCTCGATCAGGCGAGCCGGGACCTTGCCCTTGCGGAAGCCCGGGATCTGCACCTGGTCGGCGATCTTCTTCGTGGCCTGCTCGATGGCGGGCGTGAGCTCGGCGAACGGCACCTGGACGTTGAGCTTGACCCGGGTGGGGCTGAGCTTCTCGACGGCGGTCTTCACTGGCAGGTCTCCTGGTTGCACATCGGTGATGGGTGGTCTGGTTGTCGCTGGCCTCGCCGGGGCGCTTGCGGGGCGCCACCGCGGCTGCGAGTCGGGATGACAGGATTTGAACCTGCGACCTCCCGCTCCCAAAGCGGGCGCTCTACCAAGCTGAGCTACACCCCGGAGGGCAACCCTCCCGAGCTTACCCGCTCACCCCAGCGCGCGCCCCAGCGGCCCGGCGGCGCTGTGACCCGGCTCATCGGGCCTGCGGGCGTTCCTGGGCATGACGCGGGTGCGGTCATCTGGTTCAATGGAGCGACCTGCGGGTTCGCAGGCAACGCGGATGTAGCTCAATGGTAGAGCCTCAGTCTTCCAAACTGATCACGCGGGTTCGATTCCCGTCATCCGCTCGTGGTGGACGGCCTCGACGGTGCGGCGACGATCATCGACGTCCGCCTGTCCGTGCGACCCCCGTTCGACGGCGCCGGCCTGGCAGCGTGGTTCGCGGCCCGTGCGGTCCCCGGGGTCGAGCGCGTCGACGCGACCGCCTGGACCCGCGCAGTGCGCTGTCCCCACGGCCCCGCCGTGCTGAGCGCCCATCTCGGACGTCTCACCGCCGGACGCCTCCGGGCCCGACTGCGACTGACCGATCCGCGCGATGAGGGATCCGCCGTCGCCCTGTTGCGCCGTCTGCTCGACCTCGACGCCGATCCCTCCGTGATCGACGCCCACCTCGCTTCGTCGATGCCGTCGCTCGCCCCGCTCGTCGCCGCTCGCCCCGGGGTGCGCATCCCCGGCACCCCGAGCCTCGCCGAGGCCCTGCTGTGGGCCATCACGGGCCAGCAGATCTCCGCCGCCCACGCCCGGGACTTCATCGTCGCCGCCACCGACCTGCTCGCCGAGGAGCTGCCCCCATCGCTGCGCACGGAGGGGGTGACGCGCCTTCCCGTCGACCCCGCCCAGGTGGCAGCCCACGTCGAGACCTGGTATCGCGGCCCGGGGGCGCGACGGCGCACGATCCAGACCGCCGTGCCCGCCGCTCCGCCGGAGACGGACGACGTCGAGACGCTCCGCGCGCAGCTCGTCTCCATGCCGGGCATCGGCCCCTGGACCGCCGAGTACGCCCTCCTGCGCGGCGTCGGCGCGCAGGACCTGAGCGCTCCGCGTGATGTGGCTCTGCTGAGCGCCGCGCGCGACCTCCATATCGCCGACACCCACGCGGCCCTGGTCACCGCCCTGCGTGCCGCCGCGCCGTGGCGCAGCTATGCCGTCATGCACCTGTGGCATCACGCCGCGGGGCTTCCCCGGAGCTCCCGGCGGCGCACGGCGGCCGACCACCGTTGACCCCCTCGGGACCGCGGCGTGCCGTGTCACCATGGTCGACATGTCCTCCGAGCCCGTCTCCCCGCTTCCCACGACCACCTCCGGTGCCGCCCGCTTCGCCTTCCGGGTGGCAGCCCGGTACGCCGGGATGGAGTCCTCGCCGCTCAAGGACATCTTCTCCCTGGCCGCCCGGCCCGACCTGATCTCGTTCGCGGGCGGGATCCCCGACCCCGAGCTCTTCGAGCTCGACGACGTGCGCGACTGCTACGACTGGGTCCTCACCCATCGCGGTCATCGAGCCCTCCAGTACGGCGTGAGCGAGGGTGAGGTCGAGCTGCGCGAGCAGGCCGCGCGGCGTCTGTCCCGCGACCTCCTCACCACGCCCGAGCAGATCCGCGTGACGTCGGGCTCCCAGGAGGGCCTGTTCGTGGCCGCCGAGGCGATGCTCGAGCCGGGCGACGTCGTGCTCGTCGAGTCGCCCACCTATCTCGCCGCGGTGCAGGCGTTCGCGGTGCACGGGGCGCACATGGTGGGCGTCGAGACCGACGACGGCGGAGTGCTGCCCGACGCGCTCGAGGCCGCGATCCGCACCCACCACCCGAAGTTCGTCTACCTGATCCCGACCTTCCAGAACCCGACGGGCCGGACCATGGACCTCGAGCGCCGCCGGGCGGTCGCCGACGTGCTCGAGCGCACCGCGACCCCGCTCGTCGAGGACGACCCGTACGGCGAGCTGCGCTTCACGGGCGACGCACACCCGCCGATCGCCTCCTTCGGGGCCATGTCCGCCCAGACCCTGCTCATGAAGTCCATGTCCAAGCTCATGAGCCCCGGGGTGCGGATCGGCTGGATCCGCGCCGAGGGCGCCATCCTGGACACCCTCGCCGTCGCGAAGGCCACCATCTCGATGCAGTCCTCGGTGGTCGACCAGCTCACCGTCGCGCGCTACCTCGAGACCAAGGACCTCGACGCCCACGTCGCACACGTGTGCGCCGTGTACCGGGAGCGGCGCGACGCGATGGCCACGGCGATCGGGGCGGTGCTTCCTGCCGCGGCCCACGTGACCCGTCCCGAGGGCGGCATGTTCCTGTGGGCCTCGCTCGGCCCGGCCTTCGACGCGCAGGCCATGCTCGCCGACGCGGTCGCCGCCGGGGTGGCCTACCTGCCCGGCTGGTCGTTCTTCGCCGAGGACGCCGACCGGTCGACCATGCGCCTGTCGTACGTGACCCACTCCCCCGCCGTCATCGCCGACGGCATCGACCGCCTGGGCCACGTGATCGCCGCGCACGGTTGAGCCGCCGCGTGCACCGGCCCGGGACGGCTCAGGCCGGGGCGTCCCAGCGCAGAGTCGCCCGGAAGCCCTCGCGCCGCCGTGCCCGGAGGCCGGGCAGCACCCTCTCGCCCCGGCGCCTCACCACCGCCAGGGACAGCTCCGCGTCGCGCACGGGCATCTGCGGCCCCTCCTGATCACGCGCCGGGCCGCGCACCGCGCGGGGGTGGCTCGCGAAGCCGATGAGGGGGTTCGTGAGCACGTTGCCGAGGTCCCACAGCCCGTCGACGAGGCCGGCCGGCCGGGTCAGCGTGACCGCGAGGAGGCGTCCGCCGGGGCGCAGCAGCTCTCGCACCCACTCCAGCGCGGGCTCGAGATCCATGTGGTGCAGCGAGGCGATCATGGTGACGGCGTCGAAGGGGCCGGTGACGTCGTCGGAACACGGCGCGCCCTGGCCGCTCTCGTGGCTGCCGCTGCGGTCCTCCCCGAGGAAGTCCGCGTGCCGGATCCTCACCCCCGGGTCACCGGCGTGCCGCGACGCCGCGAGCGCGGCCATGGCCGGGTCGGCGTCGACCCCCTCGACCATGGCCACCTGGGTGCGCAGGGCCGCGACGAGGCCGCCACGCCCGCAGCCGACGTCGAGCACCCGTTCGGCGTGGGGCGGGAGGTTCGCGAGGACCCAGCGGTGGAAGTGCTCGTTGTGGTCCCACGGGTGCCGCGCGTTCAGCCGCGCCAGCGAGCGGCCCGTGGCGCGCACCAGGGGGGTCGCGGCGCTCCGGATGTCCATGGGCCCATCGTGCCCGAGGCCCCGTCAGCTGCGCAGCTTCGCGAGCCGCCCGACGATGCCGAGCACGAGCACGACCACGCCGAGCCCCGTGAGCAGCAGACCGGTCTCGAGCCCGAACGCGAGGCCGACCGCGATCGCGCCCACAAGGGCGAGTGCGAGGAGGAGGGCGTCGAGCTGCCACGCGAGCATCAGGAGCACGATCGGATCGCCCTGCGGAGTCGGCATCGGCATCGTCAGGCGCACCGGGAGCGGGCCCTTCGCGGCATCGCGCAGACGGTCGAGCACCACGATCGCCACGGCCAGCAACGGGAGGCCGAGCGCGCCGGGGTCGCCGCCGCCCAGGACCGCGACGACCCCGCCGAGCGCGACGCACAGCTCGAGCACGAGCAGGGGGCCGAGGGCGTGCAGTACGACCTGGTGCTCGGCCCGCTGGCCGAAGAGGGCGGGCGCGCCGAGGGTCTCGACCCCGTGGCGCATGCCGTCCACGAACGAGCTCGACGCGAGCCACAGCGCGAGGGCGCCCACGAGCACGACCGCGCCCGCGACGGGCCCTGTCAACAGGGGCGAGAGGGTGAGCACGGCGCCCGCCCCGATCGCGGCGAGCAGACCGAGGACCGTGCGCTCGGGCGTGCGCGCGAGGGCGACGAGGTCCCGGCGCAGATAGAGGAAGGGCAGCGCCGCCACGCGGGCGCCGCGCCGCCGCACCGCGCCGAGGCGACGCCCGGTCGTGGGCAGGGCACGGAAGGTGCCGGCCGCGCCCGCGAGGTCGCCGCTCGTCGCCACGAGCGAGGCGCTCTCCGAGCGTGCCGCCTGCTCGGCCAGCACCCTCCCGCGCAGCCGGTCGAGGCACGGCACGCACACGACCACGAGCGTGACCCCGGCCGCGACCAGCAGGCACGCCCACAGCACCGAGCCATGCGGCGCGAGCGCGGCGCCCGGGCCCGGGGCGCCGCCGCCCGCGGGCAGCACGGCGACGACGGCCCCCGCGGCGGCGAGCACGAGCGCGGCGGCACGGCGGCCGAACGGCTCCGCGATCTCCCCGAGCAGCCACGCGCAGCCGGCGACCAGACCGGCGCCCGCCCACGCCGCCGCGCCGAGCACCACGTCGCCGGTGCTCGCGTGGCCCGCGACGTCGAGGGTCGCCGCCACGAGGACGCCGAGCACGCCGAAGACCACCGCGACGGCGAGTGCCGAGCGGACGAAGGGGCGGGCCAGGGCGCGCCGGCGCGGCATCGCCGAGGAGGCGAGGGTCGCCGTGAAGAACCGCGAGAGCACCGCGGGCCCGCGCACACCGCCCGCGAGGACGAGCCCGCCGCAGCCCACGAGCCAGGCCGCGGTGACGGCCTCCGGCGCCTTCGCCGCGAGCAGCACGGGCAGCACGTCCGGCCGCGCAAGCGCGTCCACCACGAGGCGGGCGACCGGGATGCCCAGCACGAGCACGCCGAGCACGGCCACGTAGACGATGTACACGGCGTCGCCGCGGGTACGGGCGCCTGCCCGTGCCTCCCACACCTCGCGCGCACCTCCGAGGGCCGAGGTGCTCGGGGAGGTGTCGGGCACGGCGCTCACACCTCACCCACGAGGTGCAGGCGGGCATCGGCGAGCTCCTCGACGAGGCGGGGGCTGTGGCTCGCGAGCACGATCGCGCCGCCATCCGCGGCGCGGGCCCGCAGCAGCGCGATCACCTGACCGAGCCGGTCCGCGTCCAAGCGCTGCTCGGGCTCGTCGAGCAGGAGCACGTCCGCGGGCCGTGCGAGGGTCAGCGCGATCGAGACGAGCTGGGACTGCCCGCTCGAGAGCTCATGGGGATAGCGCCGCGCGAGCGGCGCGATCGCGAGGGCGTCGAGCAGCTCGGCGGCAAGCACGGCGGCGGTGTCGGGGGTGGCTCCCCAGGTGGCGGCGATGAAACGCAGGTGCTCGTCGATCGTGAGGTCACGCGCCGTCTGCGGGGGTCCGATGAGCGCGGCGAGGCTTGCGCGGAAGGCCCGGTCGCGATCGTCGGGGACTCGGCCCTGGACGCGCACGCTGCCGCCGGTGGGCCGGACGAGCCCGGCGATGACGCGCAGCAGGGTGGTCTTGCCGGCGCCGTTGGCGCCGGTCAGGGCCAGCACGTGCCCCGGTGCGACGGCGCCCGTGGCGTCGTCGAGCATGAGCACGTCGTCGCGCAGCACCGCGACGTCCCGGAATTCGACGGCGGGGGCCCGGGAGGCTCGGCGTTCTCTCATGCCCGCATGTCACCGCATCGGCCGAGCTCCGCGCAACCGACGATGGTCGCGCGTGCGGGATCCCGACGACCGCTCGGGAGCAGACGGCTCGCGGCCGGCCGGCTCAGGCGGGCGCGCCCTCGGAGGCGTCCGTCGCGCCGGCGATGTCGACCATCCAGCTGGTGCCGAAGCGATCCACCACGCTGCCGTAGAGGTCACCCCACATCTGGGGAGCCAGGGCCATGATGACCTGCCCGCCGTCTGCGAGCCGGTCGAAGACGGCGTTCAGCGCCTCGGCGTCCTCCGCCTCGCCCATGAGGGCCAGGGAGACCGCGTTGCCGAACGTGACCTCGACGGGCGTCTCCTCGATCACGTCGGCGGCCGAGAAGGCGATGTGCTCCGAGGTCAGCTGGGAGTGCATGACCTTGTCGAGCGACGGCGAGTCCTCGGGAAGGGCATGGAAATCGCCGTACGTGGTCACCGTGAGCTCGCCGCCGAAGACGTCGCGATAGAACTCCATCGCCTCACGGGTGGTACCGGGAAAGTTGAGATAGGGGCGCAGCGCGTAGGACATGAGGGCCTCCTGAGCCGGACGCCGCGGCGCGGCGCGGGGGCCGGCCGGAACCGGCAGTGATGAGCGGAACCCTACGCCCGGTCGCGCCCCGGCACGACCCCGGGCAGCACCCGGGCGAGCCAGCCGGAACCCGCGAGGCACAGCACCCCGGAGACGACGCCGGCGACCGCGACGGGGGCGACCAGCGCGATCCCCGCGACGAGCAGCGGCGCGGTCAGCCGGCCCACCCCGATCACGGTGTTCCACCACGAGAGGTAGCGGGTGCGCCCACGCTCCGGGGAGACGTCGATGCCGAGCGTCATCACGATCCCCGAGCCGAGTCCGTTGCCGACGGCGATGAGCAGGCACGGGGCGAGCAGCGCGACGAGCGCCCATCCCGGCGAGCGGGTGCCGATCGTGGGAGCGAGCACCGACAGCAGCACGTAGCCGACGCCCATGATGAGCGAGCACGGGACCGCGACGGCGGCCCGTCCGCGGCGGTCCATGATCGAGCCGGCCGGGATGAACATGACGATCTCGAGCACGGCTGCGATGCCGAAGATGACGGAGATGGTCGACGCGTCGAGCGCGAGCGCGTCGCCGAGCAGGGGGACGATGAGCGGGCGGTTGATGCGCCCCATCATGATGGGCGTGACACCGAGCCCGACCCGCACCATGCGGGCGAGCACCGTGCGGCCATCCCGCGACCGGTCCTGCTCTGCGAGGTCGGGGGCGGGCGCGGAGGCCTCGGCGACCTTCTCGACCTCCTCGTCGAGCGCGCGCTCGGCGTCCTCGCGTGCCGTCTCGTCCGCCGCCGCGCCGGCGGTCTCGCCGGGCACCATGAACACCGCGACCATGATCGTGGCGCTCGTCGTCATCACCGCGAACAGACCGAACACCCAGGCGTCGTGCCCCAGGGAGACGACGACGGCGCCCAGCAGCGGGCCGATCACCTGGCCGATGCGCAGCATCCCACCGAAGGTCGTCATGCCGCGGGCCCGCAGCTCGGGCGGCAGCTCAGTGCCGAGGAAGGACTGACGTCCGAGCTGCCACACCTGCCCGGTCGCCGCCATCACGATGAGCGCGATGACGAGCGCGAGTCGGTGCCCCGGGCCCGCGTGCCCCTGCAGCCCGTCCCCGACCACGACCAGGGCGACGACGTTGGAGACGGCGAGCGCGAGGCCGCTCGCGATGATGGCACGCCGTGCGCCCACGCGCATCATGAGCCGGCCGGTCGGGATCGGGCCGAGCACCGCACCCAGCCCTGCGATCATGGCGAGCGCGGCAGCAGCGGGGACGGAGAAGCCCAGGTGCCGGGCCAGGAGCGGGATGACGGGCAGGAGCGCGGCCTCCCCGGCGGCCTCGAGGACGGTGGGGGCGTAGATCGACGGGATGAGTGCACGCAGCACCCGGCGCCCGCCGACCTCAGACCGCGGCGACGTCTCGGAGCCCGCCGTAGGCGCGGGCGGTCTCGACCTCGCCGGCGCGGGCGATGGTCTCGTCGGTTCCGGCGGCGACGGAGGCCGCGGCCCAGCGGATGGACCATGCCCGCACGTAGCGGGCCCCCTCCTCGCTCGCGAGCCATGCCGCTGACGGTGCGGGCACGTCGAGGCACAGCTCGCGCCACGCGCCTGTGCGCGCCGCGAGGCCCAGCAGGGCGATGTCCCAGCCGAGCGCCGTCGCGCCGGGCCCGAAGCGGTCGAACACCTCGCGGGGGACGTCTGCTCCGTGGACGAGGCGCAGCTCGGTCGTGCCGTCGTCCTCGGGGTCGAGCGCGATCGCCAGGTCGTCGACGTTCGTGCCGTACTCCCACGACAGGTGGAGGCGGTGCGGCGCCTCGGCCTCGAGCACGCGGCCGTGGGCTCCGCCGACGGCCTCGAAGGCGCCGTCGGCGGCGGTGACGGGCCCGTACCAGCTCTTGAGGAGGTCGGGCCGGGTGAGCATCGGCCACAGGGCCGACGGGGCTTCACCCAGCGTGGCGCGCAGCGACGTCGTGACCCGGACCGCGGGTCCGAGGTCCTCGAGATCGACGGTGCGCTTCACGGCGTCGACCGCGGCAGGCGTGCTGCTGGCGGGCATGCGGATCTCCTCGATGCTCTCCCCGGGGGCATCCGTCCCCGACGACGGCGGTCGGGCCCTTCGATGCGCAGGGTCGGGCGGACCGCTCCGGACGGACTGCTCCACCCTACTGCGCGCCGTCCGCGCCTCGCCACGGGCACCGGCCACGCGGTCGGTCTCCCCTAGCATGGCCTGCGTGACCCCGACGACATCCCGCCCCCACGGCTCTCGACCGTCCGCGTTCGCCGCTCACCTGTTCGACCTCGACGGCGTGATCACGCCGACCGCGACGATCCACATGCGTGCCTGGGACCGGATGTTCTCCGAGGAGCTCGAGCGCCGCGGCGTTCCCGTCCCGTACACCGACGCCGACTACTTCACGCACGTCGACGGCCGCCCCCGCTACGACGGCGTGCGCAGCGTCCTCGCCTCGCGGGGGATCGAGCTGCCCGAGGGCTCCCCGGGCGATCCCGCCGATGCCGAGACCGTGTGCGGGCTCGGCAATCGCAAGAACCAGCTGGTCCTCGAGATGATCCGCGAGGAGGGCGTCGCCCCGTATCCCGGCACCGTCGCGTATCTCGACGCGCTCGCGCCCGGGGCGCGCCTGGCCGTCGTCTCGAGCTCGCGCAACGCCGAGGAGGTGCTGCGAGGCGCGGGTCTGCGCGATCGCTTCCCCGTGCTCGTCGACGGCACGGTCGCAGCGGACCTCGAGCTGCCCGGCAAGCCCGCTCCGGACACGTTCCTGTACGCCGCTCGCGCGCTCGGGGTCGAGCCCGGCGACGCGGTCGTCTACGAGGACGCCGTCTCGGGGGTCGCGGCGGGAGCGGCCGGTTCCTTCGGCGCCGTCGTCGGCGTGGATCGCGGCGCGGGCCGCGAGGCCCTCGCCGCGGCCGGCGCGACCGTCGTCGTGACGGACCTGGAGGAGCTCGCATGATCGCCCCGAGCGCCGACCCGATGGACCGGCTGCACCTGCCCGTCGACGAGTGGCGTCTGGTCGAGGCGCGCCCCGGCGCGGACCTGGCCCTGCTCGAGACGATCTTCTCGGTCGCCAACGGCTTTCTCGGCATGCGTGGGACGCCCGAGGAGGGCCGGCAGGCCGCCGAGCACGGCACGTACATCAACGGCTTCCACGAGACGTGGAAGATCAACCACGCCGAGTCCGCCTACGGCTTCGCGACCACGGGACAGACGATGGTCAACGTCCCGGACTCGACCGTCATGAAGCTCTACGTCGACGACGAGCCGTTCCTGCTGGCCACCGCCGACATCGAGTCGTACGAGCGCTGGATCGACTTCCGTGAGGGGGTGCTGCGGCGCGACCTCGTCTGGCACACCCCCACGGGCGCCCGGCTGCGCGTGCGCACCTCCCGCATGGTGTCGTTCACCCAGCGCCACCTCGCGCTCATGACGATGGAGATCACGATGCTCGAGGGCTCGGCCCCGGTCGTGGTGTCGTCCCAGGTCATCAACCGTCAGGACCTCCACGACGAGTTCGGAGCGAAGGCCGCGCCCGCCCCGAGCGACCCGCATCCCGGTCACAAGGAGGACCCGCGCCGCACGACCGCCTTCGAGCATCGCGTGCTCGAGCCGCGTGGCCACTGGCACAGCGACCGCCGGATGCTGCTCGGCTACCGGGCGGCCCGCTCGGGCATCACGCTCGCGGTCGGTGCCGACCACGAGGTCGAGACCTCCCTGGACGTCGAGAGGATCATGGACACGGGGCCTGACCAGGGGCGGGCGATCCTGCGGACCCGCATGACCGCCGGCTCCACCATGACGATCCGCAAGGCCGTGGCGTATCACTCCTCACGCACGCTGCCCAACCGGGAGCTGTTCGACCGCTGTCGGCGCACGCTCGACCGGGTCCGGGCCACGACGTTCGACGAGCTCGAGCGCGAGCAGCGCGCGTACCTCGCCGAGTTCTGGGACCGCACCGACGTGCGGGTGCCGGGCGACCCCGGTCGCCAGCAGGCTATCCGCTGGTGCCTGTTCCAGCTCGCGCAGGCCTCCGCACGCGCCGACCAGGCCGGGATCCCCGCCAAGGGTCTGACCGGGTCGGGCTACGAGGGTCACTACTTCTGGGACACCGACGTCTACGTCGTGCCGTTCCTGACGTTCACGAGCCCGCAGTGGGCCCGCAACGCCCTGCGGTTCCGCGTGAACCTGCTGCCCAAGGCGCGTGAGCGGGCCCACGAGCTCACCCAGCGCGGCGCCCTCTACCCGTGGCGCACGATCAACGGCGAGGAGGCGTCCGCCTACTACGCGGCGGGCACCGCGCAGTACCACATCGACGCCGACATCGCCTACGCGATCTCCACCTACGTCGAGGTCACGGGCGACCGCGAATTCGGGCGCCGTGACGGCGTGCGCGTGCTCGTCGAGACCGCCCGCATGTGGGCCGACCTCGGCTTCTGGCGCACCAACGGGGACTCGGAGTTCCACATCCACGGGGTCACGGGACCCGACGAGTACACGACCGTCGTCAACGACAACCTGTTCACCAACGTCATGGCGCGCTTCAACCTGGAGCGCGCGGCCGCCGCCGTGCGCGACCTCGAGCTGACCGATCCCGACGCGCACCGCACCCTCGTCGCCGACCTCGAGCTCCACGAGGGCGAGATCGAGGAGTGGGAGGCGTGCGCCGCAGGGATGTTCATCCCCTTCGACCCGGCCCTCGGCATCAACCCCCAGGACGACCGCTTCCTCGACCGTGAGGTGTGGGACCTGGCGAACACGCCGGTGGAGTCCCTCCCCCTCCTCCTGCACTATCACCCGCTCGTGATCTACCGCTTCCAGGTGCTCAAACAGGCCGACGTGGTGCTCGCCCTGTTCTTGCGCGGGGCGGAGTTCTCCGAGCAGGCCAAGCTCGCCGACTTCGAGTACTACGACCCCATCACGACCGGCGACTCGACGCTCTCGGCCGTCGTGCAGTCGATCGTCGCGGCCGAGGTCGGTCATCAGGACGCGGCGCTCGACTACTTCCACCGGGGGCTGTACGTCGACCTCGCCGACCTGCACGGCAACACTGCCGACGGTGTGCACATCGCCTCGGCGGGCGGGGTGTGGGCGTGCCTCGTGCAGGGCTTCGGCGGCATGCGCCACGAGAACGGAGACATCACGTTCGATCCGCGCCTGCCCGAGGAGTTCGACGAGATCTCCTTCCCTCTCACGGTCCGCGGCTCGCGCTTCCGCGTGCTCGTGCGGCCCGAGGAGATCGGCTTCACCCTCGTCGAGGGCGAGGAGCTCGACGTCGCGGTGCGCGGCGAGACCGTGCGGGTGGCAGCCGCCGGCACGACCGTGCCGCTCGCGGGCCAGGGGCCCCACCTCGACGACGCACGTCTGAGGGACATGCCGGGGATCGGGGAGAATCGTCCGGACGGTTCGATCATCACCTCCGAGATCCCCGACCCCGACACCCCGTGGGAGTTCCGCGCGGCGGCGAGCGACGCCCCCTGACCGCGCCGCCCCCGACCCGCCCCCACCCCGACACCAGGAGAGCCCCGTGACCGCACTGACCCCGTCCTCCCGTCCCGTCCTCGCCGACGTCCTCCCGCTGTCCGCCCGCACCCGGGGCGGCGTGGCCATGCGCGAGATCGCCCTCGTCCTCGCGGGCACGATCGTGCTGAGCCTCGTCAGCCAGGTGTCGATCCCGCTCGGCTTCACGCCCGTGCCGCTCACGCTCGGCA
>DAMDHZ010000066.1:9780-18414 GCA_032101665.1 Brachybacterium sp. | reverse complement strand
CTCCGACGACTTCACCGTTCCCGGCCGACGGGACGTGCTCCGCGCGGTCCGCGAGGCCGGGCCCGAGGTGGTCGTGCGCACGGGCGGTGCGGGCCCGATCGGCTACCTCGCCGCCGGGCTCGGCGACGCCGGCGACACCGAGGGCCGGGTGGCGCCGCCCACCGGGGTCGCCGTGCGCGACACCAACGGCGCGGGCGACATCTTCCACGGCGCCTACTGCTGGGCGCGCGCCGGGGGTGCCGGTGTGCGCGACGCGGTCATGCACGCCGCCGAGGTGGCCTCGTTCTCGTGCGGGGTCGACGGGACCCGGGCATGGATCGAGCCCTGGCGCCGTCGCCGCTGAGCAGTGACGGGCGGCCCGGCACGTCCGTGCCGGGCCGCCCGCTCATGCCCGTGAGGTCAGTCGAGCGTCCGGGCGAAGGGATCGAAGTCGACCGGGACCGCGGGCACGGGTGCGACCGTGCTCTCGACCTCGACGAACGCGCCGGAGGCGGCCGACTCCTCGGCCGACAGCAGGACGTCGAGCACGTGGTAGCCGAGCTCGCCGCTCGCGACGTGGGGACGGTCCTCGGCGATCGCGCGCACCATGTCGAGCAGGCCGGTACCGCGCCCAGCGACCACGCCCTCCTGCTCGATCTCGATCCACTCCTGGTCGATCGGGCCGCCGTCGGTCGCGGACGTGAGCGGGCGCGCGAGCGCGATCCGGCCCTCGAAGCGGTTCGGGTCGGGCAGCACGAGCGAGCCCTCGGTCCCGTGGATCTCCACGACGCCGTGCCGGGCCAGGGGCGAGTCGAAGCTGAGCAGGCTCTGGGCCTGCTGGCCTCCCTCGAACGCCGTGAGCACGGAGATCGTCGAGGGCACCTCGACCGGGAAGGTGGTCCCGGCTTGCGGGCCCACCTGGATGCGCCGCTCATCCTGGCCCTGGAGGCCGAGCGCGCCGACGCGGGCGACGGGGCCGAGCAGGCTGATCAGCGCGGACATGTAGTACGGGCCCATGTCCAGGAGCGGACCCGCGCCCTGGGCGAAGAGGAACGCCGGGCTGGGGTGGAAGAGCTCGGGGCCCTGCCACTGCATCGACGTCTGCGCGAAGAGCGGCCGGCCGATGTCGCCGCGCGCGATCACGCGCTTGGCGGTCTGGAACCCCGGGCCGAGCACGGTGTCGGGGGCGGAGCCGACGCGCAGCCCCGCGGAGGCGGCGGCGCGCAGGAGCGCCGCGCTGCTCTCGCGGTCGAGGCCGACCGGCTTCTCGGTCCACACGTGCTTGCCGCTCGCGATCGCGCGCGAGGAGACCTCGGTGTGGGCGGCAGGGATCGTGAGGTTCGCGGTCACCTGCACGTCCGGATCGGCGAGCACGTCCTCCGCCGTGCCCGCGCGGGGCACGCCGTGCTTGTCCGCCTGGGCGCGGGCACGCTCGGGCACGAGGTCGCCGACGGCGAGGACCTCGACGTCGGGGAAGGAGCCGAGATGCTCGAGGTAGGTGTCGCTGATGACGCCCGCCCCGATGATGCCGATGCCGACGGGGCTCATCGCACGAACCCCCCGTCGCGCAGGAAGGCGTAGCTCGCGGCGATGTCCTCGAAGACGTCACCGGGCGCGTGGTCGTACTCGATGACGGCGTGGGCGATGTTCGTCGCGGCCTGCAGGGACTCGACGAGCGGCACGTCGCCCTCGCCCGGACGCCGCTGGTCGAGGCTCGCCGAGCTGAAGTCCTCGGCGCCGGGGGCCCAGGGGTTGAGGCCGGGGGAGACGCCGTCCTTGACGTGGATCGCCAGCAGGCGGTCGCCGAGCCGGGAGACCAGGGCGGGGACGTCCTGACCGCCCACCATGGCCCAGTACAGGTCGAGCTCGAGGGCCACCCGGTCCTCGGTGAGCGACACGAAGCGCTCGTACGGGCTCTGCCCGTCGAAGTCGGCCACGAACTCCATCGCGTGGTTGTGGTAGCCGACGCTCAGCCCGAACGTCGTCGCGAGCTCGGCCGCCTTGTTGAGGCGCTCGGCGATGTCGGCCACGCCGTCCTCGGTCCGCCAGCGCTCGGGGTCGACGAACGGGTCGATCACGGTGCTCATGCCGATCGTCGCGGCGGCCTCGAAGACCACCTCGGGCGCCGGGGTCGGGGTCGAGCCGTCGGGGGTCCACAGGGTGTCCGAGAGCAGCGGAGCGTGGCCCGTCGGGGCGGTCATCCCGGTCGCGTCGAGCGCCTCGCGGATCTTCTGCGGCTCGTCGACGAAGCGGAACGCCTCGACCTCGCGCAGGCCGATGGCCGCGAGCTTCTCGAGCGAGCCGTGCATGTCGTCGGTGAACTGCGTGGCCAGCGTGTACAGCTGGACGGACGCGGCGGGTGTGGTCACAGGTGCCTTCTCTCGTACGTCGTTGTGCAGGGGCGCGGGGCGCCCTCGAGGGTGATGACCATGCTACGGCAAAAACATCCGAGCGGAGGTTTTTTGAGACGCCTCGTACACTCGAGGGCATGGCGACCCCCGAGACCCCCTCCGGCGCCTCGTCCGACGAGACGTCCGCGGTGATCGGGAGGAGGGGGTCCTACGCCAAGGGCGTCGCGCGACGCCGGGAGATCCTCGACCGCGCGCTCGAGGTCTTCCGGGAGCGGGGGGCGGAGGGTACCTCCCTGCGGCGGATCGCCGAGGCGATCGGCGTCTCCCACGGCGCTCTCCTGCACTACTTCCACTCGCGCGAGCAGCTGCTGCTCGCGGTCTACGAGCACGCCGAGGCCCAGCGCCGGGACGACCGCGACGCGCCTCCCGTGCACGGCGCGGTCGACACGCTCGTCGAGGCCGCGACCCGGAACGTGCACGTGCCCGGACTCGTGCAGCTGTACTCGACGCTGCTCGCCGCCTCGCTCGAGGAGGAGGCGGCCCACGGCGGCCCCCCAGGCGGGCGCGAGGGCACGGCCTTCTTCACCGAGCGGTTCGCGCGGCTGCGGCGCGACCTCGCCGGACGCCTCGCGCGGCAGCAGGCCGAGGGCAGCGTGCGCGGCGACGTCGACCCCGAGCGGGTGGCCGCCCTGCTGATCGCGGCGTCCGACGGCCTGCAGATCCAGTGGCTGCTCGAACCCTCGATACCGCTCGAGAGCACCCTCGAGGAGTTCGCCGTCCTGCTCCGGCCCGCCTCCTGACGAGGACCGGCCGCGAGCCGTCACTCGGTGGACGGCGCGATCGAGCCCGCGACGGCCGCGAGGGGCTCAACGACGGCGAGGATCCGCTCGCGCAGCCCATCGGCCCGTCCCGCGAGCTCCCGTTGGCGCCGCACGTACTCCGCCTTGCCCTCGGCCGTCTCGATCGGGACCACGCCGTAGCCGAGCGGCCGCACGTCGTACGGGCTCGCCTCCATGTCGAGCACCCGCGTGTCCCGGGCGTGCTCGAAGCAGTCGAGCACGAGGTCGGAGGGGACGAGCGGCGTGAGCTTCACGGCCCACTTGTACAGGTCCATGCCCACGTGCAGGCAGGCCGGGTTGTCGCGGCGCACCTGGGTCTCGCGCGTGGGACGCACGGCGTTGCGCGGCGCGGCCTCGGGTGTGAAGAAGCGGAAGGCGTCGATGTGGGAGCACACGAGGCGCTCGCGCTCGACGACCGCGTCGGTCGCCTGCTGGCCCAGGCGCAGGGGCAGGTCCTCGTGGCGCTGCGCGCCGGGGGTGAGGCGGTAGACCATCGCCCACTCGTGCAGGCCGAAGCACGCGAGGTTCGGCGTGCGTTCGCGCAGCGAGGAGGCGCGCAGGAGGCGCGCCATGAAGCCGAGCGCGTCGGCTCGTTCGCGCACGTATCGGTCCACGTCCGCGCGTCGCAGGACGACGTCGGCTCCATCGTCGCCGCCCGGGCCGGGCGCATCGACGTACCAGGACCGCGAGCCGTCCGCGCGCAGGTCCCCGACCGGCGGTCTCCCGGCTTCCGGCACCGGGTCCGCCGCAGCCGGGTACGCCGCCTGCCACCCGGGGTGCCATCGGCGCAGCCGCGAGGGGGAGAAGGGGTAGTACGTGAACAGGAAGTCCTCGACGGGATGCTTGACGCCCTGAGCCCGGCGCGTTCGATGCTCGGCCGTCAGGCGGTCCGCCCGCGCCTCGTGGGCCTCGCGCGCTGCCTGTGCCTCGTCCAGGCTCAGCAGGTGCGCGAGACCGGGGATCGCGGAGGACGGCTCGACGGGCGGGATGGGCACCGGGCCAGTGTGCCAGGGGGCGGACGCACCGCGTCCCGGCGCGTCGACGACCGGAGGCGATCATGCCCCGACGGCACCGAGTGCACCGTGCCGATCCGTCGTCGCCGCGGTCCCGGCAAGGGCCCCGGTCAGCTCCGCGAGAAGCGGGAGCCGCCGTACTTGCGATGGACGGCCTGCCGGCTGACCCCGATCGCCGAGGCCACCGCGGCCCACGACGCCCCGGCGTTGCGGGCGCGGCGCACGAGTGCGCTCTGCTCCCGCTCGAACGCCGTCTCGGCCTCCTGGCGCGTGCGTGCGAGCGTGCTCAGCCGGCGCAGGGCGTCGTCGTCAGGGTTCTCGTCCTGGGCGAGAGCAGTGGACATGCCGGGTCTCCTCGGTCCGTGCGGCGATCTCGCCATCCAGCATCCGCCGACCTCCGCGATGTGTCAATCAGTGTTGACGTCGCGAGGGCGGGCGGTGCGAGCGAAGGACGCGCATCACCGGCTCGCGGCGCGATACACCGCGGTCGCGGCGAGATGGGCCACCACGAGGATCCCCACGCACCAGGCGAGGGCGATCCAGATGTCATCGTCGACCGGCTGGGCCGCAAGTAGTCGCCGGATGGTGTCGACGATCGCGGTCACCGGTTGGTGCTCGGCGAACCAGCGCACGGGACCCGGCATCGAGTCGGTGGGCACGAACGCGGAGCTGAGGAAAGGCAGGAAGACAAGCGGGTAGGAGAACGCGCTCGCCCCGTCCACCGACCTCGCGACCAGGCCGGGGATCACCGCGATCCACGTGAGCGCGAGCGCGACCAGGACGAGGATCCCCACCACGCCCAGCCACGCGAGGACGCCGGCGTCCGAGCGGAAGCCCATGAGGAGGGCGGCGCCGACGACCACGAGGAGCGAGACGAGGATCGCGACGACCGAGGTGAGCACGTGGGCCCACAGCACGCTCGACCGCGCGATCGGCATCGAGCGGAAGCGCTCGACGATCCCGCCCTTCATGTCCAGGAACAGACGGAACGCGGTGTAGGAGATGCCCATCGCCACGGTGATGAGCAGGATGCCCGGCAGCAGGTAGTCGACGTAGGAGCCGCTGCCCGAGCCGGAGCCGGTGTCGATCGCCCCGCCGAGCACGTAGACGAACACCAGCATCATGGCGATCGGCATGAGCGCCGTCGTGATGATGGTGTCGGGGCTGCGCACGACGTGGCGCAGCGAGCGGCCTGTGAGCACTGCGGTGTCGCGGACGGCGTGAGCTGTCATGACGGTGTTCCTTTCCGGTCGTCGTCGCCGACGATCGCGAGGAAGATCTCCTCGAGCGTCGGCTGCTTCTCGACGTACTCGGCCCTCGCGGGAGGCAGCAGCTGCCGGAGCTCGGCGAGGGTGCCGTCGGCGATGATCCGGCCGTGGTGCAGGATCGCGATCCGGTCGGCCAGCTGCTCGGCCTCCTCGAGGTACTGCGTCGTCAGCAGCACCGTGGTCCCGTTCTCGGCCAGTCCCCGCACCGCCTCCCACACCTCGATGCGCGCCTGGGGGTCGAGCCCCGTCGTCGGTTCGTCGAGCACGACGACCGACGGGTCGCCGATGAGGCTCATGGCGATGTCGAGGCGACGGCGCATGCCGCCCGAGTAGGTGGCCACTCGTCGGCCGCCGAACCCGGCGAGCGAGAAGCGGGCGAGCAGGTCGTCGGCGATGAGGCCGGGATCGGGCAGGTGGCGCAGCCGCGCGATCATGACGAGGTTCTCGCGGCCGGTGAGGATCTCGTCGACGGCGGCGAACTGTCCGGTGAGGCTGATCGTCTCCCGCACCTGCTCGGGACGACGCGCGACGTCGAACCCGCGCACCGTGCAGGCGCCGGCATCCGCCCGGAGCAGCGTGGACAGGATCCGGACGAGCGTCGTCTTGCCCGCGCCGTTGGAGCCGAGCAGTGCGAAGACGCTGCCGCGCTCCGCCTCGAGGTCGACTCCGCGCAGCACGTGCAGATCGCCGAAGGACTTCTCGAGGCCGGTCACGCGGATCGCGGGCTCGGCGGGGGCCGTGGCGGTCATGCCTGCTCGCCGCCCTGCTGTCTCTCGGCCTGCTCGACGGCCTCGGTGAGCCGTCGCCGCTCCTTGGTGATCCAGCCCGCGCCGCCGTAGTTGGCCGCGAAGGTCTCGGCGAAGTCGACCGGGTCGGCGCCGACGATCTCGCGGACCGGGGTGCCGTCGGCGGCCGCCTGCTCGAATAGGTCGGCGAGGTCCTCATAGGCCGTCAGCCAGATGTCGCCGTCGGTGGCGCCGAAGTACAGCAGGTAGCGCTCGAGCGCCTGGGCCGTCGTGCGGTATCCGTCCGGGAGCGCCTTCACGCGGGCCCGGTAGCCGCGCCAGCGGCGCTTGTCGCCGGAGTCCCCGACGACCTTCTCGATGATGTTCATGCGTGCGTGTCTCCTTCGTGGAGCTCGTCCAGTCGCCCTGCGAGGACGCTCCATGTCCTCCAGAACTCGTCGAGGTACTCGCGTCCCTGCGCGTTGAGCGAGTACACCTTGCGAGGCGGGCCTTTTTCCGAGGGGACCTTCTGCACGTCCACGAGCCCTCTCTGCTCGACCCGCACGAGGAGCGCGTACACCGTGCCCTCCGCGATCTCGGTGAAACCCCGCTCGCGCAGCTGGGCGGTGATCTCGTACCCGTAAGCGGGCTGGATCGCCAGGAGCGCCAGGACGACGCCCTCGAGAACACCTTTGAGCATCTCGGTTCTCTGCTTGCCCACGGCACTCCCTCAGCTACTCGGTGACACTGACTACCACTAGACAGTAACGTTAGGTACCGGGCGCGGCAAGGGGATGTGCCGCGCGTCGCGGGGGAGCGGCGTGATCGTCGCCCGGGGGCGGTGGGGGCGAGTCGGCTGTGCGGCGCCGTCCCCCGGGGCGTCCTCCTGGGATGCCGTGTTCAGCACGGGACGCTGGTGATGTGCACTGGCGATATCGCCAGTGCACATCACCAGCGTCCCGTCCGCGACCTCGCCCTCCGGTACCACCTCCGATATCGACCCCGGTATCCCTGGATCCCCGGTATCCCCGGTCTTCACCCCGCCCCCGCCTCCATGGCCCGACGCCCACTCCCGCCCCGCACACGTGCCCTCGCCCCGGCCTTCGTCGCGAACACCCAGGAGGTCGCGGACCCGCCCGCGGTCACGCTTCCGCAGCGCCCGTAGACTGGCAGGCATGCGTATCGCCCGATTCACCACCGGCGAGGATCCCCAGTACGGCATCATCCAGCCCCGCGACGGGCAGGAGATGGTCTACGCGATCACCGGGGACCCCTTGTACACCGAGATCCGTCCCACCGGCACCGTCCTCCCGCTCGAGGACGTGCGCCTGCTCGCACCCGTCATCCCGCGCTCGAAGGTCGTGTGCGTCGGCCGCAACTACGCCGCGCACGCCGCCGAGCTGGGCAACGACGTCCCTGCCCAGGCGCTCTACTTCCTCAAGCCCAACACCGCCGTCGTCGGGCCGGGCGACCCGGTCGTGCTGCCCTCCTACAGCGACGAGGTGAGCCTCGAGGCCGAGCTCGCGGTCGTCATGAAGACGATCGTCAAGGACGTCGAGCCCGACGACGTGCGCGAGCTGATCCTCGGCTACACGTGCGCCAACGACTTCACGGCTCGGGACGCCCAGCGCTCCGAGGACCAGTGGTTCCGCGCCAAGACCTTCGACACCTCGTGCCCGCTGGGCCCGTGGATCGAGACCGACCTCGACGTGACCGACCTCGCCGTCCGCTCCGTCGTCGACGGCGAGACCGCGCAGGACGGCCGCACCGCCGACATGCTCCGCGCGATCCCCGAGCTGGTCTCCGAGATCTCCCGCGTCACGACCCTGCTGCCCGGCGACGTCGTGCTCACCGGCACGCCCGCGGGCGTGCGCACCGTGCCCGAGGGCGCGAGCGTCACGGTCGAGATCGAGGGCATCGGCGCTCTCACCAACCCCGTCGTGCGGCGCTGACGCGCCGCCCCGCCCCACCTCGAGGAGAACCCTCCGTGACCTCTGCGTCCGTCGAAGCCCCGGACCCCCGTCCCGTCCACGCCGAGCAGGAGCTCGAGCCCGAGCAGGTGCGCGTGCGCTTCTGCCCGAGTCCGACCGGCACCCCGCACATCGGGATGGTGCGCACGGCGCTGTACAACTGGGCGCACGCGCGCCACACGGGCGGCCGGCTCGTCTTCCGCATCGAGGACACCGACGCCGCGCGCGACAGCGAGGAGTCCTACCACCAGCTGCTCGACGCCATGCGCTGGCTCGGCATCGACTGGGACGAGGGCGTCGAGGTGGGAGGCCCCGACGGGCCCTACCGCCAGTCCCAGCGCAGCGCCGTCTACGCCGACGTCATCGAGCGTCTCCAGGCCGCCGGCCACATCTACGAGTCGTACTCGACGGCCGAGGAATCTGCCGCACGCCACCGCGCCGCCGGCCGTGACCCGCAGCTCGGCTACGACGGCTACGACCGCGACCTCA
>DAMDHZ010000066.1:9245-9770 GCA_032101665.1 Brachybacterium sp. | reverse complement strand
AGGGCCGCGAGCCCGTGTGGCGCCTGCGCATGCCGGAGGAGGACATCACCTTCACCGACCTCGTGCGCGGCGAGATCACGTTCCGCGCCGGGTCGACCCCGGACTACGTGGTCGTGCGCGCCAACGGCTCGCCGCTCTACACCCTCGTGAACCCCGTCGACGACGCCCTCATGCGCATCACGCACGTGCTGCGCGGCGAGGACCTGCTGTCCTCGACGCCCCGCCAGGTGGCCCTGTACCGGGCACTCATCGACATCGGCGTGACCGACCGGGTGCCGGTCTTCGGCCACCTCCCCTATGTGATGGGCGAGGGCAACAAGAAGCTGTCCAAGCGCGACCCCGAGTCCAACCTGTTCCTCTATCGCGAGCGGGGCTTCCTGCCCGAGGGCATGGTCAACTACATCGCCCTGCTGGGCTGGGGCTACAGCGCCGACCAGGACATCTTCACGCGCGAGCAGATGGTCGAGCGGTTCGACGCCGCCCACGTCAACCCCAACCCCGCGCGCGTGGACATCAAGAAGGCCA
>DAMDHZ010000066.1:7555-9235 GCA_032101665.1 Brachybacterium sp. | reverse complement strand
CCGCGATCAACGCGGACCACATGCGGATGCTCACGCCCGAGGACTTCACCGAGCGCATGGTGCCCTACCTGCAGGCCGCCGGCGTGGTCTCCGATCCGATCACCGAGCGCGAGCACTCGCTGCTCGCGAGCGCGACCTCCCTCGTCCAGCCGCGCATGAACCTGCTCGGCGAGGCGCCCGACATGCTGCGGTTCCTGTTCGTGGCCGACGAGGACCTCGTGATCGAGGAGGAGGCGACCAGGAAGCTCGGGGAGGACCCCGGTGGGGTCATCGACCGGGCCATCGCAGAGATCGAGGCTCTCGGTGAGGACGATTTCACGGCGGCACGGCTCGAGGAGGTGCTGCGCGGCGCGATCGTGGAGGGCATGGGCATCAAGCCGCGACTGGCCTTCGGGCCGCTGCGCAGCGCGATCTCCGGGCGCCGGATCTCCCCGCCTCTGTTCGAGTCGATGGAGCTGCTCGGTCGGGATTCCTCGCTCGCGCGGCTGCGGTCCTTCCGCGACGACCTCGCGACGGCCTGAGCCCCGCATGCCCGACCCGTGCCTGCGCAGTGCCCTGGCCGGGGTGTGCGGCGTGCTGTTCGACATCGACCACACCCTCGTCGACACCGCGAGCGCCTTCGCGGCCGCCCTGCGCCATGCCGTGACGCCGCTGCTGGGCACGGGCGCCGATCACGACGCGATCGCCGCGCAGTGGTCGCGCGACCGCTCGGGCTGGTACCGCGCCTACACGCGCGGCGAGGTCGGCTACGGCGAGCAGCGCCACCGCCGCATCGACGAGGTCCTCGCCGACCGCGGCGCCCGCCCGCTCGACGCCGACGGCTTCGCGGTCTTCAACCGAGCCTTCGACGAGGCCTTCGCCGCCGCGTGGAGACCGTTCCCGGACACGTCGCCCGCCGTGCACCGGCTCCGTGCCGCGGGTCTTCGGCTCGGCGCGATCACCAACGCGGGAGCGACCCTGCAGACGCGCAAGCTCCGCGCGGTGGGCCTCGCCGAGGCGGTGCCGCTGCTGGCCACGATGGACACCTTCGGGGTGGGCAAGCCCGATCCGCGCATGTTCCTCGAGGGGGCACGCCGGCTGGGCGCCGATCCGGCCCAGGTCATGTATGTGGGCGACGAGCCCGACATCGACGCGGACGCCGCCACGGCGGCCGGCCTGATCGGCGTGCACCTGCATCGCGAGCAGGATCGCCGCTTCGAGCGGTGCCGCCCGGGCCAGGGCCGTCACCTCGAGGTGGGAGACCTCACAGCCCTCGCGGACGCCCTGGCTTTGCCCTCACCTGGGCCGACCGGCTAGAGTCGTACCTCGGTACGGCCCCGCCCCTGTGATCGCAGGAGCGGGATCGATACCCCCTTGGGGTATGGTGTAATTGGCAACACGGCTGATTCTGGTTCAGTTGTTCTAGGTTCGAGTCCTGGTACCCCAGCGCAGCGTCGATCGTGCTCCGGCACGGAAGACGAGGCCCGCGCCCCGTTCGTCTAGCGGCCCAGGACGTCGCCCTCTCACGGCGGTAACACCGGTTCAAATCCGGTACGGGGTACGAGCGAACCTCCGGGTTCGTCGCGACGACTCGGCCCCGGCCAGTCGTCGCAGGTCCTCGCGGACCGGATCCCTCCGGGATCGCACGCCCCGTTCGTCTAGCGGCCCAGGACGTCGCCCTCTCACGGCGGTAACACCGGT
>DAMDHZ010000066.1:0-7455 GCA_032101665.1 Brachybacterium sp. | reverse complement strand
TCAAATCCGGTACGGGGTACGAGCAGAGCCGGCGCCCTCGGGCGTCGGCTCTCGTCGTCCCCACCCTCGTGCGCGGCGCGGACAGAGACTCCGCGGTCCCACTGTGACGCGCATCGCGCTGGCTAGACTCGGGGCATGGAGACCAACGACCTTCCCCCTCGAGTTCCCGACCTTCCGGCGTCGGCCCCGACCCCGCGGGTCGTCGTGGGCGTCGCCGATACCGACGAGTCCGACAAGGCCGTGCGCTGGGGCGCCGAGCACGCCGCCCGCACGGGCGGCTCCCTGCATCTCGTCCACGCCTTCGTGTGGCCGCTCATGAACGTCGACGTGGACCCCGTGCCCGGCGTCGCGGGCTCCGGCCTGCGCTCCGCCGCCGAGACCCTCGTGCAGCATGCGGTCCAGCACGCGCACGAGGTGGCCCCCGACGTGTCCGTCACCTCCCAGATCGTCGAGGGACGCGGCGCCGACGTGCTGCTCGCGGCCTCGCGCGTGGCTGATGTCCTCGCCGTCGGCAGCCGCGGGCTCGGTCGCTTCCTGTCGATGGTGATGGGATCGACGAGCCTCGCGCTGGGTCGTCGCGCGGAGTGCCCCGTCGTCGTCGTCCGCGGCGACGAAGCGACCGACGGGCCCATCGGCGTGGCCTACGAAGGGTCCGACCTGGGAACCCAGGCGCTCCGGCGGGCAGGCGAGCTGGCCGCCGTCTACGGCACCGAGGTGCACGTCGTGATCGGGGTCGCGACGCCGCTGTCCGAGCATCCGCGGATCCTCGAGACCGCGCGACGCCTGATCCACGAGGACCACCCGGACGTGAGCGTCGAACTGGCCGACGGCTCGGCGGCCCATGACGCCAAGACCCTCGTGCGCCTGAGCGAAGGGGTCCGCGCTCTGGTCGTCGCGGCCCGGGGCGAGGGAGCGGTCTCGGCGTCCTCTCAGACCGGCGCGGTCGTGCAGTACGCCCATACCCCGATCTGGATCGAGCGGCCGCTGCGCCGCCTCTGAGCGATCAGACCGAGGCGCGGCGCAAGACCTCCGTGAGGTGGTTGGCGGAGGAGATCACGGCCGCCGCGTGGAGGCGTCCCGGCTGGCGGGTGATCCGCTCGATCGGGCCCGACACGCTCAGCGCCGCGACCACACGGCCGTTGGGACCGCGCACGGGGGCCGAGACCGAGCCGACGCCGCTCTCGCGCTCGCCGATCGACTGGGCCCAGCCGCGACGCCGCACGGCCGAGAGCATCGTGGCCGTGAAGCGGGCGCCGTGGAGACCGCGGTGCAGCCGGTCCGGCTCCTCCCAGGCGAGCAGGATCTGCGCGGCGCTGCCGGCCTTCATGGTGAGCGTCGCGCCGAGCGGCACGGAGTCGCGCAGGCCGATGGGGCGCTCCGCCGCGGCCACGCAGATGCGGTGCTCGCCCTGACGGCGGTAGAGCTGGGCGGACTCTCCCGTGTGGTCGCGCAGAGCCGCGAGCACGGGCCCCGCCGCGGCCAGCAGCCGGTCCTCGCCCGCGGCGGCGGCGAGCTCGCCGAGCCGGCCGCCGAGGATGAAACGTCCCTGCATGTCGCGGGCGACGAGGCGGTGATGCTCGAGGGCGACCGCGAGACGGTGCGCCGTGGGACGTGCCAGGCCCGTCGCCTGCACGAGCTGGGCGAGGGTGGCGGGCCCCGCTTCGAGGGCGCCGAGGACGGTCGCGGCCTTGTCCAGGACTCCGACGCCGCTGCCCGCGTCGTCCATCTGCGTGTCGTTCATGGGGACGATCATGGCGTCTTGAACGGTGAGACGCAAGTGCATCGAAGTGTGGACAGTCCCACGATGGCTGGACGAAGCTCGCCCGGCCGTCGCCCCCTCGATGCCGGCGGCGGGGTTCCTCGAACCAGCATCCCGACCTCGACCGGAGACCCCGGCGCACGGGTCGACCTCAAGGAGATGACAGCAATGGTGGGCACGCTCGCGGAGAAGGTCTGGGCAGACCATGTGGTGCGACGAGGGGAGGGCAACGAGCCCGACCTCCTCTACATCGACCTCCAGCTGCTCCATGAGGTGACGAGCCCCCAGGCCTTCGACGGCCTGCGCCAGGAGGGGCGGCCCCTGCGCCGTCTGGACCAGACGATCGCGACCGAGGACCACAACACCCCGACGGTCGACATCGACAAGCCGATCGCGGACCTCACGAGCCGCACCCAGATCGAGACGCTCCGCCGCAACTGCGAGGAGTTCGGGGTGCGCATCCACCCCCTCGGCGACAAGGACCAGGGGATCGTGCACGTCGTGGGCCCGCAGCTGGGCCTCACGATGCCCGGCATCACCGTGGTGTGCGGAGACTCCCACACCTCGACGCACGGTGCCTTCGGCGCGCTCGCCTTCGGCATCGGCACGAGCGAGGTCGAGCACGTCATGGCGACCCAGACGCTCCCGCTCACGCCGTTCCGCACCATGGCCGTCAACGTCGAGGGCAGCCTGCGCCCGGGCGTGACCGCCAAGGACATCATCCTCGCCGTGATCGCGAAGATCGGCACCGGCGGCGGCGCGGGCTACGTGCTCGAGTACCGCGGCCAGGCCATCGAGGACCTCTCGATGGAGGGCCGGATGACGATCTGTAACATGTCGATCGAGGCGGGCGCCCGCGCCGGCATGATCGCTCCGGACGACACCACGTTCGCCTACCTCGAGGGACGTCCGCACGCCCCCCGGGGCGAGGCGTGGGACGAGGCCGTCGCGTACTGGCGCTCGCTGCGCAGCGACGACGACGCGACCTTCGACGCCGAGGTCACGATCGACGCCGACACGCTCGAGCCCTTCGTCACGTGGGGCACCAACCCGGGCCAGGGTCTGCCGCTGTCGGCGTCCGTGCCCGCACCCGAGGACTTCACCGACGACACCTCCCGCGTGGCCGCCGAGAACGCCCTCGCGTACATGGACCTCGTCCCGGGCACGCTCCTCAAGGACATCCGGGTCGACACCGTGTTCATGGGCTCGTGCACCAACGGCCGCATCGAGGACCTGCGCTCCTTCGTCGACGTCATCCGTGGGCGCGAGAAGCACCCCGACGTGCGCGTGCTCGTGGTGCCGGGCTCGGCCCGCGTGCGCCTGCAGGCCGAACGGGAGGGCCTGGACCGCGACATCCTCGCCTTCGGCGCCGAGTGGCGCCAGGCCGGCTGCTCGATGTGCCTGGGCATGAACCCGGACCAGCTCACGCCGGGTGAGCGCGCCGCCTCGACCTCCAACCGCAACTTCGAGGGACGCCAGGGCAAGGGCGGTCGCACCCACCTGGTCTCGCCCGTGGTCGCCGCCGCGACCGCCGTGCGCGGCACCCTGTCCTCGCCCTCCGACCTCGAGGCCGACGGCTCGATCGCGCCGCTCGCCCAGCAGTCGGCCTGACCCCTCGCCACCCAGGAGCTCATCACCATGGAGAAGTTCACCTCCCACACCGGCATCGGCGTCCCGCTTCACCGCTCCAACGTCGACACCGACCAGATCATCCCCGCCGTCTACCTCAAGCGCGTCACCAAGACGGGCTTCGAGGACGGCCTGTTCTCGGCCTGGCGCAACGACCCCGACTTCGTGCTCAACCGCGAGCCCTATCGTGAGGGCTCCGTGCTCGTCGCCGGCCCCGACTTCGGCACCGGCTCCTCGCGCGAGCATGCCGTCTGGGCGCTGCGGGACTACGGCTTCCAGGCCGTGCTCGCGAGCCGTTTCGCGGACATCTTCCGCGGCAACGCCGGCAAGCAGGGCCTCGTGGCCGCGCAGCTCGCCCAGGACGACATCGAGCAGCTGTGGAAGATCCTCGAGGAGAACCCCGGCACCGAGGTGACCGTCGACCTCGTCGAGCGCCAGGTGCGGGCGGGGCAGAGCGTCTTCCGCTTCGACATCGACGACTACACCCGGTGGCGCCTCATGGAGGGCCTCGACGACATCGGCCTGACCCTGCGCCACGAGGCCGACATCGACGCCTTCGAGGCGCGGCGGCCGCGCTGGATGCCCAAGACCCTCCCCGCATGCACCGCCGACACGCACTGAGCTCGCCCGGCCCCCACGGAGCGGCGCCGACCGCCCGGTACCCGTCAGTACCCGCGCGGGGCCGTCCGGGTCCGACGGGATCACACTCCCGAGCCCGTTCACGGCCTGCCGGCTCCGGTATGGTGGGCCGGTCACCCAGGGTCCCCCCGGCCCCGGACCAGTGAAGCTGCAAGGACACGATGAGCCCCTCGAACTCGACATTCCACGTCCGCGGTGGTCGGCCCCTGAAGGGGGAGATCACGGTCCGCGGAGCGAAGAACCTGGTCTCCAAGGCCATGGTCGCGGCCCTGCTCGGCGAGGAGCCCAGCATCCTGCACTCGGTGCCGGACATCCGCGACGTGCAGATCGTCGGCGATCTGCTCGCCATCCACGGCGTCAAGGTCGCCCGTGACGTCGAGGCGGGCGAGATCCGCATGGACCCCTCCAACGTCGAGCGCGCCCACGTGACCGACATCGACGCCCATGCCGGCAGCTCGCGGATCCCGATCCTGTTCTGCGGCCCGCTCCTGCACCGGCTGGGCGAGGCGATCATCCCCGACCTCGGTGGCTGCCGGATCGGCGACCGCCCCATCAACTACCACCTCGACGTGCTGCGCAACTTCGGCGCGAAGGTCGACAAGCGCGAGCAGGGCATCTACATCACGGCGCCCGACGGCCTGCACGGCGCCAAGATCCACCTCGAGTACCCGAGCGTCGGTGCGACCGAGCAGGTGCTGCTGACGGCCGTGCGCGCCGAGGGCGTCACCGAGCTGATCAACGCGGCCGTCGAACCGGAGATCGAGGACCTGATCGCGGTCCTGCAGAAGATGGGCGCGATCATCTCCCTGCAGACCGACCGCACCATCACGATCGAGGGTGTCAGTCGCCTGGGCGGCTACGAGCACGTCGCCATCCCGGACCGCATCGAGGCCGCGAGCTGGGCCTGCGCCGCGCTCGTCACCCAGGGCGACGTGTTCGTCCGCGGTGCCCAGCAGAAGCCGATGGCCACCTTCCTCAACGTCATGCGGCGCGTGGGAGCGGGGATGGACATCCTCGACGACGGGATCCGCTTCTCCCACCCCGGCTCGCCGCTGCAGGCGATCGCCGTCGAGACCGACGTGCATCCCGGGTTCATGACCGACTGGCAGCAGCCGCTCGTCGTCGCGCTCACCCAGGCCGAGGGCATCTCCATCGTGCACGAGACGGTGTACGAGAACCGCCTCGGCTTCACCGACGCGCTCAACGACATGGGCGCCCACATCCAGGTGTACCGCGAGTGCCTGGGCGGCTCGCGCTGCCGCTTCGGGCGCCGCAACTTCAACCACTCGGCTGTCATCTCCGGCCCCAAGCCGCTCCACGGCGCGGACATCACCGTCCCGGATCTGCGCGGCGGGTTCTCCTACCTGATCGCCGCGCTGGGCGCCGAGGGCGTCTCGGCGATCCACGGCATCGACCTCATCGACCGCGGCTACGAGAGCTTCCGCGACAAGCTCACGGCGCTCGGCGCGGAGTTCTGGGAGGACTGACCGCGCTCGGGCGGGAGACCCCGCCGAGCATCACGAAGGGAAAGGCACTGTCATGGCGGAGCCGTCGCACGAGATCTCGAACGTCGTCCCCAGCCCGGCGACGTCGCTCGCCCTGCGCGACATCCCGGTGCCCGACTACTGCGACGTCGTCATCGTGCCGACCCGCGGGGTCGACGAACCGGACCCGCGGGTGTGGGCCGAGGCGATCTTCTCCCACGAGAACACGCCGCTGTCCCAGCGCGGGCTGCGCGCGCTGCGCGACGAGGCGGTGCGGCTGTTCGACATGGTGCCGCCGCCCGCCAAGGAGTACGTGACCGACGAGGTGCGCGGCTCCGAGGCCCTCATCGTCGACGACGACGAGAACCTGCGCGTGCGCATCGGCGTCGCCCTGCTCCCGGGCGGGCAGCTGCTGCAGGTCACGACCGCGGTCGCGTTCCTCTCGGTGCGGGGACGCCTCGCCTTCGCGCCCCGTCGCCTGCTGCACGCGACCGCGGTCAACACGCTGGCCCGCCGGGCGCCCGCGACCATCCGCCGTCGCGCCGTCGCGGCGGGCGCCGTGCCGCGCCGCAGCCTGCCGGGGCAGGTCGCGCGGCGCGTGATCGGCCGCGGCACCTCCGGCGCGCGCTGACGGGCATGCCCGTCCGCCGGCGTGACGCGTCCCGCCGGACGCCGCCCCTGATCGCGATCGGCCAGTGGGCCGTGCGGCCGCTGCTGCGGATCATCACCCGGCGGCACTGGATCGGGCTCGAGAACCTTCCCGCGGCGGGCGGCGCGCTCGTCGTCTGCAACCACCTGAGCGTCTACGACCCGTTCGCGATCGGCAATGCCCTCCTGGACGCGCACGTGCCTCCGCGGTTCCTCGCCAAGGACGCCCTGTTCGAGGCGCCCATGCTGCGAGGGATCATGCGCGCGACCGACCAGATCCCGGTGCACCGCGGCACACGTCGGGCGGGTGACTCGGTCGCCGCCGGCGAGATCGTGGTCGTGTTCCCGGAGGGCACGCTGACGCGCGACCCCGAGGACTGGCCCATGCGGGCTCGCCTCGGCGCCGCCCGTATCGCGCTCGCGACCGGCGCACCCGTCATCCCGGCCGCGCTGTGGGGCACCCGTGCCGTCTGGCCCTCCGGGGCCAGGGCCCCGCGGCTGCTGCCGCGCCACGACGTGACTGTCGCCTTCGGATCCCCGTTCACCGTCGCGCGACGGGACGACGAGACCGAGCGCGAGGCGGCCATCCGCGTGACCACCGAGATCATGGGGCATATCGTGCCGATGGTCGGGGTGCTGCGCGGTCGACAGCCGCCGCCCGTGCTGCACGACCCGCGCACCGACGCGTTCCGACCCGAGGAAGGGGCCCGCCGATGACCGCCGCCTCCGCACCGCCCACCTCCGGGGCGCCGCACGCGGGCCGCCACCTGGCCGTGCTCGGCGCCGGCAGCTGGGGCACCACGTTCTCCCTCGTCCTGGCGCGGGCCGGTGCCGAGGTCGCCATCTGGGCCCGGCGCGAGGAGGTCGCGCGGGAGATCCGCGAGCAGCACCGCAACTCGGCCTACCTCGGACAGCGGGAGCTGCCGCCCGCCATCACCGCCGACTCGCGCGTCGAGGCCGTCCTGGACGGCGTCGACGGCATCGTCCTGGCCGTCCCCGCCCAGTCCCTGCGGGACAACCTCGACGCGTGGCGCCGGGCGCCGGGTCTCGAGCGCGGTCTGCCCGACGTGCCCGTGCTGTCCCTCATCAAGGGGATCGAGCGCGGCACCGACCGCCGCATGAGCCAGCTCGTCGTCGAGGCGGGCGGCGTCGACCCGTCGCGGGTGGCCGTGCTGTCCGGCCCCAACCTCTCGGTCGAGATCGCGGCGGGGGAGCCGTGCGCGAGCGTGGTCGCCGCCCCGGACGAGGCCCTCGCGCACGAGCTCGCCCACTGGTGTGCGGGTCCCGCCTTCCGCG
>DAMDHZ010000065.1:0-18603 GCA_032101665.1 Brachybacterium sp. | reverse complement strand
GTCTCCTCAGCGAGGTTGACGCTCGTCTCGAACCCGACGTACGAGTAGAAGGCCAGGATGGTGCCGGCGAGCACCGCGGAGATCGGACCCGCCTCAGGGGTCCCGAGCGTGACGAGCCGCGAGAGGTCGGCCTCTCCACGGAGGACGACGACGGCCCCGAGCACGATCACGAGCAGGAGGCCGCCGACCTCGGTGAGGGTCGCGACGCGGTTGACGCCGAGGGACTCCGAGATGCCGCGGGCGTTGAGGGCGGCGAGGAGGACCAGGAAGACGATCAGGACCGGGATCGTGGGAAGCGGCAGCAGCGCGCGCAGATAGTCCCCCGCGAACCCGAGCGCGAGGGCGCCCACGGACACGATGCCCGCCGCGAGCATGCAGAACCCGACGACGAACCCGATGAACGGGCCGAAGGCCCGCGTCGCATAGTGCGATGCCCCTCCCGCTCGGGGGTACTTGGTCGCGAGCTCCGCATACGACGAGGCCGTCAGCAGCGCCAGCAGGAGCGCCACCACGAGGGGCACCCACACCGCGCCACCGGACAGGCGCGCCACCTGCCCGGCGAGGACGTAGACGCCGGCGCCCAGCACGTCCCCCAGGATGAACAGGAACAGGGAGCCGGTGGTCACGATGCGTCGCAGGCCAGGGCCGTGGGTATCGGTCATCCGGCGATCGTAGGCGCAGCCTTGCGCGGCGACGAAGAGATCGACCGGACGGTCGTGGCGTCACACCGCTTATACTCCCCCTAAGCACTGCTGAGAACCCCAGGAGGTCCGAGAAGCCATGCCCATCTACGAGAACGTCTCCGAACTGGTCGGCCGCACGCCCCTCGTGAAGCTCAACCGGCTGGGCGACGACGTCCGCGCGACCATCGTGGCCAAGCTCGAGTTCTACAACCCCGCCAACTCCGTCAAGGACCGTATCGGGGTCGCGATGATCGATGCCGCCGAGGCCTCGGGCGAGCTGCAGACCGGCGGCACCATCGTCGAGGCCACGAGCGGCAACACCGGCATCGCCCTGGCCATGATCGGCACCTCGCGCGGCTACCGGGTGGTGCTCACGATGCCCGAGTCGATGTCCAAGGAGCGTCGTGCCCTGCTGCGCGCCTTCGGCGCCGAGCTGGTGCTCACCGAGGCCGCCAAGGGCATGAAGGGCGCCGTCGACAAGGCCGCCGAGATCGCCCAGGAGCGCGGCGCCGTCCAGGTGCGCCAGTTCGACAACCCCGCCAACGTCGAGATCCACCGCCGCACGACCGCCGAGGAGATCTGGGACGACACCGAGGGCCGCGTCGACGCGCTCGTCGCGGGCATCGGCACGGGAGGCACCATCACCGGCGTCGGCGAGGTGCTCAAGGAGCGCAAGCCCGGGGTCAAGATCTTCGCCGTCGAGCCGCAGGAGTCCCCGATCCTCAACGGCGGCAGCCCCGGCCCGCACAAGATCCAGGGCATCGGCGCGAACTTCGTCCCCTCGATCCTCGACCGGGACGTCTACGACGAGGTCTTCGACATCGACGCCGAGACGGCGATGGAACGCGCCCGCGACGTCGCCCGCACCGAGGGCCTGCTCGTGGGCATCTCCTCGGGCGCCGCCATCGAGGCGGCCGTGCGCGTCGGGCGGGGCGAGGACTTCGACGGCAAGCTCATCGTCGTGGTCGTGCCCTCGTTCGGCGAGCGCTATCTCTCGACGCCGCTGTACGCCGAGTACATGGACTGAACGCCTCGATGGCCCTGCTCCGCCGTGCCACGCACCGCGTCCTCGACGCCGTCGCGACCCTCTCCGAGGATGTCGCGACGGCGCGTCGTCGTGATCCCGCCTCGCAGTCGGGGGTCCAGATGGCGCTCACCTCGCCGGGGCTGCATGCGATCTGGGCCCATCGCGCCGCACATGCGCTGTGGGGGCACGGGAATCGGCTGCCTGCTCTCGTCGTGGCCCAGGGCGCACGCTTCGCGACGGGAGTGGAGATCCACCCCGGGGCCACGATCGGGCGCCGCTTCTTCATCGACCACGGCATGGGCGTGGTGATCGGCGAGACGGCCGAGGTGGGCGACGATGTCATGCTCTACCACGGGGTGACCCTCGGCGGCCGGTCGATGGAACGCGTCAAGCGTCATCCGACCGTCCGCGACGGGGTCGTGATCGGCGCGGGCGCCCGCGTGCTCGGACCGGTCGAGATCGGGCGCGACGCGCAGATCGGCGCGAACGCCGTGGTGGTCGGGGACGTGCCCGCGGACGGCATCGCCGTGGGCGTGCCGGCCCGGATCCGCCGGCATGCCGCCCATCACGAGGCGTTCGAGGACCCCGCCATCTGGATCTGACAGGGCGGCGGCGAGCGTCCGGTGCCCTGCGCCACAGCGATGCCGTAGGTTCGTGCCATGCAGCTCGACTCGCCCGCTCCCGTGCCCGTGCGCCGGCTCCCCCGACCGCTCGCGATCGTCCTCGTCCTCCTGCTGGCCCTGGCCGCGACGCTCGTGACGGCGCCCGAGGCCCTCGCGGACCCGCCGCGCTCGGTGACCATCGAGGACACCACCGGCGACCTCGATCCGAGCCCTGTGACCGAGCGGCTCGAGGACGTCTCCTTCCGCACCCCCGTCGACCTGGTCGCGCTCACGATCGACGTCACGGCCTATGGCGGGAGCCCTTCGAACGACCTCGCCCTCAATGACGCCGTGCTCGCCTACGCGCGCGCCCAGCACCCGGACTGGATCACCTCCGGAGGAGCCTACTGGCGCGACGGCCTCGTGATCGTCGCGATCGATCCCGACAACCGCTTCCTGGGCACCTACGCCGGGGAGGACGTCAAGCTGAGTGACAGCCAGTACGAGACGATCCAGGAGAAGATGCGACCCGCGGCCCGGAACGCGGACTGGAACGGCGCGATCGTCGACGGCGCCGCCCAGTACGCCTCCTACCTGGATCGGCCGTTCTACCTGAACCCGGCGGCGATCATCACGGCGCTCGTGGCCCTCGTGGCCGCGCTCGCCGGGGTCGGTGGCGCGCTCCTGCGTGGCGCGCATTCGCGCTCGAAGGTCTCACGGGCGCTGCCGCGCTACGACGACGTGATGCTCACCTATGCCGAGACCGAGCTCGCGGCCCGCACGATCCCGGCCGACTCGCGATACGGCGAACCCGTGCTGCGCGACTACGAGGAGTTCACGCGGGCGGCCGCCGAGGCCACCGAGCTGCACGACCGGCTCCCGGCGCATCGTGGTGTGCTGTGGGGCATCGGCTCCGAGAGCGCCTCGCTCGCCTCGCGTTTCGCGGAGGCGACCGAGAAGATCGACGCGATGGACGACGAGATCGTCCGCACCAACGACCTGCTCAGCCGCTCACACGCCTGGCAGGACGCCTGGGAGGCCGAGGTCCAGCCGTTGCGCGACTCGCTCGCCGCGATCGACGGCGCGATCCGTCAGGAGCCGTCGCTCGCAGACTCCCCCACCGCACGCGACCTGCGGACCGTCGCCGCGAAGGTCCGCGACGGCATCGACAGGGTCACCGTGCAGCTGCAGAACGGGGAGATCACGGGGGACGCGGCGCTCGGCGAGCTCGACCTGATGACGTCGGCGCTCGGCCGGGCGGCGACCGCCCACCGCGACGCGGTGATCGCCCGGACGGCCCGCGATGACCGGGAGGCCGAGATCATGCGCCACGTCCGGTACGACAGCCCGGACACGCGGTACACCACGATCCGCAGCCGCCGCTACCACTACTACCCCGCGGGGTACGACTACAACTGGTCGCTCAGCCCGATCCTGTGGTTCAACCTGTGGCACTCGCAGGCGGCCACGGACCTGGACACCCACCGCCATCCGCCGAGCTCGAGCAGCTCGTCGAGCGGTGGCTTCACCGGCTACTCGGGGGGCGGCGGCGGGTTCTCGGGCTCGGGCAGCTCGGGCCGCTTCTGAGCGGTCAGTAGACCATCCCCATCACCTCACGCACGTGCGCGAGGGTGTCGTCGGCGATCGCGTTGGCGCGCTCGTTTCCCGCCCGCAGCACCGAGAACAGGTAGCCGGGGTCCTGCTCGAGCTCGCCTCGCCGCGCGCGGATGGGCGCGAGATGGGCGTTGAGCGCCTCGGCACACATGACCTTGAGGGTTCCGGCCCCGCGATCGCCGATCTCGTCCGCGATCTCCTCGGGCCGCCGGTCCGTCACGAGCGCCGTGAGGGTGAGCAGGTTCGCGACCTCCGGACGGCCCTCGGGGTCGTAGGTGATCGTGCGGTCGGCGTCGGTCTTCGCACGCCTCACGAGCTTGGCGGTCTCCGCCTCGCTCATGCGCAGCATGATCGCGTTGCCACGCGACTTCGACATCTTGTCGCCGTCGAGGCCCAGGATGGTGGGGGCCTCGGAGAGGAGGGCGTCGGGCTCGGCGAAGTAGCTCTCGCCGTGCGCGTAACGCTCGTTGAAGCGCCGGGCGATCACGCGCGTCTGCTCGACGTGCGGGAGCTGGTCCTTGCCCACGGGCACCACGTTGCCGTGGCAGAACAGGATGTCCGCGGCCTGGTGCACGGGGTAGGTGAGCAGCAGGCCGCCCATCGCGCTCTTGCCGGCGGCGGCGAGCTCGGACTTCACGGTGGGGTTGCGCTCGAGCTCGGGCTGGGTGACGAGCGAGAGGAACGGCAGCATGAGCTGGTTCAGCGCCGGGACCGCGGAATGGGTGAAGATCGTGGTGCGCTCAGGGTCGATGCCGACGGCGAGGTAGTCGGTGAGCAGCTCGCGGACGCTGCCCTTGATGTCGCCGATCACGTCGCGATCGGTGATCACCTGGTAGTCGGCCACGATGATCCAGGTCTCGACGCCGAGGTCCTGCAGGCGCACGCGGTTGCGCAGCGTCCCAAAGTAGTGGCCGATGTGCAGGGCACCGGTGGGGCGGTCGCCCGTGAGCACGCGCAGGCCCGACGGATCGGTCGCGATCCTCTTCTCGAGGGCCTCGCTGCGCTCGAGTGCGGCGGCGTAGCTGGAACGGGGGATCTCGGCGGCAGGTGTATCGGTCACCGGAACATCGTAGCCAGCGGCTCGGGGGTGCCTGTCGCCCCTACCGCCGTGCGTGCGGGGCGGCCCCCGTCGAGCCGCGCACGATCAGCTGCGGCATCATCGCGACCTCGGAGCGCGCGGGCCGCCGCGACCCCTCGCCGCCCTCGAGCACGGCGCGCACGGCGGCGCGCGCCATGCCCGGGACGCTCTGGCGCACGGTGGTCAGGGCCGGGCTCGTCAGAGCGGCCCATTGGGCGTCGTCGTAACCGATCACGGAGATGTCGGCGGGGACGGCGAGTCCGAGCGAGCGCACGCCCTCGAGGGCGCCGGCCGCCATCACATCCGAGCCGCACACAATCGCGGTGCAGCCGTGCTCGACGAGCTCGCGGGCGGCCTGGTAGCCGCCGGCGTACGAGAAGTCGGTGAAGGCGATGTCGCGCGCGGGCGACTGCTCGTGGTCGATGAGCTCCTCGAAGGTGCGCACCTTCTGGCGCACGGGCCACGTGCGCTCGTCGCCCACGGCGAGCCCGATCGCGGTGTGCCCGAGCTCGCGCAGATGCGCCGTGGCGAGCCGCATCGCGTGGTCGTCGTCGGTCGAGATGAAGGTCGCGTCGATCTCCTCGCGCACCCCGTTGATCAGAGCGAGCGAGACACCTTCGTGCACGAGACGGCGGTAGTGCTCGACAGGGCCGCTCGGCTGGGCGTGGAAGCCGGAGACGACGACCACCCCGGTCGCGCCCAGCCGCAGGAAGCGCTCGAAGGCGGCGGCCTCACCCGGGATGCCGCGAGCGCGTGTGGCGACGACCGACGCTGCGCCCCGCTCGAACAGCTCGGCCTCGAGGCGGTCGGCCCAGTGGCAGAAGATGGGGTTCTCGAGATCGGGCACCAGGATCCCGACCAGCTCGCCCTCCTCGCCCACGTCGTGGTGCCCGAGGTCGCGCGCGGCCTCCCGCACGAGGCGCTGGGTCTCCTCGGCGATGCCGGTGCGACGGTTGAGCACGCGCGAGACCGTGGACTCGCTGACACCCGCGCGCTCCGCGATGTCCTTCAGCCGGGTCTTGACCATGGGCCCCTCCTGACGTCGCGAGGGGAGAGTGTCAGGACGGCTCCGATGCCGTCTCCGCTCGCCTCGTAAGTTCTTGCGAGATTCTTGCACAGTCTTGCGAGGACCGCTACGCTCGTTTCCACCGACACACTGATCCCCGTGTGCGGATTGACCACCTTTCGAAGGAGAAGATGGTGCAGATTCGTCGCAAGTCCTTTCTTGCCCTGGGAACTGTCGGCACGGCGGCCTTCCTGGCCGCGTGCGGCAGCAACGATGACTCGTCCGACAGCTCCGCGTCCGACGGCGGAGGCGCGAGCGACGCGGGGGGCAGCGGCGACGCTCCCGCTCGCGCCGATGCCGACCTCGTGATCTGGGCCGACGACAAGAAGGCCGAGTCCCTCCAGGAGCCCGCCAAGACCTGGGCCGACGCCAACGGCCTCACCGTCGCCGTCCAGGCCGTCTCGGGCGACCTGCAGAGTTCGTTCGTGACCGCGAACCAGGCCGGCAACGGTCCCGACGTCGTGATCGGCGCGCACGACTGGATCGGCAATCTCGTCCAGAACGGTGCCATCTCCCCCGTGCAGCTGCCCGCGGACGCCCAGCAGAAGGTCGCCCCCGTCGGCCTCACCGCCGTCACCTACGACGGCCAGGTCTACGGCGTCCCCTACTCGGTCGAGACCCTGGCCCTGTTCGCCAACAAGGCGCTCACCCAGGCCCCTGAGCCCGCGAGCATCGAGGAGCTGGTCAGCGCGGCGCAGGCCGGAGGGGCAGAGAACCCGCTGTCGCTACCGATCGGGGAGGCCGGGGACGCATACCACATGGAGCCGCTCTACACGTCGGCCGGCGGTTACCTGTTCAAGCGCAACGACGACGGCACCTACGACACGAGCGACCTCGGCGTCGGCAAGGAGGGCTCGATCGCCGCGGCCGAGAAGATGCATGACCTCGGCCAGCAGGGCGTGCTCAAGACCACGATCTCGGGCGACAACGCGATCTCGCTGTTCACCGACGGCAAGGCCGCCTACCTGATCTCGGGCCCGTGGGCGCTCTCCGACATCAAGACCGCCAAGGTCGACTTCGCGATGACCGCCGTGCCCGGCTTCGAGGGCATGCAGCCGGCCCGCTCGTTCGCGGGCGTCAACGCCTTCTACGTCGCCACGAAGGCCAAGAACCAGGCCTTCGCCGTGCAGTTCGTCAACGCGGTCGCGACCGATCCGTCGATCGCGGAGGGCATGTTCGGCGTCAACGAGTTGCCGCCCACGAGCCTCGACCTGCAGCAGTCCCTCGCGGCCGACAACCCCGAGATGGTGCAGATCGCGCAGTACGCGGAGAACGCCGATCCGATGCCCGCGATTCCGCAGATGCAGGAGGTCTGGGGTCCGCTCGGCCAGGCCCAGGCGAACATCGTCAAGGGTGCCGATCCGAAGTCCACGATGGAGTCCGCCGGCCAGGAGATCACCTCCAAGATCTGACCCGGCCCCCTCTGGCGGACACCGCGTCCGCGCCGCTCCTCGGCGCGGACGCGGTGTCCGCCGAGCCCGTCATCCCGGCTTCTCGAAAGGCAATGACGCCATGACCTCCCTGACGGCGCCCGCGCATCGCGAGCGCTCCACCTCCGTCCCCGCCGTCGTCGCTCGGATTCTGCTCCTGGGCATCGTGCTCGCGGTGACCGTCTGGATCGTGCCCGTCATGATCGCCACGAAGCAGTGGCTGTGGGTCGCGGTCACCATCCCCGCCGCCATCCTCTTCTTCGTGCTCTACAGCACCAAGCGCTTCATCCCGGGCAAGTACATCTTCCCCGGCACGTTCTTCCTGGCCACGTTCCTCATCGTCCCGATCGTGCTCACGGTGGGCTACTCCTTCACCAACTACGGTGACGGGAGCCGCGGGTCGAAGGAGGAGGCGATCGCCTCGATCACGGGCAACTCCGTGCAGCAGGCGCCCGACTCGCCGCTCTACGCGATGTCGGTGGGCACGACCGGCACGCCGACGGACGGCCCCTTCACCCTGTTCCTCGTCAACCAGCAGACCGGCGAGGTCGAGATGGGCGAGGACGGACAGAAGGCGACCGCTGCCGACTCCTCCGACGTGACAGTCGCCGACGGGCGCGTGACCACGGCAGACGGCTACACCATGCTCGATCCGCGTCAGATCAATGCCGCCTACCAGACGATCAGCCAGATCGCCGTCGAGGTGGACGACACCCGCGCGATCCGACCCCAGGGTCCCAACCAGGCCTTCGTGGGCACCAAGGTGCTGCAGTACGACGAGGCCACCGACACGATCACCAACACCTCGACCGGCGAGAAGTACACGGTCGGCACGGTCGGCGACAGCGAGGTGTTCGTCGACTCGACGGGCAAGCAGGCGTTCGCCCAGGGCTGGCTGCAGAACGTGGGCGGTGACAACTACATCCGCCTGTTCACCAACTCCAAGATCGCCCAGCAGTTCCTCCAGGCCCTGGCCTGGACCCTCGTCTTCGCGATCGGCTCCGTGCTGCTGTGCTTCGTGGTGGGCTTCGCGCTCGCCCTGACCCTGAACGACGAGCGGATCCGGGGCCGCAAGGTCTACCGCTCGGTGCTCCTGATCCCGTACGCGATCCCCGGCTTCATCTCACTGCTCGTGTGGTCGAACTTCTACAACAGGGACTTCGGCCTCATCAACCAGACGCTGCACCTGCATCTCGACTGGTTCGGCGATCCCACGCTCGCCAAGGTCGCCGTGCTGCTCACGAATCTGTGGATGGGCTTCCCCTACATGTTCATCGTGTGCACGGGTGCCCTGCAGTCGATCCCCGACGAGCTCACGGAGGCCTCGCGCATCGACGGTGCGAGCCGCCTGCAGACGACGCTGCGGATCGTGACCCCGCTGCTGCTCGTCTCGGTCGCCCCGCTCCTGGTCTCGTCCTTCGCCTTCAACTTCAACAACTTCAACGCGATCCAGTTGCTGACCCAGGGCGGCCCCTTCGCCCCCGGCGAGTACGACCGCGGCGGCACCGACATCCTCATCTCGATGATCTATCGCATCGCCTTCGGCGGCGGGGGCTCGGACTTCGGCTTCGCCTCGGCGATCTCGGTCGCGCTGTTCGTCCTGACGGGCGTGCTCGCGATGGTCCAGTTCCGCTTCACCCGCGTCCTCGAAGACATCAACTGAGAAAGGCAGGCGGTCATCATGTCGAATCCCCAGACCTCCGGGGCTCCCGCCCACCGGATGCCGTTCGGACGCTGGTTCGCCGAGATCGGATGGCGGCACGTCGTCGGCATCCTCGCGTTCGTGTTCGCCATCTTCCCGGTGCTGTTCGTCATCTCGGCGTCGTTCAACCCGCTCGGCACGGTCGCCTCGACCACGCTGATCCCCACCAGCTTCAGCCTCGAGCACTACACGACCCTGCTGAGCGGCGCGAAGGGCAACTTCCCGCGCTGGTACCTCAACACCGTGATCGTGTGCGTGACGGTCTCGCTCACCCAGGTGTTCCTCTCCACCATCGCGAGCTACACCTTCAGCCGCTTCCGCTTCACAGGCCGCCGTGCAGGCATGCTGAGCCTGCTGCTGATCATGATGTTCCCCTCGGTCCTCTCGATGATCGCGATCTACACGATGCTCGCGGGCCTCGGCGAGGTGGTGCCCATCCTCGGGCTCGACTCGCTGCCCGGCTACATCCTCGTGATGCTCGGCGGCTCGCTCGGCCAGGTGTGGCTCATCAAGGGCTTCTTCGACACCGTGCCCAAGTCGCTCGACGAGGCCGCGACCCTCGACGGCGCCACCCACTGGCAGCTGTTCACCCGGATCCTGCTGCCCTCGCTGGTCCCGATCCTGGCGACGACCGTGCTGATCAGCCTGGTGGGCGTGATGAGCGACTTCCTGCTCGGCTCGCTCATCCTGACCAGCGACGACAACAAGACCCTCGCGGTGGGTCTGTACGGGATGCTCTTCGGCGACCGGTCCAACAACCTCGGGATCTTCGCCGCGGGCTCGATCATGATCATGGTCCCCGTGATCCTCCTGTACATGTTCCTCCAGCGCTATATCGTCGGCGGCTCGACCGCGGGCGCCGTGAAAGGCTGACCATCTCCGTGCCCTCCTTCCAGCACCTCCCCCATCACGACCCCGGCCCCGTCTTCGTCCCGCAGCCGCCGCGACGGCTCGGCGCCGAGGTGCCGCTGCGGGTGTGGGTCCCGACCGCGTACCCGGTGCGCTCGATCGCCGCCCGCGTCCTCCAGGACGGCGAGCCCAAGGTCACCGAGCTCGAGCCCGAGGACGCCCCGTCCCGCTGGAACGGCCAGGCGGGCACGTGGTGGCACGCCGCCGTGCGCATGGTGAACCCCGACACGCGCTACCGCTTCTGCGTGATCGGCGACGGCGAACGCTCACTCTCCTACGCGTGGCTCACGGCGGCAGGGATGACCGACCACGACCTGGCCGACGCGACGGACTTCCGTCTCGTGCTCGACGAGTCCCCGAGCTGGGTGGACGACGCCGTCGTCTACCAGATCTTCCCCGACCGCTTCGCCCGGGGAGCCGGCTCCCCCGCCCTCACCCCCGAGACGGTGCCCGCGTGGGCGCAGATCATGGAGTGGGACGAGGAGCCCGCGGCGCACGGCCCGAGCACCGCGCATCAGCTCTACGGCGGGGATCTCGACGGCATCGTCGAGCACCTCGGCCACGTGCAGTCCCTCGGGGCGAACACGGTCTACCTGACGCCGATCTTCCCGGCCGGCTCCGTGCACCGCTACGACGCCTCGACGTTCGACGACGTCGACGCGCTGCTGGGCGGGCAGGAGGCGCTCGTGCGGCTCAGTGAGGCCGTGCACGCCCGGGGCATGCGGTTCATCCTCGACCTGACGACCAACCACACGGGGGACACGCACGAGTGGTTCGAACGGGCACAGGAGGATCCGGACAACACGGAGGCCGGGTTCTACCTGTTCACCGATCATCCCGACGCCTACGAGATGTGGCTCGACGTGCCGAGCCTGCCCAAGCTCGATCACCGCAGCGAGGCGCTGCGGCACCGCATGCTGCAGGGCCCCGACAGCGTCGTGGGCCGGTATCTCGCGGCGCCCTTCTCCGCCGACGGCTGGCGGATCGACGTCGCGAACATGACGGGCCGTTCGGGGGCGATCGACCTCGCCCTCCGGGTGGCCCGCGACGTGCGCGGCACGATGCGCGAGGTGGCCGGGAGCGCCGACGACGGCCGCGAGAACGCGTGGCTGATCGCCGAGCACGGCCACGACGCGAGCGCGGACCTGGTGGGTGACGGGTGGATGGGCACGATGAACTACGCGGGCTTCACCCGGCCCGTGTGGGCCTGGCTCGCCGACCCCGACAACGGCTTGAACTGGCTGGGACTGCCCATGAGCATCCCGCGCCTGTCGGGCCGTCAGATCGGCGCCACCCTCCATGAGTACAACGCCCATCTGCCCTACCCGTCGTGGAAGCACTCCCAGAGCCAGCTCTCGAGCCACGACACTCCCCGCACCCGGAGCGTCGTCGGCACGAGCGAGCGCCAGATCGTCGCCCTCGCGGCCCTCGTGGCCCTTCCCGGCGTGCCCACCGTGTTCGCGGGCGACGAGCTCGGCTTCCCGGGGCGCACCGGCGAGCACTCGCGCACCTCGATGCCCTGGGACGGGCTCGCGGGCGAGGGGCCCCGCGCCTCGACGATCGACCAGGAGGTGCTCCGCGCGACCGGCGACCTGCTGCACCTGCGCGGTGATCTTCCGGCGCTGCGCCGGGGCGGCATCCGCTTCCTCGCCTGGGAGGACGACGCCCTCGTCCTCCAGCGCACGCACCCGGACGGGGACGTGCTCGTGCACCTTGCGCGCGACGCGCACACGCCGATCACCCTCGACCTGGGCACCGGGGAGCTGCTGCACCGCGAGGGCGGCATCGAGGTGGAGTCCGTCGGGCCCCGCACCGAGGCGCCACAGCTCAGGCTGAGCGCGTCGGGCCCCGGCGCGAGCTTCGTGCGCCTGACCGCCTGACCCGCCGTCCCAAGAGAAACCGGGGCGCTCCCAGGGAGCGGCCCGGGCCTCCTGCGCGCGACGTGCGCGCACCGCCCGGCACGCCCGGGCCCCTCACCCCCGACACCCACGAGGAGAACCCATGTCTCAACAGTGGTGGCGCGACGCCGTCGTGTACCAGGTCTACCCGCGCTCCTTCGCCGATGCGAACGGCGATGGGATGGGCGACCTCCCCGGCATCACCGCCCGCCTGCCCTATCTGAAGGACCTCGGCGTCGATGCCGTCTGGCTCTCCCCCTTCTACACCTCCCCGCAGCACGACGCGGGCTATGACGTCGCCGACTACTGCGACGTCGACCCCCGCTTCGGCTCCCTGGCCGACGCCGACGACCTCATCGCCCGCGCCCACGGCCTGGGGCTCAAGGTGATCGTCGACCTCGTGCCCAACCACTCCTCGAGCGAGCATCCCTTGTTCCAGGCGGCCCTCGCAGCGCCCGCGGGCTCCCCCGAGCGCGACCTGTACGTCTTCCGCGACGGCCGCGGCGAGAACGGGGAGCTGCCTCCCAACAACTGGCACTCGATCTTCCACGGCGACGGCTGGACCCGCGTGACCGAGCCCGACGGCACGCCGGGCCAGTGGTACCTCCACATCTTCGACACCACGCAGCCGGACTGGAACTGGGAGAACCCCACCGTCCACGAGCTGTTCGCCTCGATCCTGCGGTTCTGGCTCGACCGCGGGGCCGACGGCTTCCGCGTGGACGTCGCGCACGGCATGGTCAAGCCCGAGGGCCTGCCGGACGCGACCGTCGACGCGGCGGGCCTGATCGACGTGCCCGAGGGCGACGTGCCCGTCTACTTCGACAACGACGGCGTGATCGACGTGTATCGCGAATGGCGTCCGGTCCTCGACGAGTACGAGGGCGACCGCATGCTCGTGCTCGAGGCCTGGATTCCCGAGCAGCGTCTCCCGCTGTACATCGGCCACGACAAGGCGCATCAGTCCTTCAACTTCGGGTTCCTCCAGGCGCGCTGGGGCGTCGAGACGATGCGCGCTGCCATCGAGAAGCCGCTCGCGATCGCCGAGGCCGTCGACTCCCCCACCACATGGGTGCTCTCCAACCACGACGTGATCCGTCATGCGAGCCGCTACGGCTTCGCCCCCGACCACGTCTTCGGCGAGGGACTCGCACGCGACGAGGTGCCCGACGCCGCGCTCGGACTCCGGCGAGCCCGTGCCGCGACGCTGCTCATGCTCGCCCTGCCCGGCTCCGCCTACCTCTACCAGGGCGAGGAGCTCGGACTGCCTGAGGTCGCCGACCTTCCCGACGAGCTGCGCGAGGACCCGTCCCACCGGCGCGCCGACGTGCCCGGGCGCGACGGCTGCCGGGTCCCCCTGCCATGGGTCCACGATGCCCCGGCCTACGGCTTCTCCCCGACGGGCGCGTCCTGGCTCCCCCAGCCGCCGGCCTTCGGCGAGCTCGCCGCGGATCTCCAGGACGGGGTCGAGGGCTCGACCCTCGAGATGTACCGGACGGCCCTGCGCCAGCGGCACGAGTTCGACCTGGGCGCCTATGGTGACGGCGTGCGGTTCGTCGAGGACGCCCCGGCCGGCGTGCTCGCCCTCGAGCACGCCGGGGTGCTCGTCGTCGTCAACACGACCGATGCCGACGTGGACCTGACCGAGGTGGCCGGCGCCGCGGGCGCGGTCCCCCTCGTCGGGTCCGCCGCGGGAGCCTCCGATGTGATCCCTGCCGAGGCCACGCTGTGGCTCCTCCGGCCCTGACCGGCCCGCCTCGCGCCCACCGCTAGGATCACGGCCATGCCCGACGCCACCGCACCGTCCTCGTCCGCCGCGCCCGACTTCGACCTCGTCCTCGCCGGCTCGGGGCTGGGCGTGTACACGCTCGCCCGCGCCTTCCACGAGGAGTACGGGGTGGTCGCGACCGTCGTCACGAAGGTCGCGGTCGAGGCGATGCGGCGCTCGGTGGCATGCGACGTGATCGAGCTGGGCGCGCGGGCTCGCGAGGACGACATGGTCACCCGTCTCGTCTCCCTCGCCGAGGAGCGCGGCGGCCGACGCCCCCAGCTGCTCCTGGCCAACGCGGACTCCGTGATCCAGCTGATGAGTGACCACCGCGAGGCCCTCGCCGCGCACTACGTGATGCCGATCCTCGACGCCGACGTGCTCGAGCGCCTCTCGGACAAGGCGGAGTTCGCGATCGCGTGCACCGAGCACGGCGTCGCGACGCCGGTCACGGAGATCGTCGACTTCGCGGCCGCTCGCGGGGACTCGTGGACGCCGCCGACGACCCGGATCCCCTTCCCCCTCGTGGTCAAGGCGGCGCGCACCGCCGACATGGCACACGTGCGCTTCACGGGCAAGAAGAAGGTGTGGTTCGTCGAGTCCGCCGCGGACCTCGACGAGCTGCTGCGCACGATCGCGCGCGCGGGGTACACGGGACGTGTCGTGGTCCAGGAGCTCGTGCCCGGGGACGACACGACCGAGTGCTCGATCACGGCCTACACCGATCGCCACGGCCGGGTGACGCTGCTGTGCTCGGCCCGCGTGCTGCTGGGCGAGCACACCCCCGACGCGCTGGGCCGGCCCGCGGCGATGATCACGACCCCCCTCCCCGAGGCGCTCGAGCAGGCGCGGCGCCTGCTCGAGGCCACCGGATACCGCGGCTTCGCGAACTTCGACGTCAAGGAGGACCCGCGCGACGGGACCCTCAAGTTCTTCGAGGTGAACCCCCGCATCGGCCGCAACAACTTCTACGTCACGGCGGCCGGTGCGAACATCTCCCGCTTCGTCGTGGCCGACGCGATCGAGGACCGCGAGATCGAGCCCGTCACCGAGGTCGACGAGGTCCTCTACTCGCTCGTGCCCACGCCCCTGCTGCTGCGCTACGTACGCGACCGGTCAATGCGCCGCTGGGTGCGGCGGGTCGCGCGGCGCGGCGTGAGGAACCCGTGGGCCTACCCGGCCGACGGGCTGTGGGCTCGCGCCTACGCCGCCGCGGTCGCCCTCAACCACGTGCGGAAGTTCCTGCGCTACTACCCGCGTCCGACCGACACCGGGTTCTGATCGGGCCACCGCCCCGCTCCGCGACCCCGCTCTCGACCACATCGACTGTCACGAAAACGTCGCCATTCATGCGAACAACGACGACAACGTGCCACTGGCCGCGGGATAACGCAGGTCCTCACCGACCTGGGGAGCGATCACTCCCGGCAGCCCGCCCCGTCACGGACCCGGGCGCGAGCCCGTGAAACCCGGCGCCAGGCGCTTGTGCGCGCGCAGCACGGTCTGCCGGGCGAGCTCGGTGAGGGAGTCGGTCAGGCGCTCGTCGCCGCGGAAACCGTGCTGGTCGTAGATCACCGAGAGTTCGGTGCAGCCGAGCACGACGGTGCCGGCCCCGAGGCCGACCGCCTCGGCGACGCAGCGCTCGAACAGATCCCGGTCCACCGGACGGTTCGCCTTGACCTGCTCATAGATGAGGGTGTTGATCCAGCCCTGCAGCTCGGCGTCGGGCACGAGCGCGCGGAGCCCGCGGGCCTCGAGGGCGTCCTGGTAGACGCGCGCGTGGACGTTGCCCTCGGTCGCGAACACCGCCACCGTACCGTCGGGGCCGACGCGCTGGGCGGCGAGCTCGACCGTCGCGTCGACGATGCTCACGAACGGCACCGAGGTGACCGCTTCGATGCGGCGGACGAAGTGGTGGGCCGTGTTGCAGGGCAGGACCAGCAGACCCACGCCTGCACGCTCGAGCATCGTCGCGTCGCGAGCGAGCACGGGGCCGGGGTCAGCGGCGGTCTCGTCGAGGATGCGCGCGGTGCGATCCGGGGTGGTCGAGTGCTGGGAGACCAGCAGGTCCAGGTGCTCCTGGTCGCTCGCGGCGTCCGTGGCCCGTACCAGCAGGTCCAGGAACACGGCCGTGGCGGCGGGGCCGAGGCCTCCCAGCACGCCGACCACGGGCGCCCTCCAGGTCCCGTCGACGTGAGCGCCCTCGGCGTCGTCCTCGCTCATGGGCGGGCGTCCTCGACGGGCGCGGACATGCCCCCGGGACCCACGGGCTCGGGGTGGTAGTGACGGCGGAACTTGCGGACGTAATTGGCCATCGCGGCCGCGATGTGGGCCCAGCGCCGCGGGCTGCGCTCCACACCCCGGTAGACGAGGGGGTTCGCGACGCGTCGCGCGGCGAGCACGCGACGCAGCTGGGCCCGCGCGTCGGGCAGCGTCGTGTAGTGCTTCACCAGGGCGAGGGGCACCACCGTGTACAGCACCTCGGGCTGGTCCTGCACGATCTCGGGCAGCTCACCCTCGGCCACCGGCGGCAGGCCGGAACCGAGATGCTCGTCGACGTACCAGGTCACAGGGTTGTGGCCCCCCGCGGTGACGTAGTAGTTCGAACGGCCCAGCCGGGGATTGAGCTCGAAGAACTTGGTGCGGCCGTCGCGCGGGTCGAACTTGAGGTCGAAGTTGGCGTAGCCCGTCCAGCCCAGCTCGGTGCACAGCCTCTGCGCCTGGTCGACCATGGCCGGGTCGGTGCCCGTGATGATCGCGGCGGGGTTCCCGATCGCGCCGGGGCTGTGCTCCTCGAGCAGGGTCCGGCCCCACGAGGCGAAGCGGACGCGGGACTGCTCGTCGCAGTAGCAGGTGAGGATGCGCATGTTCTGGTCATCGCCGGGGATGCGGTCCTGGACGATCACGCTGCCGCGGTAGCCGGACCCGCGGATCGCGCGCAGCAGCGCGATCAGCTCCTCCCGGGAGCCGACGGTGTGCACCTTCTGCTTGCCCGTGAACGCGGCCCGCTTCCACGCCGAGACGTCCGCGGGCTTGGCGATCACGGGGAAGGTGAACGGGACCTCGAGGTCAGGATCGACCTCGTCGGCGAGGTCGACGATGCGAGTCGCCGGATGGTCCACGCCGAGCCGCTCGCACAGCGCCGTGAAGTTCTGCTTCTCGGTGCCGGCGCGGAAGGTCTCGAGGTCGACGTAGGGAACGACCCACCGGTCGCCGAGGACGTCGGTCTCGTCGCGCACGCGGATGATGGGCTTGACCGTCGCGTCGGCCGAGCCCAGCAGGATCAGGCGGCCGTGCGCGATCCGCCCGGCGATGTCCGCGAGCACGGGAGCGAGCACCTCGTGGTCGAAGGGGTCGTCGCAGTGCACGTTCACGGTGATCGCACTGTCGGTCACGTGCCAGCCGGCGAGCCGGGAGACGATGATCGTCCGGATCCCGTACGCCTCGTGGAAGGCCCGCGCGAGGGAGTAGGCACCGATGTCGCCGCCGACGACGACGGGCGTGAAGGCGGGCGCGGGAGAGGTCGCGGAGGCGGCAGCTGACATGCCGGCCAGTGTATCGACGGCGCCCTGCGCGCCGAGGGATCCCTGGCCGCGCCCGCGACCGCTGTGGCGCCCTCGACACCACCTGGCCACCTCCCTACCCTGAGGACATGACCACCGACACGTTCTCCCTGTCCTCTCGCGCGACCCCGTCCGGCTCCGTCGTCGCCACCGCGCAGCTGGCCCCGGAGCGCGACGGCTCCTCGACCTCGCCGGACCTGACCTGGAGCGGCGCACCCGAGGGGACCCGCAGCTTCGCCGTCACCTGCTACGACCCGGACGCCCCCACCGGTTCGGGCTACTGGCACTGGGTCGCCTGGGACATCCCGGCGGAGACGACCTCGCTCCCGCTCGGCGTCGAGCGGGAGGCAGCGGGCATCGCACAGGCACTCAACGACTTCGGCCGCCGCGGCTACGACGGCCCCAACCCGCCCGCCGGAGCGCCGCATCGCTACATGTTCACGGTGCACGCCCTGCCCGTCGACGCCCTCGGCGTCGATCCGGACGCCCCGCACGTCCAGGCCCGCTTCGCGATCTTCAGCCAGCAGCTCGACTCGGCGTCGTTCACGGCCACCTATCAGGTGGCGCCGGAGGCCTGAGGACGACCCCCTATCAGGTTCAGGGTGGATCCGACAGGGGGCTCACTCCGTGAAATGTCCGGGGAGCGCCGGAGGGCCGCGAGGCCGTCGGCCCCCTACGCTCGAAGCATGACCGCACTTCCTCTGGGCACGACGGCGAGAACGCTCGCGCCGTCACCCGTCTCGGTCCTCCCCTCCCCCGCTGCCCACCCCGTCAAGGTGCTGCTCACGACCGATTGGTGGGAGCCCACCGTCAACGGTGTCGTCGCGAGCGTGACCACGCTCAAGCGCGAGCTCGAGCTCCTGGGCTGCGAGGTGCGCGTGCTGACCCTCGCCGAGGGGCTCCGCTCGTCGCACGCCGAGGGCGTGTACCGCCTCGGCTCCGTGTCCGCCTCGATCTTCTACGACCGGGCGCGCATCGGCGCCCTGAGCAGCGACGCGATCCGCCGCGAGATCGTCCGGTGGGCACCCGACATCGTGCACTCCAACTGCGAGTTCTCCACCTACCTGTGGGCCAAGCGGCTCTCCCGGGACCTCGGGGTGCCGATCGTGCACACGTACCACACGATCTACGAGGACTACACGCACTACTACTCGCCGAGCCGCACGATGGGCAAGAAGGCCGTCGCGGCCTTCTCCCGCAAGCTCCTGGACGGCACCGACGCCGTCATCGCGCCGACCGTCAAGGTGCGTGCGCTGCTCACGG
>DAMDHZ010000064.1:8060-19286 GCA_032101665.1 Brachybacterium sp. | reverse complement strand
TGGAGAAGTCCGTGAGCGCGGCGATCGTCGAGGCGCCGGGCGTGTCCTCGGTGTGCGCGGGCGGGAGGGTCGCGATGGTCTCGTCGTCGAGGGGCTCCGGCGGACACGTCGTGACCGCCTCGACGTTGGCGGCATAGCCGCCGTCGGAGACCACGAAGGTGTCCTCCCCCACGGGGGTGGGGTGCAGGAACTCCTCGGAACGGCTTCCACCCATGGCACCCGCGTCGGCCTTGCAGATCACGGTGGGCAGGCCCAGTCGATCGAAGGTCCGCGCATAGGCGATCCGCTGGAGGTCGTACGAGCGGTCGAGGCCGGCGTCGTCGACGTCGAAGGAGTAGGCGTCCTTCATGACGAACTCGCGCACGCGCAGCAGGCCCGCACGGGGGCGCGCCTCGTCGCGGAACTTGTTCTGGATCTGGTAGAGCATGGCGGGCAGGTCCTTGTACGAGGAGTACATGTCCTTGACCAGCAGGGCGAACATCTCCTCGTGCGTGGGGGCGAGCAGGTAGTCGTCCCGCCGCCGGTCCTGGAGCCGGAAGATGTTGTCGCCGTAGTCCTCCCAGCGTCCCGAGGCGTCGTACGGCGCTCGCGGCTGGAGCGCGCTGAACAGGACCTCCTGGCCGCCGATCGCGTCCTGCTCCTCGCGCACGATCCGCTCGACCCGGCGCAGGACCTTGAGGCCCAGGGGCAGCCAGGTGTAGATGCCGGCGGCGCTGCGGCGGATGTACCCGGCGCGCACGAGCAGCTTGTGGCTCGCGACCTCGGCGTCGGCCGGGTCCTCGCGCAGGGTGCGGATGAACGACGAGGACATGCGGATCATGGGCGGGCCTTTCGCGGTGGTCGACGGCGGCGCCCGCCGTCTCGGGCGGCGCCTGGTCCATCGTACGGTCCCGTCGGTGGCGCCGCCCGCGGGGTGCCCCGCCCGCCGCGGGGAGGACGGGACGCCCGAGCGTTCCCCGGCGCGTGCCGGGGTCGGTCGCCCGCCGCCGCCGGGGTGGACACCCGGGCCCCCGTGCACGAGCATGGGGACCGGATGCGGGCCTGCTCGCGGACGAGCGGACGTGGATCGCCCCCGTGGAGCACGGCTCGCGTCGGCGAGAGCGGCCGCCCCGGCCCACGGGAACGAGGAGCAGGACATGAAGATCGGCTACAAGCTGTCCACCGAGGCCTTCGGGCCCGAGGAGATCATCCGCCAGGCCGTCCGCGCCGAGGAGGTCGGTTTCGACTTCGTCGAGATGAGCGACCACTTCCATCCCTGGCTCGACAACCAGGGGCACTCCGCGTTCACGTGGACGCTCTACGGCGCGATCGCCGCGAAGACCTCACGGATCGGCCTCGTCACGGGCGTCACCTGCCCCACCGTGCGCTACCACCCCGCGATCATCGCGCAGGCCGCGGCCACCCTCGCGATCGTCTCCGAGGGCCGCTTCACGCTCGGCCTGGGATCCGGCGAACGCCTCAACGAGCACGTCGTGGGACAGGGGTTCCCCGCGGTCCGCGTCCGCCAGGAGATGCTGCGCGAGGCCATCGAGATCATCCGGCTGCTGTGGTCCGGCGGCTACCACAGCTATCAGGGCGCCCATCTCCAGCTCGAGGACGCGCAGGTGTTCGATCTGCCGGATCAGACGCCGGCCGTCGTCGTCGCCGCGGGAGGCCCCAAGGCGGCGACGCTCGCCGCCGAGATGGCCGACGGGCTGATCGCGACCGAACCCCGCGCCGACCTCGTGGACGCCTTCCACGAGGCGGGCGGCAGCGGGCCGCTGTACGCCGAGGCGCCGTTGGCCTGGGCTCCGACGGCCGACGACGCGGTCCAGGCGGCCCTCGAGACCTCCCGCTGGGCTCTGACCGGGTGGAAGGTGATGAGCGAATTGCCCAACCCGGTGAACTTCGCCGCGGCGACGACCACGGTGCGCCCCGAGGACATCGAGCAGCAGTTCGCGTGCGGGCCCGACGTGGATCGGCACCTGGCCGTGATCCAGCAGTTCACCGACGCGGGCTTCGACCACATCGTCACGCAGAACGCGGGTCCGGACCCCGACGGATTCCTCGACTTCTTCGCCGAGGAGCTCGGACCCCGACTGCGGCAGGGATGAGCGAGGGGCATGGCGACCGCCGAGACTCACCCGGTGATCCGGCCGTGACCGAGACCGCCCTGCGGATCTGGGCGCTGCCCGGCATCGACGAGATCCGGCCCGGAGACGATCTCGTCTCCGTCATCCTCGACGCGGCGCAGGGGACGCTGGCTGCCGGCGACATCCTCGTCGTCACCTCCAAGATCGTCTCGAAGGCCGAAGGGCGGTGCGTCCGCGCCGTGGACCGTGAGCAGGCGATCGCCGATCAGACGGTCCGCGTGGTCGCCGTGCGTCGTCACGCCCAGGGCGAGATCCGGATCGTGGAGAACCGCCAGGGGCTCGTGATGGCCGCCGCCGGAGTGGACGCGAGCAACACCGAGCCGGGCACGGTGCTCCTGCTGCCGCAGGATCCCGACGCCTCTGCTCGCCGGATCGCGCAGGGGCTGCACCGCCGCCTCGGCTTCCCCCTCGGCGTCATCGTGAGCGACTCCGCCGGTCGCGCGTGGCGGGTCGGGCTGACGGATCTCGCGATCGGCGCGGCGGGCATCCGCGTCCTCGACGATCTGCGCGGAACCCGGGACGATCACGGCCGCCCGCTGCGCAGCACGCTGCGGGCGGTCGCGGACGAGGTCGCCGCCGCGGCCGACCTGGTCAAGGGCAAGAGCCGGCGCCGGCCCGTGGCCGTCGTGCGCGGGCTGCGGGAACTGGTGTCGGACCCGCGGGCCATGACCAGCGGAACGGGCGCTGCGGAATTGCTCCGCGCTGCCGCCGAGGACATGTTCCGCCAGGGCAGCGAGGAGGCCTGGCGTGACGGGTACGCGGCGGGTGCGGCCGGTCGACGACCCGACCCGGCGCCCGAGGAGTCGTCCTGATCCCGCTGCCGGAGCCATGGCACGTGGTGATCCCGGTCAAGTCGCTCGAGCGCGCCAAGAGCCGTCTGCAGGGCGTCTCCGGTCCCCGGCGACAGCTGATCGCCCTCGCGTTCGCCCGGCACACGCTCGCGGTCGCCTCCGCGTGTCCCGCCGCCGGCGCCGTCCACGTGGTCACGGCGGACGGACGGGTCGCCGCGCTCGCACGCCGTCTGTCGTGCCACGTCATCGACGAGGGCTTCCCGCGCGGGCTCAACGGCGCCGTCGAGCTGGCTCTGCGCCAGGTGCGCAGGATGCACGGCGGTCCGGTCGCCGTCCTCGCCGCCGATCTTCCGGCGCTGACCCCCGGCGAGCTGGAGTCGGCGCTCGTCGCGGCGGCCCGCTGGCCGCGGGCCGCGGTGGCCGATGCGGACGGCGTCGGCACGGTGATGCTGACCGCACGGCGACCGGAGACCCTGCACCCCGTCTTCGGCGGCCGCTCCTTCGCAGTCCATGTGCGACAGGGACATGTCGCGCTCGACGGTGCCTGGCCCGGTCTGCGCCGGGACGTGGACACGTCCGCCCACCTGGCGGACCTGATCGCCGTCGCTCGCACCGCTCGCCCTCTGCCCGGGATCGGTCACCCTCGACCGGGCCGACCGGCCAGCACCAGGGCATGACGGGCGATCGCCGCGGTGGCCTCGTCGTCCCGCATCCACAGGGGCACGGCAGCCGAGACGATGCCGTCCCGGCCCAGCGGTTCGACGGCGGCCTCGTCGACGAGATCGACGAGCCAGGCGTCCAGCAGCCCTCCCCGGACCCGGGCCCCGTAGTGACGGGCCACCGCGGCGGCCTCGACGTCCACCCCGAGCGCGCGCAGGCAGACATCGCCCATCCCCCGCACGACGGAGCCGCCGATGATCGGTGAGACCCCGACCACGCGGCCGCGCGCGGCGCGGACGGCGTCGCGCATGCCGGGCACGGCGAGGAGGGTGCCGATCGAGACGACCGGGTTGGAGGGAGCCAGCAGCACCGCGTCCGCGTCGTCGAGCGCTTCGAGCACGCCCGGCGCCGGACGGGCCGCGGCCGCGTTGCTCGACACGAAACGCCGCACCGGGAGCGCGGCGCGGTGGCGCACCCACCATTCCTCGAAGTGCATCGTCCGCGTCGCCCCCTCGGTCGCGATCTCGACCCGGGTCTCCATCTCGTCGTCGGTCACCGGCAGCAGGTGGACGCCCAGGTCCCAGCGGCCGCACAGGCGCTGGGTCACCTCGCTCAGCGGGTGCCCCTCGCGCAGCAGCGCCGTGCGGGCGACATGGGTGGCCAGGTCGAGGTCGCCGAGCGCGAACCAGTCGACGCCGGCGCCGAACGCGCTCAGCTCTCCGGCGACCCGCTCGCTCTCGCCGGCCCGTCCCCAGCCGCGGGCCCGGTCGTTGACACCGGCGAGCGCGTACATCATGGAGTCGAGGTCGGGGCAGACCCGCAGCCCCGTGAGCCACATGTCGTCGCCGACGTTGCAGATCACCGTGATCGCGGTACCCGTGCCGGCCACCGCGCGTCGCAGTCCGCGCACGAACGCCGCTCCGCCGACGCCTCCTGCCAGCACCACGATCCTGTCCATCCTGGCTCCCATCCTCGGCCGGTCCCGGTCCACCCGAGTCTCTCAGGCTCGCACGGTCCATCTCCGACCGGAGGCGCCGTCGCCCCGGGGCGACCGGGAAAACCGCTCGTCCCGCGGGGCGGGCTGCCGATACCGTCGTCCCATGTCCGACCGTGAGCTCTACTTCGCCGACAACCGCGCCAACTGGGACGACCGGGCGGCTCTGCACGAGGCCTCGGGCTACGGCATCGACGCCCTCGTCGAGGATCCCACCCGCATCTCTCCCGAGGTCGCCCAGGACACCGGCCGGCTCGGCGACCTGGCCGGGGCCGACGTGATCCATCTGCAGTGCCATCTGGGCACCGACACCGTGAGCCTCGCGCGTCTGGGCGCACGGCGGGTGGTCGGTGTCGACCTCTCGGGCGCGTCGGTGCGCCGGGCCCGCGCGATCGCCGCGCGCTGCGGCGCGGACATCGAGCTGGTGGAGTCCAATGTGTACGACGCGCGCGCGGCCGTGGTCGGCGACTTCGACGTCGTGTACACCTCGATCGGGGTGCTGTGCTGGCTGCCCGACGTGACCGCGTGGGCACGGGTCGTCGCCTCCCTGCTGCGCCCTGGAGGACGCTTCCTCGTGCGCGACGACCATCCGATGTCGATGACGATCGGCGAGGACGTCTCGCAGGGGCTGCGGGTCGAGCAGCCCTACTTCCAGCGTGAGGCCCCGATGACGTGGGACGAGGATGCCTCCTACATCGAGGCCGCACCCGACGCCCCCGCCATCTCCCATGGCGTGAGCCATCAGTGGAACCACTCGATCGGTCAGATCATCACGGCCGTGCTCGAGGCGGGCCTCGTGCTCGACTCCTTCGAGGAGACCGCGTACGCGGCGTGGATGCCGTGGCCCGAGCTCATGGTGTCCGAGGGCGACCGCTACCGCCTGCGCGAGGACCCCGACCGGATGCCCCTGCAGTTCGTGCTCACCGCGCATCGCCCCGGGGAGTCCTGAGAGCGGCCGGAGCGCCCCGGCCCCGAGGAGGAGGCCGTGCACCTAGAACAGGATGGTCGCGAGCTCTCCGACCTGGCGGAACCCCGAGGCGGCATAGGCCCGCCGGGCGGGCTCGTTGAAGTCGTTGACGTACAGCGACACGCGCGGGGCGTGATCGCGCCGCACCTGCTCGGTCACGGCGGCCATCGCCCGCCGCGCGATGCCCCGGCCGCGTCGGGCCGGGTCCACCCACACGCCGTGCAGCTGGGCGACGTCCCCGAAGATCGCGCCCACGTCGGCCTTGAACACGACGCGCCCGTGCTCGACGAGCACGTAGGTGCGGCCGAGCCCCGCCAGCTCCGCCACCCGGCGGTAGTAGCCGCGCCCGCCGTCGTAGGCGGTGGGATCGGTGCCCACCTCCTCCCGGAACATCGCGACCGAGGCGGGGAAGACCAGCTCCTCCTCGCCGCGCAGAGCGGGACGGATCGCGGGGTCGGGCTGCACGGAGGGCGCGTCGACGGCCTCGAGCAGCGGCTGGGACCAGCGGTACTCGCGCGCGTGGCCCCACGCGGGTCCGACGGCGGTCCACATCCGCTCGATGGCCGGGCGCGGGCCCACGAGTGAGCTCGTGGTGCGGCCCCGCGCGGCGAGCCGCTCGGTGAAGCGGTCGAGCGCCTCGTCGTCGGCGCCGACGGGGCACGCGTTCGCGCCGCTCCACAGCACGCCGCGCGGGGCGAGGTCGGGTCCGACCATGCTGAACTCGCGGGACAGGGCGCCCGCGCTGTGGCGCAGCTCCACGAGCCGCGAACCCGCGAGGGCGTTGGTCAGCGGATCGGCGAGCGCCAGCCGCAGCGCGGCCTCGGCCGTGGCCGGGCGCAGCGCGCGTGTCCCCGCTCCACGGCCGAACATGGGGGCGTCAGCTCACCGCGACCGACGGGGCACCGGTCGCGGCGACGTCCATGGTCGCCGCGATGCGGTTCGCCTCCTCGAGCAGGACCTCGACGATGTCGGCCTCGGCCACGGTCTTGATCACCTCGCCCTTGACGAAGATCTGACCCTTGCCGTTGCCCGAGGCCACCCCGAGGTCGGCCTCGCGGGCCTCCCCAGGACCGTTGACGACGCAGCCCATCACGGCCACGCGCAGCGGCACCTCGAGGTGCTTGAGCCCCTCGGTGACCTTCTCCGCGAGCGTGTAGACGTCCACCTGGGCGCGTCCGCACGAGGGGCACGAGACGATGTCCAGCGTGCGCGGCTTGAGGTCGAGGGACTGGAGGATCTGGTTGCCGACCTTGACCTCCTCGACGGGCGGGGCCGACAGGGACACACGGATCGTGTCCCCGATGCCCTCGGCCAGCAGGATGCCGAAGGCGACGGAGGACTTGATGGTGCCCTGGAAGGCGGGGCCCGCCTCGGTGACCCCGAGGTGCAGGGGCCAGTCGCCACGGGCGGCGAGCTGGCGGTACGCCTCGACCATGATGACCGGGTCGTTGTGCTTGACCGAGATCGCGAAGTCGTGGAAGTCGTGCTCCTCGAACAGCGAGGCCTCCCACACCGCGGACTCGACGAGCGCCTCGGGCGTGACCCGCTGGAGATCCTTCATCATGCGCTGGTCGATCGAGCCCGCGTTCACGCCGATGCGCAGCGCGGTGCCGTGGTCGTGTGCGGCCTTGGCGATGTCCCGCACCTGGTCGTCGAAGCGGCGGATGTTGCCGGGGTTCACGCGGACGCCCGCGCAGCCGGCCTCGATCGCGGCGAACACGTACTTGGGCTGGAAGTGGATGTCCGCGACCACGGGGATCGGCGACTTCGCGGCGATCGCGGGGAGGGCGTCGGCGTCCTCCTGGCGGGGGCAGGCCACCCGCACGATGTCACACCCGGCGGTCGCGAGCTCCGCGATCTGCTGGAGCGTCGCGTTGATGTCGTGGGTGGGCGTGGTGGTCATGGACTGCACGGTGATGGGGGGGTCACCGCCCATGAAGATGTCGCCGACGGCGAACTTTCGGCTGGCGCGGCGCGGCGCGAGGACGCGCGGCGCCTCCTTGACGGCGGGGATACCGAGGCTCACGGAGGTCACCGCGTCATCATCCCACTGCACGAGCCGCCCCGGGGCCGCCGGCCCGGGTCGGGGACATCACCTGCACGCGTCCTCCACAGCGGCGGTGACGGGCGGCACGCCCGGCAGCTCTCGGACCGGGCGGGATCAGAACAGGGTGATGGGCCGGACGATGTCGGCGTACACGAGCAGTACCGTCATGGCGATGAACGCGAGGGCCACGACGTTGGTGACGGGCAGCATGCGGGACATGTCCACGGGGCCCGGGTCGGGCCGTTTCCGCAGCCGCGCCCAGGTGCGGCGCACGCCCTCGATGAGCGCGCCCGCGACGTGCCCGCCGTCGAGCGGGAGCAGCGGGATCAGGTTGAACACGAACAGGGCCATGTTCAGGCTCGACATCATCGAGACGAGGGTGAACAGCTTCTCCTCGAGCTCGAATCCCGGGCGGTCGGCCGAGACCACCTCGCCCGCGAGCCGGGACACCCCCACCACGCCGATGGGTCCGTTCGCGTCCCGCTCCCCCGAGCCGAACGCCGCTCGCGTCACGTCGACCATGCGGACGGGCAGGGTCACGACGATCCTGCCCGTCGCCGTGAAGGCGTCCCACACCGCCCCGGGCACCTCGGTGACCGGGCGGGGCACCAGATCGCGCGTGCCGGAGACGCCGAGGAAGCCGACTCGCTCGGTGCGCACGCGGCCTTCGGAGGTCCGCTCGACCGAGCCGTCGGCCGCGTACACGGGACGGGCGTCGACGATCGGGGTCGCGTGCAGGGTGAGACGCTCGCCGCCGCGCTCGACGACGACGGGCACGGTGCGGTCGCCCGCGCCGCGGATCGCGGTCGAGACGTCGTCCCACGTGGGCGTCGGCGTCCCGTCGATCGAGACGATGACGTCGTCGGGCCGGATCCCGGCGGCGAGCGCGGGCGCCTCGGGGCGGCCCTCGCAGCTGGTGTCGACGGGGGCGTCGGCCGGCAGCACGCAACGCGAGACGCTCGAGACCTCGTTGGTGACGGCGGGCAGGCCGAGGCCGCACAGCAGAACGGCCATCAGCACGGCCGAGATGAGCAGGTTCATGGCCGGCCCGCCGAGCATGACCACGAACTTTCGCGGGACCGAGAGGGCCACGAAGGTGCGGTGCTGCTCGGCGGGGTCGTACTGGGCGGCCTCCCACTCCTTGGCCTCGGCCGCCATCTGCTGGACCAGGCCCGTGGAGTCTTCGCGGATGGTGCCGGGGGCGTCGCCCCGGTGCGGCGGATACATGCCGATCATGCGGATGTAGCCCCCGAGCGGGATCGCCTTGATGCCGTACTCGGTCTCGCCGCGGCGGCGCGAGAGGATCGTGGGTCCGAAGCCGATCATGTACTGGGTGACGCGCACCCCGAAGGCCTTGGCCGGCACCAGGTGGCCGATCTCGTGCAGCGCGATCGACAGCCCGATGCCGAGGGCGACGAGGACCACGCCGAGCGCGTACAGGGCGACGGTCACGCGGGGACCCGGGCGTCGATGAGGCCGTGGGCCAGTCGCCGTGCGGCGGCCTCGACGGCGAGCACGGCCTCGACCCCGCCCGCGGTCCGGGCGGTCGGGAGGGCGGGGTCATCGAGCACCCCGGCGATCACGTCGAGGATCCCGAGGAAGTCCAGGCGGCCGGAGAGGAAGGCCCCGACGGCCTCCTCGTTGGCGGCGTTGTAGGCGGCCATCGCCCCGCCTCCGCGCCGGTGCGCGGCCCGGGCCAGCGCGATCGCGCCGAAGGTCCGCTCGTCGACGGGCTCGAAGGTCCACGACTGCGCGCGCGAGAAGTCGAGGGGACGAGCGAGCCCGGGCAGCTTCTCGGGATGGGCGAGCGCCCAGCCGATCGCATGGCGCATGTCCGGGGGGCTCGCCTGGGCGATCGTCGAGCCGTCGACGAGGGTCACCATCGAGTGCACGATCGACTGGGGGTGCACGACCACCTCGACGCGCTTCTCGGGCAGGTCGAACAGCCAGCACGCCTCGATCACCTCGAGTGCCTTGTTGACGAGGGTCGCCGAGTTGGTCGTGATCACGCGGCCCATCTGCCAGGTGGGGTGGGCGAGCGCCTGCTCGGGGGTGACGTGGGCGAGCTGCTCGCGCGTGCGCCCGCGGAACGGGCCGCCCGAGGCGGTGACGACGAGGTGGTCGACCTGGTCGGGCCGCACGCCGGCGAGGGCCTGGGCGATCGCGGTGTGCTCGGAGTCGACGGGAAGGATCTGGCCGGTGCGCGCGGCGCGCGTGACGAGGGCGCCGCCGACGACGAGGGACTCCTTGTTGGCGAGCGCGAGCCGGGCTCCGCTCGCGAGCGCCGCGAGGGTCGGCCGCAGCCCGATCGAGCCGGTGACGGCGTTGAGCACGACGTCGCCCGCGCCGAGGGAACCCGCGAGCTCGGTGACGGCGTCCTCGCCGACCGCGAGGCGGGGCGGGGTGGCGTGGGCCGCCGCGCACGCCTCGTGCACGGCGGCCGCGACGACCTCGGCCCTCTGCTCGTCGGCGACGGCGAGCACGTCCACCCGGTGCTCGAGGGCCTGCCGGGCGGCGAGCACGGGGCGCGAGCCGGACACCGCGAGCCCGGCGACGCGGCCGATGCCGGGATAGCGCCGCAGGACGTCGAGGGTCTGGGTCCCGATCGAGCCGGTGGATCCGAGGACGACCACCCGGCGCCCCGGTCGGGGCGCAGGGGCCGTGGTCACGGCACGGACGCCATCACGTCCGCGACGTGGTCGAGGTAGACGTCGACGACGGCCTCGGAGTAGCCGTCGGCGCCCTTGCGGCGGCGGAAGGCGGAGCGTCGCACGTCATCGACGCTCATCGGGTGGCCCTCGGTGAAGTAGGCGATGAGCTCGTCGCACAGGGCGTCGACGTCGGCGCGGTCGTAGGAGACCTCACCGTCGGGGGCGGGTGCGAAACGCTGCCCCGCCGGGCGCTCGAGACGCTCCTTGAGGGTCTCGGCGCGCGCCGTGAGGTCACGGATCCAGGCGTCCTCTCCGCCGCGGGCGATGGCCTCGTCGCGCTCCCGCAGCGCGAAGGCATCCGAGAGGCGGTCCAGGGCCTCGTCGACGACGCGCATCGAGTAGCCGCCGCGCTCGCTCGCGAAGCTCGCGCCCGTGATCTCCGAGGACGAGAACGACGCGTCGCCGCCCTCGTAGGCCTCGCGGGCGCGGGCGAGGAACTCGTCGACCTCGCGCACGTCGTAGCCGGTGCCGAATCGCGAGACGCGTTCGAACGATGTGCTCACGGTGGTCCTTCCTCGGGCGGGATCAGCTCCAGGGCGCGGCGGCACGGCTGTGCCGTGGTGGCGGCCCGCCCTCACTGTAGCGGGCGGCCGTGCCCTCGGCCGCCTCGGAACCCCGGCACCGTCACTCCTCGGCGGTCTCGGGGCGTCCGGCGACGGCCTCGACGCGGGCGACGCGCGCCTCGCGGTCCTCGCGGTGGGCGTCGGACTCCAGGACGGTGGCGGCGAGCTGGCCGCACGCGCCGTCGATGTCGGAGCCGCGGGTGTCGCGGATCGTCGTGGAGATGCCGTGCGCGCGCAGGGACTCGACGAACTGCTTCTCCACGTGCGGGTCCGAGGCGGTCCACTTCGAGCCCTTGACGGGGTTGAGCGGGATCGGGTTGACGTGCACCCAGTGCCGGCCGCCCTTGACGACGAGCTTGCG
>DAMDHZ010000064.1:0-8050 GCA_032101665.1 Brachybacterium sp. | reverse complement strand
CGCCGCCCGGTGGCCTCGAAGTACTCGTGGGCGGCCGAGAGGATCTCGTCGACGTCGTAGCGCGTGTTGATCGGCACGAGCTCATTGCGCAGCGCGTCGTCGGGCGCGTGCAGGGACACCGCGAGGGTCACGGGGATCTCCTCGGCGATGAGCTTGCGGACGGCGGGCGCGAGCCCCACGGTCGAGACCGTGATGTTGCGCGCCGACATCCCGAAGCCCTCGGGGGCAGGAGCGTTCAGGCGCCGGCACGCGGTGGCCACGGCCCGGTAGTTGGCGAGCGGCTCCCCCATCCCCATGAACACGATGTTGGTGACGCGCGGCGGGTCGCTCTCGCGGCCCCCGGGCAGCGAGCCGTCGCGCAGCATGGCGTTGGCGATGCGCACCTGCTCGAGGATCTCCGCCGCCGACAGGTTGCGGGTCAGGCCCATCTGCCCGGTCGCGCAGAACGGGCAGTTCATGCCGCAGCCGGCCTCGGAGGAGATGCACAGCGTGATGCGGCCCGGGTAGCGCATGAGGACCGACTCGACGAGGGAGCCGTCGAACAGCCGCCACAGCAGCTTCTGGGTGGCGCCGTGGTCGGCGCTCTGACGGGAGACGAGCTCGAGCAGGGGCGGGAAGAAGAAGGAGACGAGCTCCTCGCGGCCCTGCCGTGGCAGGTCCGTCATGGCCTGGGGGTCCACGCTCGCGTGCTCGAAGTAGTGCACGGACAGCTGGCGCGCGCGGAAGCCGGGCAGACCGCGTGCGGTGACGGCCTCGATCCGCTCGGCGAGCGCGAGATCGGCGAGGTGGGCCGGGGGCTTGCCGCGGCGCGTGGGACGCAGCTGGAGCTGGCCCGGCGCGAGGGCGACGGGCTGGTCGGGGACCGCCTCGCGGGAGAGGTCGAGCCCGGTGCGGGCCGACGGGCGGACGGCGCCGGGGCGCACGGAGCGCTCGTCGGCGGGATCGTCGGTGGGGGTGTCGTTCACGGCAGCAGCAGCTCCAGCAGGAGGAAGGTGGCGGGGGCGGACAGGAGGATCGAGTCGAGGCGGTCGAGCACGCCGCCGTGCCCGGGCAGGAGCGAACCCATGTCCTTGATCCCGAGGTCGCGCTTGAGGAGGGATTCGGCGAGGTCCCCGCACGTGGAGATGACCACGAGCACGGGTCCGATCACGAGCCCGATCCACCACGGCGCGTGCAGCCCGAGCGCGAGGACGGCGACGGCCACGGCAGTGCCCATCACGAGCGAGCCGACGAAGCCCTCCCAGCTCTTCTTGGGGCTGATAGACGGCGCCATCGGGTGCGCGCCGAACAGGACACCCGCGATGTAACCGCCCGTGTCGTTCGCGATCGGGACGACGAGCGCGAGCAGCACGAGCATCGAGCCCTGCTCCTGCAGGAGCAGGGCGAAGCAGCCGAGGAACGGCACCCAGGCCAGGGTGAAGACGCCCGCCGCCGCATCGCGCACCGCGAGCAGACCCGAGGACTCCACGACCCGCCACAGCAGGATCACGCACACCGCGACGGCCGCGGCGACCACGAGCCCCTCGGCGCCGTAGACGGCGGTCGAGACCACCATGCCGAGCGCGCCGACCAGGACGGGCACCATCGGCACGTGCAGGCCGCCGGCGTCGAGGGCGCGCACCGCCTCGTACGAGCCGAGCACGAGGGCGATCCCGGCGAGGGCCGCGAAGGCGGGCGGCACCACGAACAGGCACACCAGGAGCAGAACGATGAGCGTCGCCCCCACCCCGATCGCGGCGGGCAGGTTGCGACCGGGGCCTCGCCGCGTCGGCTCGGGCGCCGAGGGGGCGGGGGCCGGGCTCTCGCCGCCGGGGACACGACCGTCCGCCGCGGCGCCCGCGGGCGTCGCGGCGGACGGTGCGAGATCTCCGGGCTCGACGCCCCCCAGTGCCGTCACGAGCGCATCAGACCGTCGCCAGCTCGGTCTCCTTGGCCGCGAGGGCGACGTCGACCTGCTCGATGTACTTCTTGGTCAGGACCTCGAGGTCCTTCTCGGCGCGCGTGCCCTCGTCCTCGCCGATCTCCTTGTCCTTGACCAGCTTCTCGATCGACTTCTTGGCGTTGCCACGCGTGCCGCGGACCGCGATCCGGCCGTCCTCGGCCTTGTTCTTGGCCAGCTTGACGTATTCCTTGCGCCGCTCCTCGGTCAGGGCCGGCAGCACCAGGCGCAGGTTGTCTCCGTTGTTGGTGGGGTTGACGCCGAGGTCGGAGTCGCGCAGGGCGCTCTCGATCGCCGACGTCGCGCTCTTGTCATAGGGGGTGACGATGATCGTGCGCGCCTCGGGGAACTGCAGGGAGGCGAGCTGGTTGAGCGGCGTGGGAGCGCCGTAGTAGTCCACCGTGATCCCCTGGAACATCGCGGCGTTGGCGCGACCGGTGCGGATGGCGGAGAACTCCTCCTTCGTCACGTCGATCGTCTTGACCATCTTGGATTCGGCGTCCTTCAGGATGCCGGGGATGTCGTCGCTCACGGGGTGCTCCTCGCTGGTAAGGGGTTCGCTGGGGTCCATTGTCCCGCGCCTCGGCGCGCGGCGTGTCAGTCGCCGGTGACGGCGGTGCCGATGCGGTCGCCCCGCATGGCGCGGGTGATCGAGCCGGGCGTGTCCAGGCCGAACACCATCATGGGCTGGGCGTTGTCCATGCACAGGCTGAAGGCGGTCGCGTCGACCACCTTGAGGCCCTGCACGAGGGCCTCGCTGTAGGTGATGTGGTCGAGCTTGATGGCCGCGGGGTCGAGGCGCGGGTCCGCGGTGTAGACGCCGTCGACGCCGTTCTTGGCCATGAGCACCTCGTGGCAGCCGATCTCGAGCGCGCGCTGCACGGCGACGGTGTCGGTCGAGAAGTAGGGCATGCCGGCGCCGGCGCCGAAGATCACGACCCGGCCCTTCTCGAGGTGGCGCACGGCGCGCAGCGGCAGGTACGGCTCGGCGACCTGCCCCATCGAGATCGCGGTCTGGACGCGCGTTGACACGCCCTTCTGCTCGAGGAAGTCCTGCAGTGCGAGGCAGTTCATGACGGTCCCGAGCATGCCCATGTAGTCGGCGCGACGGCGGTCCATGCCGCGCTGGGACAGCTCGGCGCCGCGGAAGAAGTTGCCGCCGCCCACGACGATCGCGCACTCGACGCCCTCGGCGACGCCCTCGGCGATCTCACCCGCGATCCGGGAGACGACCTCGGGGTCGACGCCGACCCGGCCGCCGCCGAATGCCTCACCGGACAGCTTGAGCAGGACGCGGCGCCCCGTCTCGTTCTTCGGGAGGACGGGGATCTGCGAGGTCATGGTCGCGGGGGGCATGGAGGTCCTTCCGAGCGGCTACTGGTCAGCGGCGATGATACCGGGGCGGCCCCGCACCCCAGGGTGCAGGGCCGCCCGACGGGACGAGTCCCACAGGGACTCCCCGGGGGTGTCAGCTGCCGACGCGGAAGCGCACGAAGCCGGTGATCGTGCCACCGACCTCGTCGAGCACGGAGCCCACGGACTTCTTGGTGTCCTTGGCGTATGCCTGGTCCAGCAGCACGTTCTCCTTGAAGAAGCCGTTCAGGCGGCCCTCGACGATCTTGGGCAGGGCCTTCTCGGGCTTGCCCTCGTTCTTCGCGGTCTCTTCGGCGATGCGGCGCTCGTCGGCGACGATCTCCGCCGGCACCTCCTCGCGCGAGAGGTACTTCGGGGTGAACGCCGCGATGTGCATCGCCACGTCGCGCGCGACCTCGGCACCCTTGGCGTCGGTGGCCACGAGCACGCCGACCTGCGGCGGCAGGTCCTTGTTGGTGCGGTGCATGTAGGAGCTGACCTTCTCGCCCTCGACGCGGCCGATGCGACGCACGACGATCTTCTCGCCCATGGTCGCGCCCGCGGTGGTGAGCGCCTCGCCGAACGGGGTGTCGGCGAGCTGCTCGGGCTCGGTGGCGCCGCTCGCGACGGCGGCCGCGACGGCCTCGTCGCCGAGGGCGACGAACTTGTCGTTCTTGGCCACGAAGTCGGTCTCGGAGTTGAGCTCCACGAGGGTGCCGACCTGCTTGCCGTCCTCGTCGTGGACCTCGACGGCGATGAGGCCCTCGGAGGCGCTGCGGCCCTCGCGCTTGGCGATGCCCTTGAGGCCCTTGACGCGGATCAGCTCGACGGCCTTGGCCTTGTCGCCGTCCGCCTCGTCGAGAGCCTTCTTGACGTCGAGCATGCCGGCGCCCGTGGACTCCCGGATCTCCTTGATGTCAGCAGCCGTGTAGTTGGCCATGTGTCCTTCTTCCTGAGGGGAGAGGTTCGGATCGAAAGATGATGACGAGGCCGTCCGGGCGGCCGGGATCGACCACCCGGACGGGAGACCTCACTTGGGCTCGGTCTGGACCTCGGTCTCGCCGGCGGACGCCTGGGCGTCCTCCTCGGCGCTGATGATGGTCTCGGCCTCGACGTCGGACGCGTCGGGGGCGGGGACGGTGGGGGTCTCCTCGGCCGCGGCCTGCTCCTGCTGGACCTCGGACTGCTTGAGCAGCTCCTGCTCCCACTCGGCGAGCGGCTCCGCGTCGACGGCCGAGACGTTCTTCTCGCCCGTGGTGGAGCGCTCGTGACGGGCCTGGAGGCCGGCGGCGACGGCGTCGGCGACCACGCGGGTCAGCAGGGTGACGGAGCGGATCGCGTCGTCGTTGCCCGGGATCGGGTAGGTGACCTCGTCGGGATCGCAGTTGGTGTCGAGGATCGCGACGACCGGGATGTTGAGCTTCTGCGCCTCGTCGACGGCGAGGTGCTCCTTGTTGGTGTCGACGATCCACACCGCGGACGGGGTCTTGCCCATGTCGCGGATGCCGCCGAGGGTGCGCTCGAGCTTGTCCTTCTCGCGGCGCATGATGAGCAGCTCCTTCTTGGTGTAGCCGGAGCCGGCCACATCGTCGAAGTCGATCTGCTCGAGCTCCTTGAGGCGGTTCACGCGCGAGGAGACGGTCTGCAGGTTGGTCAGCATGCCGCCGAGCCAGCGCTGGTTGACGTACGGCATGCCCACGCGGGTGGCCTGCTCGCGGATGGACTCCTGCGCCTGCTTCTTGGTGCCGACGAACAGGATCGAGCCGCCGTGGGCGACCGTCTGCTTGACGAACTCGTACGCCGAGTCGATGTAGGTGAGCGTCTGCATCAGGTCGACGATGTAGATGCCGTTGCGCTCGGTGAAGATGAAGCGCTTCATCTTCGGGTTCCAACGGCGGGTCTGGTGCCCGAAGTGGACACCGCTCTCCAGGAGCTGGCGCATGGTGACGACTGCCATGAGTGTCCTCTTTCCGCGGCCCTGGGCTCGCCCGGCGCACCCGTGGGGCGTCCGAGGTCTCGGCGCAGGACCGATGTTGACGGTTCTCCCCGACGCCGGACGGCGTCGGGCCTGGTGCCCTGGCCCCGACCGCCCGCGGTCCCGCTCCGAGGCGCCCGAGGGCGCCGAGGCGGGGTCCGAGGACCGATGGCCGGGTGCCGCACTGGGCACGCGAAGTCATCCGGACACACCGGATGCTGACGTGAGTCTATCGGAGCGGGAACGATGCGGCACCTCCTCCGGGGTGTGAGCGCTCCCTCCCCACGTCCGGGTCCTCCCCCACGTCGGCGGGGCACTGGCCCGCCCGGGTCACGGGCGGGACGGTGGGGGCATGTCTCTGCTCGACCCTCCCCCGGCCATCCCGCCCGCCGACGTCGCCGCGGACGGTGCGGCAGGCCCGCGACGTGGGCGGAACGGGTCGCGGAGGGCCGGGCGGCATCTGCTCGTGGTCGTCGTCCTGCTGCTCGGGGTCCTGGCCGCCCCGCGCGCCGCGGCCGAGCCGCCGGCGCCTCGCTGGCAGTGGCCGCTGGCGCCGCCGCATCGCGTGGTGCGGGCGTTCGAGGCGCCGCCGACCCCGTACGCGGCAGGGCATCGCGGGGTGGATCTCGTCGGCGGCGGCATGGAGGTCCGGGCGGTCGACGACGGCGTGGTCCGCTTCTCGGGGATCGTCGCCGGGCGCGGCACGGTCTCGATCCTCCACGCCGGAGGCCTCGTGTCGACCTACGAGCCCGTGGTCGGGAGCGTCACAGCGGGCCGGACGGTCGCAACGGGCACGGCGATCGGGACGCTCGAGGCCTCCGGGGCCTCGCACTGCGGCACGACCGTGTGCCTTCACCTCGGGGCGCGCCGCGGCGAGACCTACGTGGACCCGATGCTCCTGCTCGGCGCGCACGGCCCGAGCGTGCTGCTGCCACTCGAGGGGGCGGCTCCGCGGGCGGCGGGCGGCAGGAGCGACGCCGTGGCGAGGGGGAGCCGCGGAGCCGCGGGGCCGAGTGCGCCCGAAGGGATCGTCGGGATCGGATCGGCAGGCATGACGCGGCAGATCGTGGGAACGGGGGTGGCGGCCCCCTCAGGCGCGCGGGTGAGCCTGCTCGATGGTCTCGCGCAGACGGGCAGCTGAGACGTGAGTGTAGATCTGCGTGGTCGCGAGCGAGGAGTGACCGAGGTAGTCCTGGACGCTGCGCAGGTCCGCGCCGCCCTCGACGAGGTGCGTGGCCGCGCTGTGCCGCAGGGTGTGCGGGGTGACGTGGCGCGAGATGCCCGCCTCCGCGGTCGCCACGCGCACGAGGTCGCGCACCGCGCGATCACCGAGCCGGCCTCCGCGGGCCCCGAGGAACAGGGCGCGTGCGCTCGCGACTGCGGACGCGAGCACGGGCCGTCCGCCCTCGACCCACGCCTCGACGGCGCGCAGAGCGGGGATGCCGACGGGCACGATCCGCTCCTTCGAGCCCTTGCCGAGCACTCGCACGGTGCGCTGCTCGTGGTCGATGCTGTCGAGATCGAGGGCGACCAGCTCGGAGACGCGCAGTCCGCTCGAGTACAGCAGCTCGAGCACGGCCGCGTCGCGCAACCGGATCGCCACGCGGTGGGGATCAGGCGGCTCCTCGCTCGCGGCGGCGTCGGCGGGGGCGTGCATGAGGCGGGCGGCCTGCGCGGTCGTGAGCACGGCGGGGAGGTGGCGTCCGCGGCGGGGAGGGTGCAGACGCGCGCCCGGATCGTGGTCCAGGTGACCGGTCGCCGTGAGGAAGGCGGTGAAGGTGCGGGCGGCCGCGGCGGAGCGTGCGAGGGTCGAGGTCGCGGCGCCCCCCGCGGCGCGGGCGCCCAGCCACGAGCGCAGAGCGGCGATGTCGAGCTCCTCGACGCCGATACGCTCGACCGCGCGGAGGTGGACCAGCAGTGTGGCCGCCTCGCGCAGGTAGCCGCGCACGGTATGGGGGGAGCGGCCGCGCTCGAGAGCGAGGTGCCGGCGGTACTCCTCGAGCAGGTCAGATTCCGTCTCCGTCATCGCCTGCGTTGCCTCGTGCTCCGCCATGCGCGCCAGTCTCCCAGACGTCCGGCCGCTCGTCCCGGATGCCCGGTCACGTCCTCTGTCAGTTCCGCACCGAGGAAGGTCTCGAATGGAGAAGCCGCGGCGCTGGATGCCGATGAGGTAAGTTATGATGTCCATGGAGGCGATACGTGCAGGGTTCAGTGAGCATACCTGGCTGTTAATTCTCGGGCGTCAGGGCTTGCCTAAAATCCTCGCGGGCAGAACTCAACCGGCCGCGTTCCGGAATATTGCTTCAATTTCCTGCAATTCAGGACATCGCTGCCTGACGCGGTAGTAGGCGGCGCCCGCTAGGCGGCCGATGTGTTCGCGGCCGTGACCAGGTCCTCGGTGAATCCCCAGCGTCTTAGCAACGGGGTCGAAGTACGCCTCCTTGGGATCGCTGTGCGCACGTATGGCGCCCCAGGAATCGCTGAGCAGCACGCGATCGCAAGCGGCGAGCCCCCACACCTCGATCTCCTGATGTGCAGTGCGGCCATCGACCCTCTGTGAGACGCGAGTTTTCTTCGCGGCGTTCTGCACCGTTGAGCGCAGACGCTCATCATTGGATGCGCGACCATCGCGGTCAATGCAGTACAAGAAAAGGTCGGCTTTCCCGTACCGGCGAACGACCTGTTCGAAGAACGTCATCGTGAGTACGGTCTCGATACCTCGAGGATGGGGCTTGGAGACCATTCTCACCGTTGCTTGCGGTTTACCGATGTAGGCCAGTGCT
>DAMDHZ010000063.1:0-19376 GCA_032101665.1 Brachybacterium sp. | reverse complement strand
CGGGCACGAGGACGTGCACGCGGCGCACAGGATGCACTTGGTGGTGTCGTCGAAGCGCGCGCGCTGCTCGGCGCTCTGCAGGCGCTCACGGCTCGGCTCCTGGCCGTGCGCGATGAGGAAGGGCTGGACCTCGCGGTAGGCGTCGAAGAACGGCTCCATGTCGACGATCAGGTCCTTGCACACCGGCAGTCCCTTGAGGGGCTCGATCGTGACCGGCTTGGAGAGGTTCAGGTCCTTGAGCAGGGTCTTGCACGCCAGGCGATTGCGGCCGTTGATGCGCATCGCGTCCGAGCCGCACACGCCGTGCGCGCACGAGCGGCGGAACGAGAGCGATCCGTCGTGGTGCCATTTGATCTCGTGGAGGGCGTCGAGCACACGGTCGGTGCCGTGCATCGTGACGGTGAAGTCCTCCCAGTGGGTGGTGGCATCCTCCGCGTCGGGGTCGAAGCGGGCGATGCGCAGCGTGACCTCGAACGAGGGGATCTCGGCAGCCGGGGACTCGGGTTCTCCGGTCCGCTGCTTCTCGGCGACGGCGCTCATCAGAACGTGCGCTCCTTCGGCTCGTAGCGGGTGATGATGACGGGTTTGGTGCCCAGGCGGATATCGGTGCCGTCCTGCCCCTGCCCGTCCCGGGTCTTGTAGGCCATGGTGTGCCACAGGAAGTTCACGTCGTCGCGCGTGGGGAAGTCCTCGCGGAAGTGGCCGCCGCGGGACTCCTTGCGCTCGAGGGCGCCGAGGGCGACGACCTCGGCGAGGTCGAGCAGGAAGCCGAGCTCGACGGCCTCGAGGAGGTCGAGGTTGTAGCGCCGGCCCTTGTCCTGCACGGCCACCGTCTCGTAGCGCCGCTTGAGCTCGGCGATGTCGGACAGGGCCTGACGGCACGTCTCCTCGGTGCGGAACACCTGGACGTTCGCGTCCATGGTCTCCTGCAGATCCCGCCGGATGTCGGCGATCCGGTCCTGGGACGCGGGCCGGTCGCGCAAGCGCTCGAGCAGCTCGACGGTGGGCAGCTCCACGCCCTCGGCGACCTCGGCCTGGTCCACGCCATGGGCGTGATCGGCCGCGGCGATGCCGGCACGTCGTCCGAACACGTTGATGTCCAGGAGCGAGTTGGTGCCCAGGCGGTTGCCGCCGTGCACGCTCACGCACGCGACCTCGCCGGCCGCGTACATGCCGGGGATCACGTCGGTCTCGTTGCGCAGCACCTCGCCCTTGATGTTGGTGGGGATGCCGCCCATGCCGTAGTGCGCCGTCGGATACACGGGCACCGGCTCGGTGTAGGGCTCGACGCCCAGGTAGGTGCGCGCGAACTCCGTGATGTCCGGGAGCTTGGCGTCGATGTGCGCGGGCTCGAGGTGGGTCAGGTCCAGCAGCACGTAGTCCTTGTTCGGGCCGCAGCCGCGGCCCTCGCGCACCTCGTTGGCCATCGCGCGGGCGACCACGTCGCGCGGGGCGAGGTCCTTGAGGGTCGGGGCGTAGCGCTCCATGAAGCGCTCCATCTCCGCATTGCGCAGGATCGCGCCCTCACCGCGGGCGGCCTCCGAGAGCAGGATGCCCAGGCCCGCGAGGCCCGTCGGGTGGAACTGGAAGAACTCCATGTCCTCGAGCGGGATGCCGCGGCGCAGCGCCATCGCCGGGCCGTCGCCCGTGAGGGTGTGCGCGTTCGAGGTGGTCTTGAACATCTTGCCGAAGCCGCCCGAGGCGAAGACGACCGACTTGGCGCGGAAGACGTGCACCTCGCCCGTCGCGAGCTCGTAGGCGACGACGCCCGCGGCGCGCACGTCCTCGTCGACGCGCGGATCGCCGGTCATGAGCACGTCGAGCACGTAGAACTCGTTGAAGAACTCCACCTGCTGCTTGACGCAGTTCTGGTAGAGGGTCTGCAGGATCATGTGGCCCGTGCGGTCGGCGGCGTAGCACGAGCGGCGCACCGGCGCCTCCCCGTGCTCGCGCGTGTGCCCGCCGAAGCGCCGCTGGTCGATCCGCCCCTCGGGGGTGCGGTTGAAGGGCAGGCCCATCTTCTCGAGGTCCAGCACCGCGTCGATGGCCTCCTTGGCCATCACCTCGGCAGCGTCCTGGTCCACCAGGTAGTCGCCGCCCTTGACGGTGTCGTAGGTGTGCCACTCCCAGTTGTCCTCCTCGACGTTGGCGAGGGCGGCGCACATGCCGCCCTGGGCCGCGCCGGTGTGGGAACGGGTGGGGTACAGCTTGGTCAGCACGGCGGTGCGGGCGCGGGTCGAGGACTCCAGGGCGGCGCGCATCCCGGCGCCGCCGGCGCCGACGATCACCACGTCATAGCTATGGGTCTGCATGAAGGTCAGAACTCCTGGTTCACGAAGCGGCAGGACGTAGGTCAGCGGCAGATGCTCGGGAGCAGGCTGGGGTCGCCGCCGGTGGGGCACGGGTCGAAGGTGAAGATCACGAGGGTGCCCAGCACGACGGTGACGATCACGGCGAGGTAGAGCAGGCCCTTGAGGACCAGGCGCAGGCGCGGGCCGTGCGCGTAGTCGTTGATGATGGTGCGCACGCCGTTACCGCCGTGCAGGAGGCCCAGCCACAGCATGAGCAGGTCCCAGACCTGCCAGAACGGCGAGGACCACTTGCCGGCCACGAACGCGAAGTCGACACGCTCGACGCCCTCGCCGAGCCACAGGTTCACGAACAGGTGGCCGAACACGAGGATCACGAGCAGCACGCCCGAGCCGCGCATGAACAGCCACGAGAGCATGTCGGTGTTCAGGCCGTGCATGCCGGTGCGCTGGTAGCGCCCCGTCGGCTCGGGGATGGTGGTGGGGGAGGCAGAGGTCATGATCAGGCTCCGAACATGTGCATGAGCTGACGCGGGACGAATCCGAGCATGAGGACGACCCACACGATGACGACGACCCAGAAGAGCATCCGCTGGCGCCGCGCGCCCTGGGACCAGAAGTCGACCAGGATGATCCGCAGCCCGTTGAGGGCGTGGAAGCAGATCGCGGCGACCAGCCCGATCTCGCCGAAGCCGAACACGAGCGTCTTGTAGTGGCCGATGACCTCGTTGTAGGCGGCGGGGGAGACCCGGACGAGGGCCGTATCGAGGACGTGCACGAGCAGGAACAGGAAGATGAGCATTCCCGAGATGCGATGCGCGACCCAGGACCACATGCCCTCACGCCCGCGATAGAGCGTGCCGGACTGGGCAGATGCCACGTGAGCCTCCAGAGGGGACGTGAAGGGTGATGGATGGACGTCGGCTGCACCGCGCGGCGGTCCGGGCGATCGCTGGTGATCGCGGGGGCGTCGCAGCGGCGACGCGAGCGAAGCGCGGCGGGGCGGGCCGACCTCGGATGGGGCTCTGCCACCCTAGCATCGGAATGTACCGGTGACCGGTGAGGCTACCCTTCCCCCATGCCGTCCGCGTCGCCCTCCGTCCCGTCCTCCGTCCCGTCCTCCGCGCCGCCCATCCCGCACACGTCGCCGTTCGTCCCCGTGGTCCCGGCCGGGGGAGCGGGCACCCGGCTGTGGCCGCTGTCACGCCGCTCCCGACCCAAGTTCCTGCTGGACCTGACCGGCACCGGCCGCTCGCTCCTCCAGCAGACCCTCGACCGGCTGGCGACGCTCGGTGACCGCGCCCCGATCGTCGTGACGGGGTGCGCCCATGAGGAGGAGGTCCGCGCGCAGGCGGGCGCCGGCGTGCGCGTCCTCGCCGAGCCGTCCCCGCGCAACTCGATGCCCGCGATCGCGCTCGCCGCGGCCGTCGCGGCCGCCGCCGACGAGGACGCCGTCATCGGGTCCTTCGCCGCCGACCATCTGATCGCCGACGAGGTCGCGTTCGCCCGCGCCGTCGCGAGCGCGCGGACGGCCGCTGAGCGCGGCTACCTCGTGATCATCGGGATCGAGCCGACGCATCCGGCCACGGGCTTCGGCTACATCGAGGAGGCCGCCACGCCCCCCGAGCTCGCGGGCACGGGCGCCGTCGGCGTCGAGCGGTTCGTCGAGAAGCCGGACCGCGACCGCGCCGAGGCCTTCGTGCGCTCGGGTCGCTTCCGCTGGAACGCGGGCATGTTCGTCGTGCGCGCCCGCGTGCTGCTCGAGGCGCTCGATGCCCAGATCCCGCCGCTCGCCGCGGGCGCGCGGGCGATCGCCGCGGCGATCGGCACCGCGGAGGAGGCCGCGGTGCGCGAACGGGTCTGGCCGACCCTCACCGCGATCGCGATCGACCACGCCCTGGCCGAGCCGCTCAGCGTCGCCGGACGGGTCGCGATGGTGCCCGCCGCGTTCGGCTGGGACGACGTCGGCGACTTCGCGGCGCTCGCCCGCCAGCTGCGCGAGCGGCGGGAACACTCGGACGGGGGTCGCGCCGAGGGCTCGGACGTCGTGGTCCTCGGCGGTGCTGAGACGATCGCGATCGACGCGCACGCCACGGTGTACGGTGCCCCCACTCGGCCGGTCGCCCTGGTGGGCGTCGAGGGCATCACCGTCGTCGACACCCCGGACGTCCTCCTCGTGCTCGCCGACGAGCGGGCGCAGGACCTCTCGCGCCTGGGCCCGCTGCTCGACGCGGAGGGCCTGGACGCGCTCCGCTGACGTCGCGGAGGAGCACGACGCGGGCCGCGGCCGTCACGGAGCACGCAAGGAGCGCCAGACATGACCCTCACGTCCCTCGACCAGGACGTGCTCGGCGAGCACGGGCTGATCCGACGCGTCGTCGGCGCCCGCACCGAGCAGCTGCGAGAGATCCGCCGCCACCTCCACCGCCATCCCGAGCTCAGCCATGCCGAGCACGCGACGACCGACGTCGTCGTCGCCCAGCTCGAGGCCCTCGGGCTGCAACCGGTCCGGATGCCCCGCACGGGCGCCTACTGCGACATCCCCGGCGCCGACCCCGCCCTCGCGCCGCTGGGGCTGCGCGCCGACATGGACGCGCTCGGCATCCCCGAGCTCACCGACCTCCCCTTCCGCTCGGGCGTCGAGGGTGTCTCGCACGCGTGCGGGCACGACGTGCACATGAGCGCCGTGCTGGGCGCGGCGATGGCGCTCGTGGCCGTCGCCGACGCCGGCGCCCTGCCCCGTACCGTGCGGCTGATCTTCCAGCCCTCGGAGGAGCGACATCCGTGCGGGGCGCTCGAGATGATCTCCGAGGGCGTGGCGGACGGCCTCGACTCGATCTTCGCGCTGCACTGCGATCCCGGCGTCGACGTCGGGCACGTGGGCCTCAAGCCCGGGCCCATCACCTCGGCCACCGACCCGGTGCGGATCGAGCTCGCGGGCGCCGGCGGCCACACCTCGCGCCCCCACCTGACCCAGGATCTCGTGTACGCGATGGGCCAGATCATCACCCAGCTGCCGGCGGCCCTGACCCGCCGGATGGACCCGCGCAGCGGCGTCAACCTCACCTGGGGCAGCGTGCACGCGGGCAGCGCCTTCAACGCGATCCCCTCGGCCGGGATCCTCGAGGGCACCTTGCGCTGTCTCGACCACGAGGCGTGGGACCAGGCCGAGGCGCTGCTCGAGGAGACCCTCGCCGACATCGCCCACGCGTGGGGCGTCGAGGCCGCCGTGCAGCACGATCGCGGCGTCCCTCCTGTGTCCAACGATCCCGTGAGCGTGCGCCTGCTCGAGGACGCGGTCACGAGCGCGTACGGCCGCGAGCGGGTCGACACCGCCCGGCAGTCCCTCGGCGGCGAGGACTTCGCGTGGTACCTCGAGCAGGTCCCGGGGGCGCTCGCGCGCCTGGGCACCCGCACGCCGGGTGGGCGCACCTACGACCTCCACATGGGGGACTTCACGGTCGACGAGAGGGCCATCGCGATCGGTGCGACGCTGCTCGCGACCGTGTGCCTGCACCGTGATCTGCCCGCCGATCTCGCCGCCTGAGCCCTCGCGGGCCACGCCGGGGTCTCGGACTCATAACAGTTCGGCCGCGGGGTGAGGGAACGCGTCTCGCAGGGCGGGCGACGGGCATAGGGTCTCGAGCTAGATCCCCGATCGAGGTCCGGTCGCCCCAACGACGGGGCGAGCACCGATCACCCTGGCACGCATCCCCTGGAGGACCCGTGAAGCAATTCCCCCGCGTCGCAGCTCTCGCCGGAGCCGGCGCCCTCGCCCTGGCCGCGTGCGGCTCGGCCCCCGACACGGCCGGTGGCAGCGATGCCGGTGGGGGCGCCTCCTCCGACTTCAAGGCGTGCATGGTCTCGGACTCCGGCGGCTTCGAGGACAAGTCCTTCAACGAGTCCGGCTCGGACGGCCTCGAGGCCGCCAAGAAGGACCTCAAGATCCAGACCCAGAAGGCGGAGTCCACCTCGAACTCCGACTTCGTGCCCAACATCGACAACCTGGTCTCGTCCAACTGCAACCTCGTCTTCACGGTCGGCTTCCTGCTCGCCAACGCGACCGCGACCCAGGCCCAGGCCAACCCCGACGTCGAGTTCGCGATCATCGACTCGACCGCCCAGGACGACCAGGGCAACACCGTCGAGCTCGACAACGTCAAGCCCGTCTCCTTCGACACCGCCCAGGCCGCCTACCTCGCCGGTTACGTCGCGGCCGGCTCCTCGAAGACCGGGAAGGTCGCCACCTACGGTGGCATCAACATCCCGACCGTCACGATCTTCATGGACGGCTTCGCCGACGGCGTCGCGAAGTACAACGAGGTGCACCAGGCGAACGTCCAGCTCCTGGGCTGGAACAAGGACACCCAGCAAGGCTCCTTCACGGGCGACTTCGAGGACCAGACCAAGGGCAAGACCACGTCGGACGGCTTCTACGACCAGGGCGCGGACATCGTGATGCCGGTCGCCGGCCCCGTGGGCGCGGGCACCGTCGCGAGCGCCAAGGAGCACGACGGCGCCATGGTCGTGTGGGTCGACTCCGACGGCTACGAGTCGATCGGTGACGCCGAGGCCCAGCCGCTCATCCTCACCTCGGTCATGAAGGGCATCGCGGCGGCCGTCGAGGACGTCACCAAGTCCGCCTCCGAGGACTCGTTCGACAACACCCCGTACGTGGGCACTCTCGAGAACGGCGGCGTCGACATCGCGCCGTACCACGATCTGTCCTCGCAGGTCCCGCAGGACGTGCAGGACGAGGTCACGCAGCTCAAGCAGGACATCATCGACGGCAAGATCACCGTCGAGTCCGCCGCCTCGCCGCAGCAGTCCTGACGCAGCAGTCCTGACCGCGGCCCCCGGGACGGCTCCCGGGGGCCGCGGTGCGCGATCCTCCCGGCCGCCGCCTCGTGCGCGGCGGCCGATAGGATCGGGCGCGCCCCTCGGTGCGGCGCGATGTCCCCCGGCCCCGATGCAGCGGGCCTCCTCCACGGAAGCGAATCGACGTGAAGCTCGAACTCAGAGGGATCCGCAAGGTCTTCGGCACCTTCGTCGCCAACGACGACATCGACCTGGTGGTCTCACCGGGCGAGATCCACTGTCTCCTCGGAGAGAACGGCGCCGGCAAGTCCACCCTCATGAACGTGCTGTACGGGCTGTACCAGCCCGACGGCGGCGAGATCCTGCTCGACGGGGACCCCGTGCGCTTCGCCGGTCCGGGCGAGGCCATGGCGGCCGGGATCGGCATGGTCCACCAGCACTTCATGCTCGTGCCCGTCTTCACGGTCGCCGAGAACGTCGTGCTCGGCCATGAGCCCACCCACGGCGGTCTGCTCGATCTCGCGAGCGCCCGGCGCACCGTCCGCGAGATCTCCGAGCGCTTCGGCTTCGAGCTCGACCCCGACGCCGTCGTCGAGGACCTGCCCGTCGGCGCGCAGCAGCGGGTCGAGATCATCAAGGCGCTGTCCCGCCAGGCCGAGGTGCTCGTGCTCGACGAGCCCACCGCCGTGCTCACGCCTCACGAGACGGACGAGCTGATGGGGATCATGCGCCAGCTGCAGGCCGAGGGCACCTCGATCGTCTTCATCACCCACAAGCTGCGCGAGGTCAAGGCCGTGGCCGACCGCATCACCGTGATCCGCCGCGGACGCGTCGTCGGCACCGCGGACCCCTCGGCCGACCAGACGGAGCTCGCGTCCCTCATGGTGGGCCGCCAGGTCGCGCTCGACCTCGAGAAGGAGCCCGCCCAGCCCGGAGAGGTCGCACTCGAGGTGCGCGAGCTGTCGGTCGCGGACGAGGCCGGCGTCCAGGTGCTCGACGGCGTCTCCTTCGACGTGCACCGGGGGGAGATCCTCGGGGTCGCGGGCGTCCAGGGCAACGGTCAGACCGAGCTGTCCGAGGCGCTCCTGGGGCTCCAGCGCGACGTGCGCGGCTCGATCCGGCTCGACGGTGCCGAGCTGGTGGGACGCGGCCCCAAGCAGATCCTCGACGCCGGCGTCGGTTTCGTCCCCGAGGACCGCACCCACGACGGCCTCGTCGGCGACTTCTCCGTGGCCGAGAACCTCGTGCTCGACCAGCACGACCGGGCGCCGTACGGCTCGCGGATCGCGCTGCATCCGCGGCCGATCGCCGAGAACGCGGCGCGCCAGGTCGACGAGTTCGACGTGCGGCTGTCCTCCGTCGACCAGCCCGTCGCGGCCCTCTCGGGCGGCAACCAGCAGAAGGTCGTCATGGCCCGCGCGCTGGGCCGGGACCTGTCGCTGTTCATCGCCTCCCAGCCCACCCGCGGCGTCGACGTGGGCTCGATCGAGTTCCTGCACCGGCGCATCGTCGCCGAGCGTGACAAGGGCACGCCCGTCGTGATCGTCTCGACCGAGCTCGACGAGGTCTCCCAGCTCTCCGACCGGATCGCGGTCATGTACCGCGGGCGGATCCTCGGCATCGTGCCCGGCGACGAGGACCGCGACGTGCTGGGCCTGATGATGGCCGGCTACACCGCCGAGGCCGCCCGGGAGGCCGTCGCCGCGGGCGCCCGCACCACCGACACCCAGCTCGCGGACGAAGGAGAGATCGCATGAGTGCGACGCCGGCATCCACCCCGGAGACGGCCGACCCCGCGGTCCCGAGCCTGACCGGCCGGGGGAGCACGAGCGGAGCCCCCGGGGGCGCTCCGCGGCATCGCTCCCTGCTCCAGCAGATCATCCGCGGGGACGTGCTCGTCGTCGTGCTCGCGTTCGTCTTCGCCGTCGTCATCGGCTCGGTGCTGATCGTCATCGCCGACGAGGACGTCCGCGCCGCCGCCGTGTACTTCTTCGCGCGGCCCGGCGACACTCTCGCCGCCGCCTGGGTCTCGATCCGCGACGCCTACGCCGCCATGTTCCGGGGCGCGATCTTCGACTACCAGGCCCGCACCCCCGCCCGCGCGATCAAGCCGATCACCGAGACCCTCACGGTCGCGACCCCGCTCATCATCGCCGCGTGCGGCATGGCCGTGGGCTTCCGCGCGGGCCTGTTCAACATCGGCGGCACCGGCCAGCTGATCGTCGGCGCGATGGGCGCCGGATACGTCGGCTTCGCGATCGACCTGCCGCCCGTCGTCCACCTCGTCGTCGCGCTCGCCGCGGGCATCGTCGCGGGCGGGATCTGGGGCGGCATCGCCGGCTTCCTCAAGGCGCGGTTCGGCGCCAACGAGGTCATCTCGACGATCATGCTCAACTGGATCGCCACCTACGGGATCATGTACGCCCTCAAGACCAAGGCCTTCACGGGCGCCAACCAGGCCCAGCCCACCTCGCCCGCCGTCGCCGACGACGCCGCGCTCCCGCAGCTGCTGGGACCGCAGTTCCGCCTGCATCTCGGCCTGCTCCTCGCGATCGCCGCGATCGTGTTCCTGTGGTGGCTCATGAGCCGCTCCTCGATCGGCTTCAAGTTCCGCGCCGTGGGCTCCAACCCCCGGGCGGCGGAGGTGGCCGGGATCGACGTGGGCCGCAGCGCGTTCGGCGTCATGCTCATCGCCGGCGCCCTCGTGGGCCTCGCAGGCGCGGTCCACGTGCTCGGCACCGAGCACCGCCTGACCGGCGGCATCGCGGGCTCCGTCGGGTTCGACGCGATCACGGTGGCCCTCCTGGGCCGCTCCGGCCCGGTCGGGATCCTGCTCGCCGGCCTCCTGTTCGCCGCGCTCGGCACGGGCGGCCGCTTCATGGAGACCACCCAGGGCGTCCCGCTCGACCTGGTCCAGGTGATCCAGGCGCTCGTCGTGCTGTTCATCGCCGCCCCGCCCCTCGTGCGCGCCCTCGTGGGTCTGCGTCGCGTGGACCGGCCCGGCGCCCCGCGCCGACGCGGACGACGCCGTCACGAGACCCCGTCGCAGGCCTCCGGCCCCGCCGCCACCGAGGGAGAGAACGCATGAGCACCACCGTCACGCCCCAGCCTCCCGTGGCCGACGACCAGGTCATCGAGCGCACCGTGCTGTCCGAGCGCCCGCGCTCGTGGTGGCACCTGCCGACCGCCCTGACGGTCCTCGCCCTCGCCGCGCTCGTCCTGTTCGGCCTGCGCGCGCCCTCGGGCGCGCACACCACGTTCCAGATCGCGCGCGAGGGCAATCTCAATCCCGGCGGCATCATCCCCGAGACGATCGACGTCCCGAGCATGGCCACCGCGATCGTGCTGGCCATCCTGTGCCTCGCGATCGCCGCCTTCTTCTGGTGGGCGAGCGCCGCCATCCGCGGTCTCGACCGCCGTGTGCGCATCACGCTGCTCATCGTGTTCGGCCTGCTGTGGGTGCTCTCGTTCCTCACCTGGGTCAACGCGGGCATCTCCCAGGCCGTCGATCCGGGCTCGATCCTCCAGGCGACCCTCGCTCTGGCCGTCCCGCTCACCTTCGGCGCCCTGTCCGGGGTGCTCTCCGAGCGCGCCGGCGTGGTCAACATCGCCATCGAGGGCCAGCTCCTGTTCGGCGCCTTCGGCGCCGCGCTCGTGTCCTCCCTCGTCGGCGGCGCCGTGGGCCCGTGGGCCGGTCTCGTGGCCGCGCCCATCATGGCGCTCGTCATCGGTGCCCTGCTGGCCCTCTTCGCCGTCGGCTACCACGTCCAGCAGATCATCGTCGGCGTCGTCCTCAACGTCTTCGCGGTGGGCCTGACGAGCTTCTTCTTCGGCTCGGTCATGCAGTCCGACCCGGCCCGCTTCAACGCCCCGAGCCGGCTGCCGTCGTGGCGGATCCCGGTCCTCGCCGACATCCCCCTCATCGGCCGGGTGCTGTTCGACCAGAACATCCTCGTGTACCTCATGTGGGTGATCGTCGCGCTGCTGACCGTGGCCCTGTTCCGCACCCGCTGGGGCCTGCGGGTGCGCGCCGTCGGCGAGCACCCCCGCGCCGCCGACACCGTGGGCATCGACGTGGCCCGCACCCGCTGGGCCAACGTCCTGATGGGGTCGGCCGTCGCAGGCCTGGGCGGCGCGACCCTCACCATCGGGACCAACGTGGCCTTCGGTGAGAACATGTCCGCCGGCAAGGGCTACATCGCGCTGGCCGCCATGATCCTCGGGCGCTACCACCCCGTCGGCGCGCTCCTGGCGGCCCTCATGTTCGCCTTCGCCGACGCCCTCCAGTTGCGACTGAGCGGCGGCGGGCGGATCCCGAGCGAGTTCCTGCTGATGCTCCCCTACATCGTGACCCTGTTCGCGGTCGCCGGGGTGGTGGGTCGCGTGCGCGTCCCGGCCGCCGACGGCGAGCCCTACGTCAAGGAATGACCGCCCGACCGAAGGAGACGAGCGTGACCGACCCCGACGACCCCCGCGAGGACTTCGCGGCGCTGCTCGACGTGGCCGCCGACTTCGCCGCGCGTGCCTACGCCCCCTACTCGGGATATCCGGTCGGCGCGGCCGCGCTCGTCGACGACGGGCGCACCGTGGGCGGCTGCAACGTCGAGAACGCCGCGTACGGCGTCACCCTGTGCGCCGAGTGCGGCCTCGTCTCCGACCTCGTGGCCGGAGGCGGCGGCCGCCTCGTGCGCTTCGTGTGCGTCAACGGCGACGGCGCGGTCATCATGCCGTGCGGGCGCTGCCGCCAGCTCCTGTCCGAGCACGCGGGCGAGCACCTCGTCCTGCTCACCCCCGAGGGACCGCGCACGATCGACGAGATCCTGCCGCAGGCCTTCGGCCCCCGTGACCTCGCCGAGGTCGTCGCCCGGGCCTGAGCCGCCCTGGACCACCCTGCCCCGACGTCAAGGAGAACCCTCATGGCACCCGAGACCACCGCATCCTCCGTCGAGCGCTTCGACGCCGTCGACGTCATCCGCGCCAAGCGGGACGGCGGTCGCCTGACCGACGACCAGATCGACTGGGTGATCGACGCCTACACGCGCGGCGTGGTCGCCGAGCGGCAGATGGCCGCGCTCGCGATGGCGATCTTCCTCAACGGCATGGACCGCGACGAGATCGTGCGCTGGACCGACGCCATGATCGCCTCGGGCGAGCGCCTGGACTTCTCCTCGGCGCTCAGCCGGCCCACCACCGACAAGCACTCGACCGGCGGCGTCGGCGACAAGATCACCCTCCCGCTCGCCCCTCTCGTCGCGAGCTTCGGTGTGGCCGTCCCCCAGCTGTCGGGTCGTGGCCTGGGCCACACGGGCGGCACGCTCGACAAGCTCGAGTCGATCCCCGGCTGGCGCGCCGACCTCAGCAACGACGAGATGATCGCCCAGCTCGAGTCCGTGGGCGCCGTCGTGTGCGCGGCGGGCTCGGGCCTCGCCCCGGCCGACAAGAAGCTGTACGCGTTGCGTGACGTGACCGGCACGGTCGAGGCGATCCCGCTGATCGCGAGCTCGATCATGTCCAAGAAGATCGCCGAGGGCACCGCCTCGCTCGTCCTCGACGTCAAGACCGGCGCGGGGGCCTTCATGGCGGACGAGGCCGACGCGCGGGAGCTCGCCCGCACCATGGTGGACCTGGGGACCGACGCCGGGGTGCGCACAATCGCCCTGCTGACCGACATGTCGGCGCCGCTCGGGCTCACGGTCGGCAACGCCCTCGAGGTGCGCGAGAGCCTCGAGGTGCTCGCGGGCGGCGGACCGGCCGACGTGGTCGAGCTGACCGTCGCGCTCGCGCGCGAGATGCTCGCCGCCGCCGGGAGGACCGACGCGGATGTCGAGGGGGCCCTCCGGGACGGGCGCGCGATGGACACCTGGCGGGCGATGATCTCCGCCCAGGGCGGCGATCCCGACGCCCCGCTGCCCGAGGCCGCGCACACCCATCAGGTGCGTGCGGAGGCCGACGGCCGCGTCACGGGTCTGGACGCCATGCAGGTGGGCGTCGCGGGATGGCGCCTCGGGGCGGGGCGGTCGCGCCCCGGCGAGGCGGTGCAGGCCGGCGCGGGCGTCGAGCTGAGGAAGACGATCGGGGACACCGTGAGCGCGGGCGATGTGCTCGCCGTGCTGCACACCGACACCCCGGAGCGCTTCGACCGGTCCGTCGAGGCGATCGACGGCGCCTGGAGCATCGAGGCGGACGCCCCGGCGACCGAGCGTCGCATCGTGATCGACCGCATCGCCTGAGGTCGGGCCGTCGGGGGCCCGGCAACCTCGGCCGGCTCAGGCCTGTGCGGCGCGCAGGGCGGGCAGGATGTGCTCGGTCATGAGCGGCGCCCAGCGGCGCCCGCGGGGCGGCGCGGTGACCGGGCACCACACCGACTCGGCGATCTCCGCCCGCACCTCGACCTCCCGGGGGAGTGCCTCGGCCGAGGCCAGGAACACGCTCGCCGCGACGGAGGTGTCGGGCTCGTTGGCGGCCACCGCGTCGAACTCGCCGAGCGGCTCGAGATCGTCCTCGTCGAGAGCCACGTCGAGCTCCTCGACGAGCTCGCGCACCGCGCATGCCCTGGCGCTCTCTCCCGGCTCGAGCTTCCCGCCCGGCTGCATGAAGGAGCCGGTCCCGTGCTTGCGGACGGCGAGCACCTCGAGCCCCTCGTCGCCCATCCGGACGAAGCACACGGCCGCGATCCGGAGCACGGCACGTGCGGCGCCCGGTGCGCATCGCACGTGCTTCTCCGTCTCGGCGAGGCAGTGGAGCGCCTCCAGGCGTGCAAGGCCCTCGTGCAGCCCGACGGTCGTCATCCCCGCCGCGCGCCAGGCGGCGATCGCGGGCGCCTGCTCGCGCGCGAGCGCCCAGCCGCGGCGCACGAGCGTGAGCGGGGGTTTGCGCGCTTCACGCAGGTCCCGGGCCAGACGCAGGGCGAAGACGAGCGGGGCCGGACGGGACAGGACCAGGGCGTCGGCGAGCAGACCCGCCGCGCGCAGGGGCGCGACCAGTTCGGCGGCGAAGATGCCCTCGGCCACGATCAGCGAGGCCGCCGAGGCGTCGAGGGTACGCACGCCCGTGCGTCGGTTCTCGGCGATCGTGTAGCGCGGGATCTCGGCCACGCCCTCGTGCGCGAGCACCGTGAGCGCCTCGAGCGCCGCGCCGGCGTCCCAGGACCCCGGATCGTCCCAGTCCACGATCCCGAAGCGGTGCGGGAGCGACGGGTCGTCGCCGTCGCGGTAGAACTCATCCAGCGGCACGAGCGGGAGGCCGCTGCGCCGCGTCATCACGCCCTTCCCGCTCCCGGAGGGCCCCGCGATCAGCACGATGCGGCGAGGCGGAGCAGGAGCGGGGGAGGAGCTCATGAAGGAGAAGTCTAGGAGGCCCGCATGTGCGCGAGGGCGCCGGAGCCGATGCCCCGACCACTCGTGCCACAATCGGGCCATGACTCACATCGACAACGCCGACCTGGCCCGGATGGTCGACCACACCCTGCTCAAGCCCGAGGCGACGCCGCAGGAGGTCGAGGCGCTCGCCCGCGAGGCAGAGTTGCTCGGGACCTACTCGATCTGCGTGTCGCCCTCGATGCTGCCGGTGTCGACGAGCGTCGCGGTCGCGACCGTGTGCGGCTTCCCCTCGGGCCAGCACGCGAGCGCGATCAAGGCGGCCGAGGCGGCCGACTCCGTGGCCAAGGGCGCGGCGGAGGTCGACATGGTCATCAACATCGGGCTGGCGCGGGCCGGCGACATCGACGGCGTCGAGGCCGACATCCGCGCGGTCCGCGACGCGGCCCCCGCGCCCACGGTGCTCAAGGTCATCATCGAGTCCGCGGCCCTGGACGACGAGCAGATCGTGGCCGTGTGCGAGGCCGCCGAGCGCGCGGGCGCCGACTTCGTGAAGACCTCGACGGGCTTCCACCCCGCCGGCGGGGCGACCGAGCACGCCGTCGCGCTCATGCGACGCACCGTCGGCGACCGGCTCGGCGTCAAGGCGTCCGGGGGCATCCGCACCCGGGAGGCCGCCGAGGCGATGGTCGCCGCGGGCGCGTCCCGGCTGGGCCTGTCCGGCACCCGGGCCGTGCTCGAGGGCTGACCGGCCCCGCCCCCGTCTGCGCGCTCAGGAGACGCCGAGAGCCGTCCGCACGTCCTCGACGATCGCGGCGAGGTGGCGGGACGCCGCCGCGCGGGCCGCGCCGAGCGCCGCGTCGTCCGCCTCGGGGGTCACCGCCTCGACCACCTCGATGTAGCACTTGAGCTTGGGCTCGGTGCCCGAGGGTCGGACGATGACCCGCGCGTCGTCATCCGTCGCGAGCAGCATCCCGTCGGTCGGCGGCAGCCCGGTGGTCTCGACCGACCCCTCGGCGAGGTCGAGCACCTCGGTGACCTCCGATCCTGCGAGCGCGGTCGGCGGCCGCCGGCGCAGGCGCGTCATCATCTCGCCGAGGAGCGCGAGATCCTCGACCCGCACGGACAGCTGGTCGGTCGCGTACAGGGAGCCCTGCCGTGCCAGGTCGTCGAGCATGCCGATCAGGGTGCGGCCCTCCGCCCTGGCCATCGCCGCCATCTCGGCGACCACGAGGGCGGTCGACAGACCGTCCTTGTCACGCACCACGTCCGGCAGGACGCAGTAGCCGATCGCCTCCTCGTAGCCGAAGACGATGCCGGGGGTGCGGGCGATCCACTTGAAGCCCGTGAGCGTGGTCGCGGCCTCGCGGCCCGCGGCCTCCGCGATCCGGGAGAGCCATCGGGAGGAGACGACGGAGTTGGCGAACACCCCGCGGTAGTCGTGCGCCGCGATCAGATGCGCTCCCAGCAGCACGCCCAGCTCGTCGCCGCGCAGCATGCGCCAGTCACCCAGATGCGGGTCGAAGGCGGCGGCCGCGCAGCGGTCGGCGTCGGGGTCGTTCGCGATCACGACGTCGGCCTCGACCGTGCGGGCGAGCTCGAGGGCGAGGTCGATCGCCCCCGGCTCCTCGGGGTTGGGGAACGACACGGTGGGGAAGTCGGGGTCCGGGTCGGCCTGCTTGGCCACCGGGTGCACCTCGGTGAACCCGACGCGCGAGAAGGCGGCCATGGCCGTCTCGTGGCCCACGCCGTGCATCGACGTGTGCACGATCCGCACGTCCCGCGGCGCCTCGGCCAGCGGCAGGGCGCAGATGGCGTCGAGGTACGCCTCGCGGATGTCCTCGCCGAGCCCGCCCCAGCCGGAGTCGGCGCGGGGGATGTCGCGCACGGCGCCGACCGCGGCGATCTTCGCGGCGATCTCGGCATCGGCGGGCGGGACGATCTGCACGCCGCGGCCGTCGGGTTCGCTCGCGCGGCCGCCGAGGTACACCTTGTACCCGTTGTCGGCAGGCGGGTTGTGGCTCGCCGTGACGACGACGCCCGCGTCGGCCCCGAGATGCCGGGTCGCGAAGGCGATGAGCGGGGTCGGGCACATCCGATCGGACAGGCGCACGCGCAGCCCCGCGGCCGTCATGACGGCCGCACTCGCCTCGGCGAAGGCCCGGGAGTTGTGCCGGGCGTCGTGGCCGATCACGACGAGGGGGGCCTCGTCGGTGCCCGCCCCACCGAGCCGCTCGATCAGGTGGTCGGCGAGGCCGCGGGCGGCCCGCGAGACGACCGCGAGGTTCATCCGGAAGGGGCCGGGGCCCATCGCTCCGCGCAGCCCGGCGGTGCCGAACTGGAGCGGGCCCGAGAAGGCGTCGGCGAGCTCGTCGAGGGCGCCCTCCTCCCCGGCCCGGGCGGCCTCGAGCAGCGAGCCGAGCTCGGCCGCGGTCCGCGGGTCGGGATCGTCGGCCTGCCACGCGAGCACGCGCCGCTCGAGCTCGGCGGGCACCGCGGCGGGCGCGGCGCTCATGACGCCCGCCCCTCGGCGCCGGGCAGGCGGCGCACGATGTCGGCCAGCAGACGCGCGATGCGCGGGGCGGCGGCCTGCCCCGCCTCGAGCACCTCCGCATGGCTCAGGGGGCTCTCGCTGATCCCGGCGGCCAGGTTCGTGACGAGCGAGATGCCGAGCACGTCGAGGCCCGCGGCGCGCGCCGCGATCGCCTCGAGCGCGGTGGACATGCCCACGAGGGTCGCGCCCATCGTGCGGGCCATGCGCACCTCGGCGGGCGTCTCGTAGGTGGGACCGGAGAACTGCATGTACACGCCCTCGGCGAGCGACGGGTCGACCTCCCGGGCGATCTCGCGCAGGCGCGGCGTGTACACGTCCGTGAGGTCGACGAAGGTCGCGCCCACGAGCGGGGTCGCGCCCGTGAAGTTGATCTGGTCGCTGATCAGGACCGGGGTGCCGGGAGCCCAGGACTCGTCGATGCCGCCGCAGCCGTTGGTGACGACGAGCGTCCCGCAGCCCGCCGCGGCCGCCGTGCGCACGCCGTGGACGACGGGGTCGACGCCCGCGCCCTCGTACAGATGGGTGCGCGCACCGAGCACGAGCACGTGCGCACCGGTGTCCGAGACGCGGATCGAGCGGAGGAGGCCCACATGCCCCGCGACCGCCGGCGGCCGGAAGCCCGGGACGTCGGTCGCGGGCGCCTCCCACACGGTCTCGCCGAGCAGGTCGGCGGCGCCCGACCAGCCGGAGCCGAGCACGAGGGCGATGTCATGGGAGGCGACGCCGCTGGCCTGCGCGATCGCGGCGGCGGCGTCCGCGGCGAGCTGGGCAGGGTCGGTCGTGGGACGGGGGGTCTCGTTCATGGCACGAACCTAGCCCAGGTCGTGCCCTGCCGGTGCCGGGGCCGCCGAACCCGCCCGCCGCGCGACAAGATCGGGGAGAATCCTCACGTGACCGATCCGAGCTTCTCCCTGCCCCCCGATCCCTCGCGCCGCCGCGGCGTCTCCGCGGCGCCCGCCGTCGTCATCGTGGGCGGTGGCCCCGGCGGCTATGAGTCAGCGCTCGTGGCGGCCCGCCACGGCGCCGACGTCCACCTCGTCGACACCGACGGCATCGGCGGGGCGGCCGTGCTCACCGACGTGGTGCCCTCCAAGACGCTCATCGCGACCGCGGAGGTGCTCGATCAGGTCCGTGACTCCGGTGATCTCGGCCTGCGCACGACCCACGGCGAGGATCCCGACACGGCTCCGTCGCTGCGGGCGGAGCTGGCCGCCGTCAACGCCCGGGTGCGGGCGCTCGCCGCCGCCCAGAGCGCCGACATCGCCCGCTCGCTCGCCGACGCGGGCGTCACCGTCCATCACGGGCACGGTCGCCTCGTCGCCCCGGACCGGGTCGAGGTCCACGGCCCCGACGCCACGCCGGCGCTGCAGGCCGACGTGATCCTGCTGGCCACGGGCGCTCGGCCCCGCGAGCTGCCGAGCGCCCCCGTCGACGGCGAGCGGGTCCTGACCTGGACCCAGCTCTACTCCCTGGATTCCCTTCCCGAGCACCTCGTGGTCGTCGGCTCGGGTGTCACGGGAGCCGAGTTCGCGAGCGCCTACCGGGCGCTCGGCAGCCACGTGACCCTCGTGTCCTCGCGCGACCGGGTGCTGCCGGGCACCGACCGGGAGGCCGCCGACGTTCTCGAGCGCGCCTTCGCGCGCCGCGGCGTCGTGGTGCGCTCACGCAGCCGCGCCGAGCGCGTGGTGCGCGACGGCGACAGCGTGCGCGTGATCCTCACGAGCGGCGAGGAGATCACCGCGAGCCACGTGCTCATGGCCGTGGGCGCGGTGCCCGCGACCGACGGTCTCGGCCTCGACGAGGTGGGTGTGCGCCGCAGCACCGGCGGCCACGTGGAGGTCGACCGGGTCTCGCGCACGAACATCGGCGGGATCTACGCGGCGGGCGACTGCACGGGCGTGCTCCCGCTCGCCTCGGTCGCGGCGATGCAGGGCCGCATCGCGATGCACCACGCCCTCGGCGATGCCGTCACCCCCCTGCTCACGCGCCAGGTGGCCCAGGCGGTGTTCACGGCGCCGGAGATCGCGAGCGTGGGTGTGAGCGAGGCCGAGGTCGAGGCGGGGGAGGTCGCGGGCGAGACCCGTCTGCTGCCGCTCGCCACCAACCCGCGCGCCAAGATGCAGGGGATCGAGGAGGGATTCGTGCGGATCGTGGTCGCCCCGGGGGCGGGGACCGTGCTCGGCGGGGTCGTGGTGTCGCCGCGGGCCAGCGAGCTCATCCATCCGCTCGCGCTCGCCGTCACCCATCGCCTCACGGCCGACGAGCTCGCCGCCGCGTTCACCGTCTACCCCTCGGTGTCCGGCTCGCTCGCCGAGATCGCGCGGCGCGTCCCCCAGCACACGTGAGGACGCGGTCGGTCAGTCGGCGATCTGGCAGAGC
>DAMDHZ010000062.1:4269-19754 GCA_032101665.1 Brachybacterium sp. | reverse complement strand
GCCTGCGGCGGCGCCGACCGTCACCAGCACCGTCACCGGAACCAGTACCAACACCCTCACCCGGAGAACCATCACCAGAACCCCCAACGCCCGCGTGCGCGTACGAGGACAGCTCCGCTCCTCTGATCGACCCCTGCGGTGACTGGGAAATCAGAGGACTCGGTGACCTCTGATCCGGCCCCGGCGGGTGAGGCCTGGCCGCGTGCACCGCTGCGATGGGCGAGGAGGCCTCCGGGGCCTCGACCTCGACGGGAGGCTCCTGGCGGCCCTCCTCGCCCGTCCGGTGGCGCTGCAGGCCCAGGCCCGTCGCGACCGTGATGCGCGACCCTGCGTCCCTGAGGGGCGAGTCGCTGCGGCGGATCGACGGCGACCCTGCGACCCCATGCGGGTGCGAGTCCTCCGGATCCTGCCTCACGGGCGCGGCGGGCTTGGCGGGCGCCGGCCGCAGGCGCATGCCCGCTTCCTCCGGCGTCCGCTGGCCCTTCTTGTGATTGCACTCCCAACAGCCCATGACGAGGTTCGACGCACCGCAGACCATCCACGGGTCGACGTGCTCCATCTCGGGCCGCCGGCGGGACTTCCGGTCCTGCCGGTTCATGGACTCACCGCAGTAGCGGCATCGCGCGGTCTCGGGATCACCCGGGACGCAGTCGCGGGCCCACACCCGGGCGCGCAGCTTCTTGTCCTGCAACTCTCGCTTCTTGGCGATCGCGAGCTTGGCCTGGGCTCCGTGGTCGTAGTTCCGCTGCCACCAGTCGTGGAAGCGGAACTCGCCCGGGCCCAGCGGCCGACACAGCGTGCACTGCGCGAGATGCTGCATGCAGGTCTCGCAGTCGCGCTCGGTGGTGGCGTCGTGCCATAAGCCGACGTCGACGAGCGTCCGCGCGCCGGCCTCAGCCCACTCGTGGTTGAGCATGATGCGGATCGCGTCGGCGCGGGAGATGACCCCGTCCGACAACGACTCCCGCGACGCCGCGCCCGCCATCGTCCACAGGGTGACCGCGACCGTACCGGTCGGATCACCGTGCAGATTCAGGTCGAGCAGGCGCCTGAACTTCGGATTCGCGTTCAGCTCATCCACCAGCGTGAAGAACACGCCGCCTCCCCTCTCGAGAGATCAACTGCTGCACCTGCATTCACCCGTGCGGGGGTCGATCAGACCCCCGCAGGATCCGCACTTCTCCATCACCATCACCTCCCTCCTCGTGCTCGTCGCCGCGCGCCGACGTCCGGCGCGCTCGAAGCCGGTTCACCACGGCCGGCGCATGACGGAGCGCTGCCGGGCGGTCGATCAGAACGTTGAGGTGCACGAAGTACGCGAACGGCGAGAGGCCGGTCCGCTCGCGGATCACGCGCTCCTTGAAGCCGCGATGCCGGAACGTCCTGGCCTCGATCGCGAGTACCTCGAGATCCAGGTCGCTCAGCTCGTCCGCGAGCGCGGCGCGGTCGGCGGCGGTCATGCGACGGGCTCCCACGGGGTCACGAGGCGGGTGCGAGCGGGCCACGTGTGCGTGGTCCCGTGAGCGATCGAGACACCTCCGGCTTCCTCGCGCTCCTCCTCGGTTTCGACGGGCACGAGGGCGGTCCAGCCGATCATGTCCGCGTTCGAGCCGGTGCTCATGGCGTTGATCAGCCACGGGATGCCGTCGGCGACGTCGGGCGCGACCTTCACCGCGGCGCCGTTTTCGAACGCCTCCGGCTCGTCCGGTCCGTCGAAGGCGATGGTCCCGACGGGCAGCGCTTCGGCCTGCGCCGCGCTCTCGATCAGGGTCGGGATGTACATGGTGGTCACAGTCGGCTCCAGTCGATCTCGCGGGTGTGGATGAGGATGGGCACGCCGAGGAGGCGGCCGTGGAGGACGTTGTCGTCGGTGATGGGGAGGCCGAGCTGCGGTGCGCGAGCGGCGTACACGGCCACCGCGATCGACTTCTGGAGCCGCCACGGCATGCCGTAGACCCGGTCGGCCCAGTCGGTGACGCGGAACATCGCGGCAGGGCCGGTGTCCCCGACCCTCGAGCCTTTCGAGAGCAGGGGCACGATGTCGCCGGCGTACGGGTGAGGCTCGGCGTGGACGATGCCGCGGCTCATCGGTGGCGCCTGGTGAGGACGGGCCGCGGGTGGCGGTACGTCGGCGGTGCCGGCGGAGTCGTCTCCCAGGTGATGACGCGACGCCGGGGCGCGGTGATGGACCGGACGGCCGCGCGGGCCGCGCGCTTGATCGACTCCCACGCGTCACGGATGACCTGGAGGGCGGCCGCGAAGGCCTCTCGGAGCGCGAGTCTCGACTTGGCGGCGCGCGTCGTCATCCCGGCGCGCTGGTAGCGGCGGATGAGACGACCGCGGCGGCGACGCACGGTCTGTCGAGTCGTCACGCGCACCCACCCCGCTTCTCCGGCGACGGCGCCGAGCGCGGGGCCGCGGGGTGGCCACCGTTGATGGCCTTGTCCAGGTCGGGGTCACCCGTGCCTCGGATGACCTGGCCGTCGTGGATGCGCTCGGCGACGATCCCTCCATCGGCGAGGGGGGCCTTCGCGGGCTTGTCAGCGTTGCCCTGGAGGGCCGCGCCGACGATCAGGAACAGTGCCGCGGTGATCGCCCACTGCCACCAGGCGCCGGGCGCCCAGATGGCCGCGAGGACCCCGAGCACAGCGAGCGTGAGCGCGACGGTCCCGAGGCGCTTCTGGAAGGTCTTCATCGGTCGTCCTCCGTGATGTCGTGTTCGGTGAGGTCGCGGTCGCGTAGCCACTCGTGGCGCAGGACCGGTAGGGCGGGTTCCCACTCGGACTCGGGGATCAGGAACTCGATCCCGTCGACGGTGATCGCGTGGTCGCAGCCGCGTGGCACGGGGAGCTGTGAGGTGCCGATGTGCCAGGTCTCGGGGAGGTCCACGAGGGCGTCGATGACGGCCTGCGCGTCGTTGAGGAACCAGGCGATCTGCTTCGGGGTCGGGGCGGTGGTGGCTTGGAATCGGGCGGCGAGCGCCGCCGCGAGGTCGAACGTCGTCTCGTCGTGGCGGTGGAAGCCGTGGCACGTGTCGACGCCGTTGAGAGTCGGGTACGCGGCCGCCATGAAGCGGCACTGCTCGGTGGTCATCGGTCGAGTCCTCCGGTCTGCTCGATGTCGCCGGGGACGCACACGTGGACGTTGAGCTGGGCGAGCATCGTGGCGTACGCGAGGCGCTCGGTCTCCTCGGCGGTCGCGCGGTACCCGCGCTGCGCCTTCCACCTGATGTCCCGGGCCTCCATGAACGTCAACGGCTCGGTCGCGGGTGCGCGCTTGGTCGTCGTGGTCTTCACCAGGGGCCCTCCTGTTTGGTCTGGCCGTCGTTGAGGGCGAGGGCCGCGGGGATCACGGCCTCGAGCTCGTCGGCGAGCCGCCGGAGCATCGGGACGTCACGCTCGAGCACCTGCGCGGTGCTGACCTGGTCGGTGGTCGCCGCGGCCATCCGCAGCGCCCGCTCGAGATCTCGGACGCTGATCTTGTGATCCTCGAGGCTGGACCGATACGACGTGATCGTGAAGCCCAGCTCCTGCTCGAGCTGCTCGAGACGCGTGAGGCGCGCGCGGTCCTCGAGGCTCATCGACTCCACGGGCCGGCGGCTGGACTCGTACCACTTCACGCGCTTCTCGACCTCGGCCTTGACGACGCGGGCGATCTCCGGGGCCCGGGCGTCGTGCTCCAGAGTGTCCAGGCGCGCCATGATCGACCGCACCGCCCACCACGGGGGCGCGTGATCCGTCTTCACCTCGGCCTTGACCGCGATCTGCATGCGCCGGCCCCTCGACGAGCGAGGGGGTAGCATCAGTCCCCAGCCCGCCGGCAGCTCCTCCGGCGGCACGACCTCGGTCGACGGCGCAACGATGTACCACGCGTGACACGCGTCCGCCCACGCATCAGCCTTCCCGACCTTCGCGAGCTCGGCCCGCCAGTCCGACCGCGAGACCTTCAGTTCGTGGCCGATGAGGATCCGGCCCGACGCGGACGTGAAGCCCGCGTACACGGCGTCGACGCGGCGGTTGCCCGCGGCGCCCCAGGTGCCGTTGACCGCGACCTCGTGCGCGAACACCCCACCGGGACGCGCGTGCATGTCGCCCGCCTCAGGGATGTAGTGCCGCCTCAGCGTCTCCAGCAGATCCGACGTCGCGCTCATCGCGCACCATCCCGTCCCCCACGAGCCGCCTCGAGGGCAGCACGCGTCGACCGGAGCACCTCATGCAGGGGCGCGTCCACGATCGCCACTGGGTCGCCTGCGGGGTCCTCTGCCGAGATGACGAGCATCGAGGCGTAGAGACGGTCCTCGATCGCGTCCACGAGTTCATCGGTGGACGGCTCCTGCGCGACGGCCCACTCGACACCGGCGCAGAAGCCGTAGACGATGCTGGCGTGGGCGATGTGGTGCCCGGTGGTCTGGGGGCCGCCGTTCTCCTGCATCCACTCGTCGGCCAGCTCTCGACCCGCCTCGCGGGCGGCATCGGTGACGTCGCTCATCGGTGGCCCGCCTTCCGCACGGGCTGGTACTCAGCCTCGAAGGTCGCGCGCTCCGCCCATGCGACGAGCTGGTTCGACCCGCGCTCCTTCCCGACCACTGGACCGTCGCTCGTGATGAGCAGGTGAGGCGTTCCGTCAATCATCGGCACGATGATCCACATCGCGACGTCAGACGGGTCCGACGACTTCGCTTCCTCTCGGATCGCGCACCCGAGTTCCCGTGCGACGGCTCCGGCGTTCTCACGGGTGACCTGGTAGGCGTAGACGCGGTGGCCTCGGGGCTCGTACTCCTGCATCTGGGTCATGTCAGTTCGTCTCCTTCGTGGTGAGGCCGATCTCGGCCTGGGGGTTCAAGTCGCTTTCAAGGCGCTCCCTTTCTGTGTGGAGTTTCGCCAGCTCGGCGATCCGGGTGTCCGAGGGGAGCCGCTGCCGGAGCGGAGCATGCTGAGCCGCCCGATCAGCGCCGCCCGTGATCCCGCCATAGAGGGGGTCGATACTGCGCAGACGCCGGTCGATCGCGGCGAGCCTGGCCTCCTTGCGGGGACGGGCTCGCTCCGCCCTCTCGCGTGCAGCGGCGGCCTGAGCTTCCTCTGTGGAGCGCTCCTTGGCCTGGCGGCGCTGCGCGACCGCGACATGCCGCCCGCACAGCCACGGCTGGACCGATGGCTTCCCGCACACACGGTCGGCCTTCTCCAGCCACGCTGCGCACAGAGCGGGGTCACGAGTATCGAGCCGCAGCGCGACTTGGAGGGCGAGGGACCGGGCGCTCATCGCTCCTCACCACCCGGGACAGCGGTCATCCGGTACGCCGTGTGCGCGACCCCGTCCCGCTCGTACACCGAGCCGCCGACCACGATCCGGTCCGGCACGTCGGGCAGACCGCCACCGCACCCACACGGACAGGCCATTGGGACCTCCGCGCCGTCGAGCACGCCCCCGACCATCACGAGCGATGTCGCGCCCGGATCCACCGACGCCGCGGCGAGACGGGCGCGGATCAGCTCCACCTCACAGGCCACGAGCAGCCCCGCGTACACCGATGCGAGACCGAACCCGACCGCGGCGGACCCATCTCCCCGCACGAGGTGTCCCACCGCGGCCACCGCTGACATCACGGCGCCGACCGCGAAGGCCGTCACCCCGACCAGCTCCGTCTTCGAGACCACGTCCAGGCGCCGCCACGCGGCGCGGACCCGGGCGCTCACAGGACCGGCCCATCAGTGATGTTCGCCCCGGACGCGACGATCGTGCGGCCCAACCGCTCGAAGCTGTCGAGGGCGCCGGAGAGCACGACGACAGCGACGTCGGTGTTCAGCTCGACGCCCTCAGCAGTGCAGGCGAGGTCGGCGTCGTCGAGATTGATGTAGACAGTGCGGCGGTCCATCGGTGGGGTGTCCTCTCGGGATCAGGGGCAGGGAACTCCAGTGAGCTGGCACGGACAGTGCCGACGAGCTCGACGGGGCGACCACGAGGACCGGGGACCACGCGCCACGACCAGTCGCCGCGGAAACGCAGACCCTCGACCTCAGGCAGCCGAGCGACCTGCTCGACCACCCGGCGGCGCTGCCGCGCCTCCGACATGCCCCGCTCCCACGGGGCGGTCACCACGAACAGATCCGGCTGCGGCGGAGGCGGGGGAGGCGGTGGTGGCGGGTTCAGCAGCTCACGCTCGGCACGAGCGCGGGCACGCTCCACACGGCGAGCAGCGTTCAACGCCGCCCGGTAGTGGCCCTGGCACAAACCCTTCGCGTAGAAAGCCCGATCGCAGCCCTCGACCTCGCACGGCGGGTGTGCGGCCTTGGACCCGATCGCCCTGACCTCGATGTCACCGTGACGGACCGCCGACACGTAGTGCCGGTGGCACAGCCCGCGTGACCTCGCGTCCTGCTCACAACCCTCCACCGAGCACTCAGGAGCAGGCGTCCCCGTCAGCCGCCTCGACCGCGGCATCACCTCGCCCCGCCGGCGCGCTCCCTCGTAGTGCGTGCGGCAGAAGCCGCGTGCACTATGCGGCCGGGCGCAGCCCTCCACCGAGCACGTGGCCGCCGGCGCCGCGCTCACAGCGCGCACCCCCGCAGGGCACGCAGCTGAGCCGCCAGGGGCTTGAGGCCCGCGCGGTGTGCCGCACGCTCCGCGGCCACGACGGACGTGAAGCCCGTGCGCTCGACCGCGATCTCGGCGGGCGTCCGCCACGACAGAAGCCACTCGAGATCCTCGAGCTGCTCCGCACGCCGAGCCTGACGGGCCGCGATCATGCGCTCGAGGCCTGCCTTGCAGGGCGCCGGCATCGCGCCCGTCTCGGCGGTCACTGGACGACCCCCGTCATCAGCTGGTCCCACCACGACCGCACCCACAGGGCATCCCCGAGAGCCGTGTGCCGATCGGCCTCGGACGGCGGCGCGGCATTGACCATCTCCGACAGCTCGTAGGAGGACATCGGCATCTGCGCGCGCTCGAGGATCGATGACGCGAACGTCGCGTACGTCCAGGTGACCAGGTCGTGCGTGTGGTAATCCCACTGCGGCTCCCGGTCATGCCGGCGCAGCAGCGCCGCGAGCACCTGCGCGTCGTAGGCCGGGTTGGAGCCCACGAGCGCGACCTTCCGGCCGTCGACGGGCCGCGTCAGCGAGGTGATGACCGCGGCCGCCTGCTCCTCCGTCACCCACGTCGCCGTCGACGACGGCCCATACCGCTCATGGAACCGGCCCTTGGCGAGCGACTCGGGATCCGCGTCGGCGAGCGCGTCGGCGCCGAATCCGGCGACCATGAGATGGGTCGTCTCGTCGCGGGAGTCATCGACTGCGTCGAAGGGGCGGCAGATCAGTGCGATCTCCCAGGCGCGGGCGATCGCCACGTCCAGGTGCGTGGTCTCCGTGTCGAGGAAGACGAGCGGCTGTTCGACGGTGAGCATCAGAGCACCGCCTGATCCACGAGCTCGTCGAGACGGCCGCGCCAGGAGCGCAGGGCCTGCTCGTCGATGAAGATCCGGGGCTTCTCGGGGTCTCGGTCGTGGCGTTGCGCGACGGTCATGGCCACGAAGTCGTCGGCGAGCGCGGCGACGAGGAAGCGGCCTGCGGGTCGGAGGTGCAGTTCGAGGGTGAGGAGCTTCGCGGCTCGGGCCATGCGGGCGATCTCGTCGTGGGAGAAGTAGACGCCGGCGGCGAGGTCGAACGGGTCGGTGGCGCGTAACGCGCTCATGGCGGTCGCGGCGGCGCGCATGGCGCGCTCGGCGTCGGACTGCTCGCGGGCCTCGAGGTCCTCGGTGGCTGTGATGGCCATGAGGTACTCGTCGCGTTCGAACAGGTCGGAGACGTCGTGGATTCGGACTTGCTGGTCGGTGACCGTGACCTCGAGGACGTACTCCATCGACGACGCGTCCTTCGGGAGGCGCCGGTTGAAGATCGCGAGGATCGCCTTGACCTGGGCGGCGGGGATCGAGAACACGGCGGGCTCGTCGATGTCTTCGGCCTCCACGTGGCCCACGGCGACCGACGCGCCGTTGATCGCGATCAGGGACAGGCCGTCGTAGCGGGCGAAGCAGCGGACCGCGGCGAGCGACTCGAACGCTCGAGGCGAGGCCTGGAACAGGGCGACGGCGCCTAGGACACGGCAGAACTCGGTGCCGTAGACGCGGAACGTGGTGGTCATGATGGGGGCTCCTTCGGTGGTGGTTCGAAACGGTGTGGGGCGAGCGGTCATGCCGCACCATCCAGGGACGCGGCGACGGCGGCGATGAGGTCGCGGGCGGCGGGTGGCGTGACCGCGTTGCCGGCCATGCGGACCTGGTCGCGCTTGGTGCCCAGGAGCTGGTACTCGGCGGGGAACGCCATCGCCTGCTGGATCTCGTGGGGCGAGAGCATCCGGAAGAAGCAGTCGTCGATGTCGACGGTCGCGCCCTCGGTCGCGAGGAACTGCGACCCGGCGGCGGTGACCGTGCCGATCGGGCCCTGCGTCGGAGTCGGCACGCGCCCGGACTCGCCCCGCAAGATCAGCGACTGATGCCCCGCCGTGGCGATCGTCCGCAACGGCTCATCGACCGGGGTGGAGAGGTATCCCGCGTCGCCGCGCGGCGTGTTGTTCCGCATGATCAGCGCCTGCGTGGTCGTCTGCGTCGGCATCGGCTCGTCGGCCGGACGCGCACGGTTCTCGTGGTTGTTGGTCATGATCAGCGCGTGCGTGTCCACGGTCGTGACCGTCGGCAGGGCGTCATCGACAGGCCTGGAGGTCCCGCGCCCGTAGTACGAGGTGACGAGCGCGTGGTGGTTGCCGGAGGCGGTGACCGTCGCCAGCGGGTCGTCGGCCGAGCGGGCGTCGGAGCCGCCACCGCGCAGCTCGGCGATGAAGGGCGCGCAGACGATGCCCTTCGACGCGGTCGTGTGGACCGTGCGCAGCGGGTCCTCGCCGGGCCAGACCCGCATGTACCCGTCGTCGCGGCCGTGCGCGGGGTGCTTCGGGTCCGCGGCGTCGTACGTGTTGCCCGCCGCCTCCACCACGAGCAGCCCGGTCTCGTTGCGCGCGGTCTGCGTCCGATACGGCTCCGTGACGGGCCGCGCGGTCTTGCCGTCGCGGCCCTCGACCGGAACCAGCAGAGACGCATGCAGACCACCGGCGACCATCGTCGGCGCCACCTCCCGCACCGACGTCGACCGCGTCGAGTCCGCGCCCGACACGTGGTTCACGACGAGCGGGTCACGCCCGGGCCCGCCCCAGTACCGGTCGATGCCCGCCTGGATGCGCCGCATGGTCTTCTCCGCGAGCGGCTTGGCCCGGTCGCCGATGCGGGTGCCGACGTCAGCCCAGTCGATGATCGACGCCGCCGGCAGCCAGGCGGGCTCGACGATCCGACCCCGGCAGGTCGCCTCGGGGCAGATGAACCGGTACTGCGCCCGGTACCGGCCCGCACGGCCCGCGTTCTTCCAGGCCTTCCGGGCGCGGACGATGCCGTGCTCGGGGCAGTACGCCGGCGGCTGCTGGATGCCCTGCAGGTCGGGGCGACGATTGCCCTTGCGCCAGAACACCGCGTAGAAGCGATCCCGGGACTGCGGGGCCGCCGGGCCGTGCGCCCAGGCGTGCATGGAGTTGAGGTAGACGACCTCGTGGTCGTAGCCCAGGGAGTCCATCGCCAGCAGCCACGACCGGTAGGGAGCCCAGCGGGTCACGTCGACGACGTTCTCGACGATCACCGCGGCGTAGCTGTGGACCTCGGTGAAGCGGGGGACGTCCCACATCGTCGCCCGTGACCGCTCTGCCGCGGCGTCGGGCACCGGGTTGAACAGGTCCGGCTGCGGTGCCTTTGCCTTGCCCTTCGCGATCGAGTGGTTCGTGCACTCCGGGGACGCCCAGAGGATGTCCGTGCGGGGGTAGAAGCGCGGGTCGATCTGCGACAGGTCCGCGCACACGTGGCCCGTGTCCGGGTGGTTCGCCTCGTGGGTGTCGACCGCGAGCCTCCAGTGGTTCGAGGCGACGCGGACGGCGACGCCCGGCACCTGCACGGCACCCGTCGACGAGCCACCCGCACCACAGAACAGGTCGGTCAGCGTGATCATGCGTCCATCTCCATCTCTCACAGCCCCAGACGGGGCAGGTCAGTCGTGCGCAGCGCGGCGTGTGGCAGCTAGCGCGTGGGCCTTCCGCTCGGCGGCGGTGGCGAGGGTTCGAAGGGCATCGGTCAGGGCGCGCAGCTCGTCCTCGGTCAGCACGGGCAGCGCCGCCCGGGCCTCCCCGACGAGCGCGGTCGTGACCTGGCGCGCCCAGGTGCCGCAGGACGCGTTGTGGTGGACGCCGCGCCACGACCCGTCCTGGTCGCCCCGGGCGCCGGGCTCGAGGTACGTGCACAGCAGCCCACCGTGGGCGTCACGCCACACCTCGTACGTCCCGTACCGGCCCTCCAACGGGAGCCGCCTCGGGTCGAGAGCCACCCAGCACTTGCCGTACAGGGACCACGCCTGCCACACCTCGGCACCGCAGTCCGGACACTCCAGGGCCGGGCGCACGGGCCGCACCGGGGCACCACGCCGCGCCGTCATCACGAGCCACCCGCCCGGCGACGAGCCGCGGCCATCTGCGCAGACGGGCCGACCAGCACGTCGAGGATCAGAAGGGCCAGGAGCTTGAGCGCGGGCCAGGCGAGCAGCACGATCACCACGTTCACGAGGAACGCCACCGCGGCGAGCACGGCGGTCATGCCGCACGCCCCTCGGCGCCGGCCACGCCACCGCGTGCGGCCGGCAGGCCACGACGGAACGCGATCCGCGCCCGGATGACCTCCCGCGACGGGCCAGTCGGCGTGTACGCCCGCTCCACCGCCTCATCCAGCGATGTCCCGTCCAGGCCGAGCATCGACGCATACCCGATCGACAGGGCCGCCGCGGCGTTCAGGACCGGCTCGTCCACGCGGGCGTCTATGCCACCTTGGATCGTCTTGGCGATCGCGCTCATGACAGGGCTCCCTCGGTGAGGTCGACGGCCAGCTCGGCCTGGTGGGGGCCGTGATCGCGCATCAGCTGCGCGAGACCCTTCGGAGTGACACGGACCTGCGGGGGATCGAGCACCAGCTCGCCCGTCCGCGGGTGGTAGTGCGAAGACGGGAGGACCGAGAGGCGCCCCGCCGCAATGTGATGCGCGTACGGGCGCCACGCGCCGTCGGCGCCGCGGTGCGTCCAGCCGATGTCGCGTAGCAGGGTGAACAGCCGCGTGCGGCCGATCCGGAAGCCCGCCCGCGTGAGCGCGTTCGCGGCGTCCTGCACCGACAGGTCGGTGGTCGCGTCGAGCAGACGATCGGCGACCTCGACCTTCGGGCGCGCCGCCTCGAGCTCCGCGGCCTGCTCCTTGATCGTCACGTCCGCCTCGATCAGCGCCCGCGCCATCAGTTCCGGCCCCGACAGCTCACGGCGAGCGCCGTACTGACCCGTGCGCCGGATCGATGGGAGCACCTCGCTCGTCACCCAGCGACGGAAGGGCTTGGCCCCGGCCGCGTTGGATCGGAAGATCGCGTCGTACAGGCCCGACTCGTTCAGGACGGTGAGCTCCTGCTCGCCGCCGGGGGTACGCACTTTCGCGCACCCTTTGTCGCTCCCGTCGAGGCGGCGGGTCATGTCGGGTGCCGAGCGGTAGCTCAGGATCTTCGCGACGTCCGTCGCGACGAACCACAACTCGCCATCGACGTCGACCGTGCGGACCTGCTGGCCCTCGTATGTGAAGGGCATGACGCTCGTGCTCATGGCTTTCATCTCCATCTCGGTGGTGCGGTCAGGCCGCAGTCTTGGCAGGCGCCGGTGGGCGACGCTTCGAGGTGGCCGTGCGGCGATTACTTGCGTGACGACCAACGGAGTCCGTCTGGTCTCTCGCGGAGTCCACCCGCGTCACGAAAATGTCGTCGACGTCCAGATGCAGGTAGTGCGCGATGCGGAGCGCGGGGTCAGTGTTCAGGGTCTTCACCTCCCCGGTGATGAGGCGGCGCATGTAGCTGTGGCTCTTCCAGCCAGCGGCACGCGCGAGTTCACGCTGCGAGACCCCTTGGGCTTCCATGCGCCGCACTAGCTTGCTGCGGTTGATGAGCTCCATCCAGATCGCTCCGATGCTCTGCGGGGGTGAGGTAACGAGCTTCAATGTACTTTCTCCAAGTCCAGGTGTCCACTGTGAGAGTCCATAGTGCACCCCTCAGTGTCCACGCGCAAGCCCCGGCCTCCTGTCCCGTTTCGCGTGGTCGGCTGCGGTTCCCCTGGTTTCGTGGTCCCCGTGCGAAACTTCTTAGTGTCCACTCTCGCTAGCCCCCCGGTATCCGGTGTGCTGGCGCTTTGCCCACCTTGGCCAGAGGATCACTGCTCGTGAACGCACTGCACCCGCTGGGTCGCCTGTTCCAGTCCGTCGAGGACTCACGCGGGTGGACTCTCCGCGAGATCGCTCGGCGCATCGAGCGGTCGGGGAGGACCATCTCTCACGCGTACGTGGGGAGGTTGAAGCGCGAGCCGATCCAGTCGGTGAGCTACGAGACCATCCGAGCTCTCGCTATCGGACTCGACGTGCCAGAGCGAGTCGTTGGCCTAGCTGCTCTCGAAACCATGGGCGTTCACGACCTCGAACCAGACGAGGTTGGGATCCCCGCGACCATCGCCCGCGATCCGGACCTCACCGATCGTGACCGCCGCATCCTGCTCGCGGTCGTGAGGGAGATGCAGCGTGGACAAGACGATGACGACCAGGACGTTGGCACAGCTCGCCGCATGCCGGTGGCGGGTGATGCTGAATCAGATGGCGTTACTCCCGAGCGCCGCGACGAGGTGGCCGACGGCGAGCGCGAGACGTACCCGTGGGAGACGGGGGAGTTCACGCTCGCGGCCAAGCGGGGCCGCAACCGCGGCCGTGAGCTGCGGGAGAGGCAGGATAAGGACGCAGAGGAAGGCGGCGGCTGACCATGAAGGACAAGGACCGCGGCTTGCTGCTGTTCATTCTGTCGATCGTCCTCGGCTGGATCGGGGTAGACCGCTTCGCCAAGGGCGACGTCCTGCTCGGCATCCTCAAGGTGGTGACGTTGGGAGGACTCGGCGTCTGGTGGTTGATCGACATCGTCATCTTCGGGGTCCGATGGGGCATGACCCCCGCAGATGAACGCCCTGCCGCCGCTGTTAGCGAACCGGTGCGTCCGGTGTTCGAAGTGCCGTCAGACCGTGGCAGGCCGGGAGTTCCGTCGACCAGCCGGCGGGAACACATCACGCCAGCGCCACGAGGAACACCGGTCGAGCCTTGGGTTGACGCGTCGCGGACGGTGGAAGTAGCCGGGGAACACTATCGCCAGCAGAGCTACGACCGTCTGTTCCAAGGTCTTCCTCGCACAGGGGAGTGGGTCAACCTCGACCTGGACGCCGATCTCTACCCGGACCCGGAGAACCCCTATTCACTCGAGCACTCGGCGATCTCCGTTTGGATTCAGGGCCTGCATGCCGGCTTTCTCCAAGACGGCACCTCGCAGAGGTACTCCCCGATGTTGCGTGACCTCGCCGAGACCGCCGGCCAGTACCTCCGCGTGCCCGCAAGGGTGTCGGGCGTCTACCAGCCGGGTCGATCTCGCTGGCACATCATCACTCGACTGGGCCTTCCCGAACCGGAGTCCGTTCTACCTAGGAATCAGCTGCCCGAGGGCCAGATCGACATCATCCCGACCGGGAGGGTCGTCCAGGTCACCGGCGAAGAACTGCACATGGACGTCCTTCGGCATCTCGTTGACCCGGCACGACCGGCTCACTACGCCGCAACTCTGCGCGTGATCCACGAGATCCGCCCACGCTCCGCATACGAAACCGTCGAGATTCAGATCAACGGTGAGCGCGTCGGCGCCTTGTCGAAAGCGATGGGAGAGCAGATCGCCCCGCTCATCGCACTGATCGAACGCGCAGGACGCGTGCCCGTCGCCCGAGCAACGGTCGAGGGCAACGACCTGCGCGCCGAGGTGAAGCTGCGCATGATCCGCGCGGCCGAGGCCGACCATGCCTGGATTCGAGAGCTTCGATCGGCGTCGCCCGCACAGACCGCACCCACGAACCCCGCTGGTCAAAAGTTCGAGTGGGACGACGAAGGGAAGGGCTCCGCGGACGCCCGATAGGGAGTTGTCGGGGGGTGCTCCTACGATCACCGCATGCTCGACCCCCGCATCATCGACACGCCTCGCCTGCCAGAGGGCGTGCTCGGTTGCACCGATGGACACTCCACGATCTGGCTCGACGATCAGCTGCTCGAGGTCGACCGCAGCGTAGTCCTTGAGCACGAGCTCATTCACTACCACCGAGGGCATACCGGGCACTGCCTCACCGTGGTCGAGTACGGCATCGACCGGGAGCTCGCATGCCGCCGCGTCGACGCCGGCGAGCTCGGCGAGGCCGCCGCTTGGTCGCCGCACCCGTGGGTCATCGCCGACGAGCTCGACGTGATGCCCGAGACCATCGAGGCACGCCTGCACGTGCTGACCCCCGCCGAACGTGCTGCGCTCGAGGCGCGAGTCGAGGACGCGTGGTGGCAGTGATCGGCGACGACGCCCAGATGGAACTGCCGCTCGAGCACAGCGTGCCTGTCGCCGAGGACGCCTGGTGGGTCGCGGCGATCGAGCTCGAGACCGAAGGCAACCAGGACACCGGATGGTGGGACGCATAGCCCCGCATCACCGGCCATAAAATCAAACCCAAGCCCCACCCCACAGGAGACCCCCAATGCACCGTCGCATCGCCCTGCTCGCCATCCCCCTCCTCGCGCTCTCAGCGTGCGGAGGCACAGAGGCAACCCCAAACGACCCGTCCCCTATGCCGGACACCAGCAGCGCCGCGGCGCCGGCGGCGAGCGACGTCGACGAAGCCGGTGACGAGGCCGCCCAGACCATGCCGCAGGGAACCTTCAACGGGACGACCGAGATCGGCACGACGTACACCGCGCACGTGCCCGGTGAGACCCCGGCCGACATCGAGGCGTACCGCCAGAAGATGGGCGCCGAGCCCGTCGGCTACATCACCCTCGACGTGGACAACTCGGCGGGCAGTGACTCCGCGAGCCCGTCGGGAATCACGCTCGTCGACGGAGATGGAAACCAGCTCGACTACCAGTCGGCGTTCATCCCAATCGGCGACTGGTGGCCGACCATGCGAGACGACGGCCCCGAGGACAAGAACGACGGGTACTGGTACTCGATGCCCAACGGCACCGAGATCAGCGAAGACGAGTACGACAGCCTGTACGGCGAAGGCAACGAGCTCTATGACGCGTACCTCACCGACCTCGTACGCCCGGGCGCGAAGACCCAGGAGGTCTTCATCGGCCCGGCCGTTCCCGACCAGATGCTCTACGTCGAGGTGCAGGACGCGATGACGCCCGTCGCGCTCGAGCCCGCGAGCTGACAACCGGGGGGAGTGCGCGACGTGGCGCATCCCCCACTGAGATGGAGCAGGGAGATGGGGAGCAGGAAGCCAGCGCGGCAGCGTGACCGCGCGGTGATCTACATGCGGCAATCAACCTAC
>DAMDHZ010000062.1:0-4259 GCA_032101665.1 Brachybacterium sp. | reverse complement strand
TACCGCGAGGAGTCGATCAGCCTCGAGCTGCAAGAAACGGCGTGCCGCGCCTACGCCAAGCAGCAGGGCTACCAGATCGTCGCCATCGAAGCCGACCCCGGGATCTCCGGACGCACCTTCGACCGACCCGCTGTGAAGCGGGTCATGGGCATGATCGAACGTGGCGATGCGTCGACGATCCTGCTGTGGAAGTGGTCGCGTCTCTCACGGTCCCGGAAGGACTGGGCGGTCGCGGCCGACACGGTGGAGACCCTCGGCGGGCGCATCGAGTCCGCGACCGAGGCGATCGACACCAGCACCTCCACCGGCCGGTTGGCGCGCGGCGTCATGGTCGAGTTCGCGGCCTTCGAGTCCGAGCGCATCGGAGATGTCTGGCGCGAAGCCCACGCCCGGCGCGTCGCCGCCGGGCTCCCCGCCAACGGCAAGCCCAGGTTCGGCTACCAGTACGACCGCGAGCAGAAGCTCCACATCCCCGACCCTGTCACGGGGCCCGTGCTCGCCCAGGCATACCGCCGATACCTCGCCGGCGAGTCAACCTACAAGCTCACCTTGTGGCTTCGCGACAGCGGCACCGAGCCCGTCGCCGGCTACGGCGGCCACACGGGGGAGTGGTCCACCCGCACCGTCCAGCGCGTCCTCGACAGCGGATTCGCGGCCGGCATGATCCGGTCTGCGGGCGAGCTCCTGCCCGGCGCCCACGAGGCACTCATCAGCGAACACGAATGGGCGAGATACCAGCGCCGCCGCGGCGAGCGCTCCACCCGCCGCCGCGGCGAGGTCTCGCAGTACCTCCTGTCGGGGATGACCCGGTGCGGCGTCTGCGGAGGCGCCATGCAGATCGGCAACCACCGCGCCACGGGGCCCCGGCTCCGCTGCCGGCAGGCCATCGAGTACCACACCCACCGCGGCGGGTACATCCAGCTGCACTACGTCGAGGACTCCGTGCGGACCTGGCTCGCCGACACCGCCGCCGAGATCGACGAGCACATCGACCCACGCCCCCAGCGGCCCGCCGGGCAGAGCACGACACGGAAGCTCGAACAGGAGCGCGAGCGCATCACCGCCGCGCTCACACGCCTGGCGATGCAGCTGGCCGAGGAGACCATCACGCCCGAGGTCCACGCCCGCGCCGCGGCCGCGTACGACCAGCGGCTCACGGCCATCTCCAGCGAGCTCGAGCGCACCCGCGTCGAGCTCTCCGAGCCCCAACCCACCGAGCGCGACATCGCCGACCTCGACCGCGACTGGGCCATCCTGCCCGTCGAACAGCGCCGCGAGGCCCTGCGATCCCTCATCGCGGGTATCGTCGTCACCCCAGGTCAAGACAGGGAAATCCGCGTCCAGCCGCGCATCGGAGAAGCACGGGTCTTTCGGCCCTAGTCACGCTGATGACCGCCGCGATCGTGGTCGCCCTGTGGGCCGTCGCCTCCGATCAGATCGTCCAGATCTTCGAGAGTGCGATGGAGCCCTTCCTCCAGGGCGTCTGATGCCCGCCCGGCGGCGCCTGCGCTCCGAGCGAGGCTCCGCGGTCGTCGAGTTCCCGCTCATCACCGTGCTGATCCTGCTCATCGCGCTCGCGATCATCCAGGCCGCGCTCATCATGTATGCGCGCAACGCGCTGACCGACGCGGCCGTCCAGGGCGCCCACCATGCCTCGCTCGTGGGCAACACACCCGCGGACGGCGCGGTCCGGACACAACGGCTCGTCGACGAACGCTTCGGCGGTGCGTACGACGTCAGCGCGACCGCCCGGGAGGATACGACGGGCCGGATCACCGTCGAGGTGACCGCGGCGATCCCGCTCGTCGGTCTGCTGGGCCCTTCGGGCACCCTCATGGTCGACGGCCACGCGCTCGACGAGGACGCCGTCTGACATGGGGCAGCCGTCATCCCCGGTCCACGTCCTCAAGAGGCGTGGCACGGGACCGATACGGAAGCGCTGGGGCGACGAACGTGGCAACGCGATCGTCGAGTTCGTCGTGCTCGCCGTCGTCCTGCTCATCCCGTGCCTGTATCTTGTGCTGACCCTCGGCGCCGTGCAGAGCGCCGTGTTCGCCGCCGACGTGCTCGCACGCGACGCCGCCCGGATCCACGCGACCGAGCCGGACCCCGACGTCGCCGCCCAGCGCGCCCGCCGGCTCGCCGCCGACGTCCTGGCCGACTACGGCATCGACGCGGAACCGGACGCCGTCGTCTCCATCCGCTGCAGCGCGAGCCCCTGTGCCACGCCCGGCCAGAGCGTCCGGGCCGAGGTGAGCATCCCGGTGCAGATCCCGGGCCTCGGACCGATGCTGGGTGGCGCCGGACCGGTGCGCGTCGGCGCCTCCCACCTCGCCCAGGTCGACCAGTACCGCGACGTGAGTGCCACGAGCGCGGCAGAGGCAGGTGATCGGCCATGAGACGCGCGACGGCCGATCACCCGCCGTCACCTCGACGGGAACCCGTCCGACACGGTTCTCGTCAGGGGAGCGGCACGACCATGGAGCGAGCGACCTCGAGCCATGAGATCCCTGAGGAGCACATCGCGAGGGCCGAGGGGGATGGCCCCCACGGTCGACTGCCGGACGAGGCCGGCACCATGACGATCCTGACCACGGGGATCCTCGTGGTCATCCTCATGGTGATCGGCGCGGGCGTCGCGATCACCGGCGTGCAGCTCGAGCGCAACGAGCTGCAGTCCATGGCCGACGGGGCGGCGCTCGCCGCTTCCCAGGGGTTCTCCGAGGCCGACCTCTACGCCGGGTCGGCCGACCCCGGTCAGGCGCCTGTGGTGCGACGGGCCGAGGCCGAGCGCATCGCCCGCGACTATCTGCGCGCGTATCCGACGAGCTCGAGGCGCACGCACGACGTGGCGCTCGCCGACCTCGTCGTGGGCGATGACGGGACCGTGCGCGTCGTGCTGGCCGCGCGTACCGACCCGCCGCTCATCGGCTGGATCACTCGCCACGGCGACCTGTCCATCACGCTGCACGCGGCCGGTGATGCCCGTGCCCGGTGACGGCGAGGTCACCCCGCCCGCTCCGTGGGACCGAGCCCCGCTCCCGTAGACTCACCTCTCGTGGCTGCCATCGACTTCTCCGAAGAGATCCCTCACCTCCGTGCGACGCTCACGTCGATCGAGAAGGTGACGGACCTCGACGCGCTCACCCGCACGATCGCCGATCTGGAGCAGCAGGCGAGCGCCCCGGACCTGTGGAACGACGTCGAGAACGCCCAGAAGGTGTCCTCCGCTCTCTCCCACGCCCAGGCCGAGCGCCGCCGCGTGGACGACCTCGCCTCCCGCATCGACGACCTCGAGGTCATGGTCCAGCTCGCCGCCGAGGAGGACGACGCCGACACCCGCGCGGAGGCCGAGAAGGAGTTCGCCTCGATCCGCAAGGCCCTCGACGAGCTCGAGGTACGCACCCTGCTGTCGGGCGAGTACGACGAGCGCAGCGCCGTCGTCACGATCCGGGCGGGAGCGGGCGGCGTCGACGCCGCCGACTTCGCCGAGATGCTCCTGCGCATGTACCTGCGCTGGGCCGAGCGCCACGGCTACTCCGCCAAGGTCATGGACACCTCCTACGCCGAGGAGGCCGGGCTCAAGTCCGTCACCTTCGAGGTGGACGCGCCGTATGCCTACGGCACCCTCTCGGTCGAGGGCGGCACCCATCGCCTCGTGCGCATCAGCCCCTTCGACAACCAGGGGCGTCGCCAGACCTCCTTCGCCGCGGTCGAGGTGATCCCGCTCATCGAGTCCACGGACTCCATCGAGATCCCCGAGTCCGACCTCAAGATCGACGTGTTCCGCTCCTCGGGTCCCGGCGGCCAGAGCGTCAACACGACCGACTCCGCGGTGCGCATGACCCACCTGCCCACCGGCGTGGTCGTCTCGATGCAGGACGAGAAGTCCCAGATCCAGAACCGCGCCGCGGCCCTGCGCGTCCTGCAGTCCCGCCTGCTGCTGCTCAAGAAGCAGGAGGAGGACGCCAAGCGCAAGGAGCTCGCGGGCGACATCAAGGCCTCGTGGGGCGACCAGATGCGCTCCTACGTGCTCAACCCGTACCAGATGGTCAAGGACCTGCGCACCGAGCACACCGAGGGCAACCCCCAGGCGGTGTTCGACGGCGAGATCGACGACCTGATCGAGGCGGGCATCCGCTGGCGCGTGGGTCAGCAGCGCCAGAACGAAGACTGAGCTCCCGGCCCTCCTGAGGCCAGGCTCCGCGGGCATGCGGCGCGAGAGCTGCTGAGAAACGGCGCTGGGCGGCCGGCCGAGG
>DAMDHZ010000061.1:0-20111 GCA_032101665.1 Brachybacterium sp. | reverse complement strand
CCCGCGTGCGGTACACGACCATCCAGAACTGGTCGAACAACGTCTACAACCTCGTCACCAAGCGCACGACCGTCGAAGAGGGCGGCACGATGGAGTGGGTCGACGGCAACATCGGCTCCAAGGTGACGATGAAGTACCCGGCCGTGTGGCTGATGGGCGAGCACGCGCGCGGCGAGACCCTCTCGATCGCGTTCGCGGGCGAGGGCCAGCACCAGGACACGGGTTCGAAGATGGTCCACATGGCGCCGCACACGTCGTCGTCGATCGTCTCGAAGTCGGTCTCGCGCGGCGGCGGTCGCTCGTCCTACCGCGGACTGGTCCAGGTCATGCCGGGCGCGAGCCACTCGGCGTCCACCGTGCTGTGCGATGCCCTGCTCGTGGACACGCAGTCGCGCACCGACACCTATCCGTACGTCGACGTACGCGTCGACGACGTCCAGATGGGACACGAGGCGACCGTCTCGAAGGTCTCCGAGGAGCAGCTCTTCTACCTGATGAGCCGCGGCATGGAGGAGACCGAGGCGATGGCGATGATCGTGCGCGGGTTCATCGAGCCCATCGCGCGGGAGCTGCCCATGGAGTACGCCCTCGAGCTGAACCGCCTGATCGAGCTGCAGATGGAAGGAGCAGTCGGCTGATGACGTCGATTGATGTGAAGGGCGCCGAGAGCGCGGGCGATCCGGCCGCCAACGAGGCCGCCGGGGGAGCGGCGGGCGTCGCGCCCGTCGGCGCCCAGGAGGACCTCGCCCAGGCGGGGCCGTCGACGGACCACTCCCGGTCGCAGCTCGAGGACGAGGCGATCGCCCTGCCCTCGCCCGGCTCGAACACCGAGACCTCCACGCGCGCCTCGCGGCACCGCTCGTTCGACGTGTCGGCGTTCTCGCGGCCGGTCTCCAAGCAGGAGGAATGGCGCTTCGCGCCCCTGCGCGTGCTGTCCCCGCTGTTCGAGGACGTCGCCTCCGACGAGGACGGCGTGGACTACGAGGTCGACACCCCCGAGGGCGTCACGGTGGGCACCCTCGCTCCCGGTGAGGCCCCGCGCGGGAGCGCGCTGGTCCCCGAGGACCTCGTCTCCGCCGTCGCGTCGGCCCGCTGCGCCGACGCGCTGCACCTGCACTCCGAGCCGGGAGCCGAGGTCGCCGAGCCGGCCCGGGTCCAGATCGCCGGACGGGGCGCCGACAAGCGCGGCAACGCGCACATCGTGCTCGAGACCGCCGCGTCCTCGGCCGCGACCTTCGTGCTCAACCACACGGGCTCGGCCCGCCTGGCCGAGAACGTCGAGATGGTGCTCGGCGACAACTCGCAGATGACCGTGATCTCCCTGCAGGACTGGGACGACGACGCGCTGCACATCTCGACCCACCATGCCCGGCTGGGTCGCGACGCGCGCCTCAAGCACATCGTGGTCTCGCTCGGCGGGCGCGCGGTGCGCATCGACAACATCGGCGAGTTCTCCGCCCCGGGCGCCGAGATCGAGAACCTGGGCCTGTACTTCGCGGACGAGGACCAGTACCTCGAGCACCGGCTGTTCGTCGACCACGCCGCGCCCAAGTGCACGTCGAACACGACGTACAAGGGCGCGCTGCAGGGCCACGGTGCCCGCAGCGTGTGGGTCGGCGACGTGCTGATCCGCAAGGAGGCCGAGGGCACCAACACCTACGAGCTCAACCGCAACCTGGTCCTGACCGACGGGGCGCGCGCCGACTCGGTGCCCAACCTCGAGATCGAGACGGGCGAGATCGAGGGCGCGGGCCACGCCGCCGCGACCGGTCGCTTCGACGACGAGCAGCTGTTCTACCTGCGTGCTCGCGGCATCCCCGAGCTCGAGGCCCGACGGCTCGTCGTGCGCGGCTTCTTCGCGGAGCTGATCCAGCAGATCGACGTCCCCGAGATCCGCGGCCACCTCACGGAGTCCATCGAGAACGAGCTGGCCCGGAGCATGAACTGACCATGAGCCGCTTCGTCCCCGTCGCGACGCTCGCGCAGCTCGACCCCGGTGAGGTCATCGGGGTCGAGGTCGACGGCGTCGAGCTCGCGCTCGCGCGCGACAGCGACGGGGGCGTGCACGCCCTGGCCGACCGCTGCTCCCACGCCGACGTGGCGCTGTCCGACGGCGACGTCGACTCCGGAGCGCTCGAGTGCTGGAAGCACGGGAGCCAGTTCGACCTCGCCACCGGCCGACCGCGGCAGCTGCCCGCGGCAGGGCCGGTCCCCGTGTATCCCGTGCACGTGGACCCCGCCACCGGCACCATCGGCGTCGACCCGACCGCGCCGACCATCATCTGACGCAACGCTTCATAAGGAGAACATCGCATGTCGATCCTCGAGATCAAGGACCTCCACGCCACCGTGGACACCCCGGAGGGCACCAAGGAGATCCTCAAGGGCGTGGACCTGACCATCAAGGGCGGTGAGACGCACGCGATCATGGGCCCCAACGGCTCGGGCAAGTCCACCCTCGCGTACTCGATCGCGGGACACCCCAAGTACGACATCACGGGCGGCTCCGTGCTGCTCGACGGCGAGGACGTCCTCGAGATGTCCGTCGACGAGCGGGCGCGCGCCGGACTGTTCCTCGCCATGCAGTACCCGGTCGAGGTGCCCGGTGTGACCGTCTCGAACTTCCTGCGCACCGCCAAGACCGCCGTCGACGGCGAGGCGCCGTCCCTGCGCACGTGGGTCAAGGACGTCAAGGGCGCGATGGCCAACCTGAAGATGGACGAGGCCTTCGCCGAGCGCAACGTCAACGAGGGCTTCTCGGGCGGCGAGAAGAAGCGCCACGAGATCCTGCAGATGGAGCTGCTGAGGCCCTCGATCGCGATCCTCGACGAGACCGACTCCGGCCTCGACGTCGACGCCCTGCGCGTCGTCTCCGAGGGCGTCAACCGCGCCAAGGCCACCACCGACGTGGGCGTCATGCTCATCACCCACTACACGCGCATCCTCAACTACATCAAGCCCGACTTCGTGCACGTGTTCGTGGGCGGCCGCGTGGCCGAGGAGGGCGGTCCCGAGCTCGCCGAGCGTCTCGAGGCCGAGGGCTACGAGCGCTTCCTCACGGGCGCCCGCTGATCGAGGCAGAGGAGATCGCCATGACCGACCAGACCGCGCCGGAGACCCCGGCGGACGCGCCCGCGGAGTACGCCTCCCAGGACGACGTCATCGAGGCGCTCAAGGACGTCATCGACCCCGAGCTCGGGATCAACGTCGTGGACCTGGGCCTCGTGTACGGCGTGGCCGTGGACCGCGGCGAGGCCGTCATCGACATGACCCTGACCTCGGCAGCGTGCCCGCTCACCGACGTGCTCGAGGAGCAGACCTTCGCGGCGCTCGACCCGATCTGCGAGTCCCACCGCATCAACTGGGTGTGGATGCCGCCGTGGGGCATGGAGATGATCACCGAGGACGGCCGCGACCAGCTGCGGGCCATCGGCTTCAACCTCTGACGAGCGGTCCTGACCGCCCTCGGGACTCCGGGGCGGTCAGGACCCGAGCACGTCGGCGACCGGGGTCGCCGTGAGGTCGTGCGCCTCGGCCACCCCGGCATGGGTGAGCATCCCGTCGTGGGTCGCCAGCCCTCTCGCGAGCGCCGGATCCGCCGCGAGCGCCTCGCGCCAGCCGAGCCGGGCGAGCCGCAGCACGTAGGGCAGCGTCGCGTGGGTGAGCGCGGCCGTCGCCGTCACCGGCACCGAGCCGGGCATGTTCGCGACGCAGTAGTAGACGGCGTCGTGCACCCGGAAGGTCGGGTCGGCGTGCGTCGTGGGGCGCGAGCCCTCGAAGCAGCCGCCCTGGTCGATCGCGACGTCCACGAGCACCGAGCCCGGGCGCATGGAGGCGACCATCTCTGAGGTCACGAGCTTGGGAGCCTTCTGGCCGGGGATCAGCACGGAGCCGATCACGACGTCGGCACGCGCGACCTGCTCGGCCATGTCGAGCGCCGTCGAGTAGCGGGTGAGGATGGCGCCGTTGTGCACGGTCGCGATCTGACCCAGCCGCGCGAGGTTCACGTCCATCACGGTCACGTCCGCATGCAACCCGCGGGCCATGATCGCCGCCTGCTCACCGACGACGCCCCCGCCCACGACGAGCACATTGGCCTCGCGGGTGCCCGGAACCCCGCCCATCAGCACGCCCGAGCCGCCGATCGGCTTCATCAGGTGATAGGCCGCGACCTGGGTCGCGAGACGCCCCGCGATCCCGCTCATGGGCGCGAGCAGCGGCAGCGAGCGGTCGGCCAGCTGCACGGTCTCGTACGCGATCGCCGTGGTGCCCGAGGCGAGCAGCGCGTCGGTGAGCGCCCGGTCGGCTGCGAGGTGCAGATAGGTGAACAGGACCTGGCCCCGGCGGAGACGGGCGTACTCGCTCTCGACGGGCTCCTTGACCTTGACCACCAGCTCGGCGCGCTCCCACACCTCCTCGGCGCTCGGCGCGAGGCGCGCCCCCGCCCGCTCGTAGTCGGCGTCGGCGATGCCGGCGCCCGCACCCGCCTCGTGCTCGACGAGCACCTCGTGGCCGGCCGACACCAGCTCGTGCACCCCGGCGGCCGTCAAGCCCACCCGGTACTCGTTGTTCTTGATCTCCCGCGGTACACCGACGAGCATCTCTCGCTCTTCTCCTCGACTCTGAGTGGACTGGCGGGGCAGGCGCCCACGTTCATCCCATCACACCCGCCCGGCCCGTGCCGCGCGTTCGGCCGCCCCGGGGCCGTAGACTTCCCCGGTCCTCACGCCATCCGTCCCCACGCCGTCCCGCAGGAGCCCACGCCCGTGATCACCGTCCACGACCTCGAGATCCGCGTCGGCGCCCGCCTGCTCATGAGCGACGTGAGCTTCCAGGTGACCGACGGCGACCGGGTGGGCCTCGTCGGCCGCAACGGCGCCGGCAAGACCACCCTGACCAAGGTGCTGTCGGGCACCCTGCAGCCGGCCGCCGGGACCGTCGACGTCCGCGGCGAGCTCGGCTACCTGCCGCAGGACACCCACACGGGCGATCCCGAGCAGACCGTGATCGCGCGCATCCTCGGCGCCCGTGGCCTCGACGAGCTGATGGGCAAGCTGCGCCGCGCCGAGCTCGAGATGGCCGACATGACCCTGACCGACGCCCGCCGCGAGAGGGCCATGAACCGCTACGCCCGCCTCGACGACGAGCTCAACGCCAAGGGCGGCTACGCGGCCGAGTCAGAGGCCAAGCGCATGGCCGCCAACCTCGGCCTGCCCCAGCGCCTCCACGAGCAGGAGCTGCGCACCCTCTCGGGCGGCCAGCGGCGACGCGTCGAGCTCGCCCGCATCCTGTTCTCCCAGGCCGACACGCTCATCCTCGACGAGCCCACCAACCACCTCGACGCCGACTCGATCGTGTGGCTGCGCGACTACCTCCAGACCTTCCGCGGCGGCATCGTCGTGATCTCCCACGACGTCCAGCTGGTCGAGACCGTCGTCAACACCGTCTTCTCCCTCGACGCCAACCGCCAGGTCATCGACATCTACAACATGGGCTGGAAGCAGTACCTGAAGTCCCGCGAGGACGACGAGAAGCGCCGCAAGCGCGAGCGCGCCAACGCCGAGAAGAAGGCATCGGCGCTCACCGCGCAGGCCGAGAAGATGCGCGCCAAGGCGACCAAGGCCGTGGCCGCCCAGAACATGCTGCGTCGCGCCGAGCGACTCATGGGCTCCGTCGAGGAGGAGCGTCAGAGTGATCGCGTCGCCTCCCTGCGCTTCCCGCGCCCCGCGCCGTGCGGCAAGACCCCGCTCATGGCCGAGGGCCTCTCGAAGTCCTACGGCAGCCTCGAGATCTTCACCGACGTCGACCTCGCGATCGACCGTGGCAGCCGGGTCGTGATCCTCGGCCTCAACGGCGCCGGCAAGACCACCCTGTTGCGGATCCTGGCCGGGGTCGACGCCTCCGACACGGGCGAGATCATCCCGGGTCACGGGCTGAGGATCGGCTACTACGCCCAGGAGCACGAGACCCTCGACGAGTCCCGCACCGTGCTCGAGAACATGATGAGCGCGGCCGTCGAACTGCCCGAGGTCGAGGCCCGCAAGATCCTCGGCTCCTTCCTGTTCAGCGGCGACGACGTGCACAAGAGCGCGGGGGTCCTGTCCGGGGGCGAGAAGACGCGCCTCGCGCTCGCGACGCTCGTGGTCTCGAGTGCCAACGTGCTCCTGCTCGACGAGCCCACCAACAACCTCGACCCCGCCTCGCGCGCCGAGATCCTCGGCGCGCTCGCGAACTTCGAAGGCGCCGTCGTGCTCGTCTCGCACGACCCCGGCGCCGTCACCGCGCTCAGCCCCGAACGCGTGCTCGTCATGCCCGATGCCGTCGAGGACCTCTGGAACTCCTCGTACGAGGAGCTCATCCAGCTCGCGTGACAGAGAGGACCACGCCATGTTCGTGATCTCGTGCGCCCGCCCCGCCCCTGCGGGGCGCGACGACGGCGACTGCGTCCCCGAGCTGCTCTCCGCGCTCGCGCCGCTCGGTGTCCGGCTCGTCGCCGAGCGCACGCTCGGCGACGAGGCCGTCGCCCTCGCCGACCGCGCCGAGAGCGCCCTCGAAATCGTGCGCACCGCCCTCGAGCTGGGATCATGGCGGGTGGGGCTCGGGATCGGCCCCGTCGGTCTCCCGCTCCCCAGCAGCGTCCGCGAGGTCCGCGGGGGCGCCATGACCGCCTCGCGCACCGCGCTCGAGCGGGCCCGGCGCACGAGCGAGGTGCCCGTCGCCGTGCTCGCCGCCGATACCCGTCATGCCGAGACCGCCGCCGACGCCCAGGCCGTGCTGCGCCTGATCGGCTGGATGATCGCGACGCGCAACGCGGGCCAGTGGCGCACCGTGCGCGCCCTGCGCGAGGACCCGGCCCGCACCCAGGCCGAGCTCGCGAGCGCCCTCGGCGTCACCCAGCAGACGGTCTCGCGCGCGCTGAAGACGAGCGGCTGGCGGGAGGAGCGCGCGGCGTACGCGCTCGTCACGCGGCTGCTCGCGATGATCGACCTCACGAGCTGAGCGCCCGGTGCGCGGTGATCCGGGCTGTAAACTCGGTGACCGTGCCCGGGCCGAGCGCCCGCCGGTAGCCGCATCCCGCGCAGACATCCCCTCCAAGGAGAACCATGGCGACCACGAACGACCTCAAGAACGGAATGGTGCTGAACCTCGAGGGCCAGCTGTGGTCCGTCACCGAGTTCCAGCACGTCAAGCCCGGCAAGGGCCCGGCGTTCGTGCGCACCAAGCTCAAGAACGTGCTGTCCGGCAAGACGGTCGACAAGACCTTCAACGCGGGTCTCAAGATCGAGACCGCGACCGTCGACAAGCGCGACATGCAGTACTCCTACATGGACGGCGACCTGTTCGTGTTCATGGACACCACCACGTGGGAGCAGACCACCGTTCCGGCCGAGATCGTCGGCTCCGCCGCCGACTACCTGCTCGAGGGCCAGGACGTCGTCGTCGCCTTCCACGAGGGTGCCGTGCTCTACGTCGAGCTGCCCGCGAGCGTCGTCCTCGAGATCACCTTCACCGAGCCGGGCCTCCAGGGCGACCGCTCCTCGGGCGGCACCAAGCCCGCGACCCTCCAGACCGGCAAGGAGATCCAGGTGCCGCTGTTCCTCGAGCAGGGCACCCAGGTCAAGGTCGACACCCGCTCCGGCGACTACCTCGGCCGCGCCTGACCGTGCCCGACTCCCGCACGCCGGATCCCCTCAACCTGCCGATCCCCGGCCGCGAGGGCGAAGAGGTCGAGCTCCTGCGCACCTACCCGGCCAACACCAAACGGCTGTCCTCTCGCACCCGTGAGCGGATCCGCGCCGTCGACGTCCTCTATGAGGCCGACGCGCGCTCGCTGCCCGTGCTCGAGGTGCTCGGACAGCGGCGAGTGCGGACGGCGACCCAGACCCCGCTGCCCGAGCGTTCCGCCGTGCTCGTGCGCGTCGCCGCCGAGCACGCCGACCAGATCGACGAGCAGCTCGAGACCCACAGCCGCGACTGGCCGCTGACCCGCATGCCGGCCGTCGACCGCGCCCTCCTGCGCCTCGGCGCGGGCGAGATCCTCTTCGACGCCCCCGCCGAGGATGTCGGCCCCATCATCGGCGAGTACGCCTCGATCGCGCGGGAGCTCTCCACGGAGGACTCCCCGCGGTTCGTCAACGCGCTCCTCCAGCGCCTCGCGGACCTGCGAGGCCTGCTCGGCTGAGACGCGACGACCCGGCCGGGCCGCGGGGCCTACACTCGACCCGACCGATCACGACCCTTTAACCGCACGTCCCGTGAGGCGTGGAAGGGAGCACACGATCATGACCACCACCGAGGGCACGGACGACGTGACCGTGCTCGGGCCCGACGAGATCCGTCGCGCCCTGACCCGCATCGCCCACGAGATCATCGAATCCGGGCACGGGGCCGACGACATCGTCCTGTTGGGCATCCCGCATCGCGGCGTGCCGCTCGCCGCGCGCCTCGCCCGCGCCGTGTGCGAGGCCGAGGGCGCCGGGCGCGACCCCGAGCAGATGAGCGGCGCGCTCGACATCACGATGTACCGCGACGACCTGCGTGACCATCCCATGCGCGCGCCCCACCGCACGGTCATCCCCGCCCGCGGGGTCGACGGCCGCATCGTCGTCCTCGTCGACGACGTGCTCTTCTCCGGACGCACCGTGCGCGCCGCCCTCGACGCCCTGGGCGCGATCGGCCGGCCCGCCGCCGTGCGCCTGGCCGTGCTCGTCGACCGCGGCCACCGGGAGCTGCCGATCCGCGCCGACCACGTCGGCAAGAACCTCCCGACCTCGCGCGCCGAGCGCGTGGCCGTGCACCTGACGGAGACCGACGGCGAGGACGCCGTGACCATCGAGCGAGGGCGAGCGGTGCGGGCATGAGGCACTTCATCTCCATCGCGGATCTCGCGCGCGCCGACGCGGTCGCGGTGCTCGACACCGCCGAGCACATGGCCGCGACCCAGTCCCGCTCGATCCGCAAGCTGCCGACCCTGGTCGGCACGACCGTCGTCAACCTCTTCATGGAGGACTCGACCCGCACCCGGATCAGCTTCGAGGCCGCCGCCAAGAGCCTCTCCGCCGACGTCATCAACTTCTCGGCCAAGGGCTCGAGCCTGTCCAAGGGGGAGTCCCTCAAGGACACGGCGCTCACCCTCCAGGCCATGGGCGCCGACGCGATCGTGGTGCGCTCGCCCTCCTCGGGGGCCGCGCACCTGCTGGCCCACGCCGGCTGGGTCACCCAGCCGATCGTCAACGCCGGTGACGGCACCCACGAGCACCCCACCCAGGCGATGCTCGACGCCTTCACCCTGCGCCGCCACCTCACGGGGGCCGACGCCTCCGGACAGGGTCTCGACGGCCGCCACGTCGTGATCGTGGGGGACATCCTGCACTCGCGCGTGGCCCGCTCGAACGTGCTCCTGCTGACGCTCCTGGGCGCCCGCGTGACCCTCGTGGCCCCGCCCTCGCTCGTGCCCGTGGGCGCCTCCGCGTGGCCGTGCGAGGTCGTCTACGACCTCGACGAGGCGCTGGCCGCAGGCCCCGACGCGGTCATGATGCTGCGCGTCCAGCGCGAGCGCATGATCGGCGGCGGCTTCTTCCCCACGCCCGAGGAGTACACGCGCCGCTTCTGCCTGACCACGTCGCGCGCCGACCGCCTCGACGACCACGCGATCGTCCTGCACCCCGGGCCCATGAACCGCGGCTTCGAGATCGCGGGCGACGTCGCGGACTCCCCGCGCAGCGTCATCGTCGAGCAGGTCGCCGCGGGCGTGAGCGTCCGCATGGCCGTGCTCTACCACCTGCTCGCCTCGACCTCCCAGGAGTCCTGAGCCATGACCGCACTCCTCCTCCGCGGCGGACGCCCCTATGGCCAGGGCGCGGCCGACGTCCTCATCGCCGACGGCCTGATCGCCGCCGTCGGCCCCGACCTCGACGCGCCCGCCGACGCCGAGCTGATCGACGCGACCGGGTGCCTCGTGCTGCCGGGCCTCGTGGACCTCCACACCCATCTGCGCGAGCCCGGCGGCGAGGAGGCAGAGACCGTCGAGACCGGCACCCGGGCCGCGGCCCGCGGCGGCTTCACGGCCGTCCACGCGATGGCCAACACGACGCCCACCGCGGACACCGCGGGCGTGGTCGAGCAGGTCCTCGCGCGCGGCGAGGAGGCCGGCTGGTGCGACGTGCGCCCGATCGGGGCCGTCACCGTGGGCCTCGCGGGCGAGCGCCTCGCCGAGCTCGACGCGATGGCCACCTCCAAGGCGCGGGTGCGCGTGTTCAGCGACGACGGCAAGTGCGTGCACGACCCCGTGCTCATGCGCCGGGCGCTCGAGTATGTCAAGACCTTCGACGGGGTGATCGCCCAGCACGCCCAGGACCCCCGCCTGACCGAGGGCGCCCAGATGCACGAGGGCATCGTCTCGGCCGAGATCGGGCTCGCGGGCTGGCCCGCCGTCGCCGAGGAGTCGATCATCGCGCGCGACGTGCTGCTCGCCGAGCACGTGGGATCGCGCCTGCACGTGTGCCACCTCTCGACGGCCGGCAGCGTCGAGATCGTGCGGTGGGCCAAACAGCGGGGGGTCGACGTGACCGCCGAGGTCACACCCCACCATCTCCTCCTGACCGACGACCTCGCGCGCGGCTTCGACGCGACCTACAAGGTGAACCCGCCGCTGCGCACCGCCGCCGACGTGCAGGCCGTCCGCGACGGCCTCGCCGACGGCACGATCGACATCGTCGCGACCGACCACGCGCCGCATCCGCGCGACGCCAAGGACCGCGAGTGGGACGTCGCCGCCTTCGGCATGACGGGCCTCGAGACCGCACTGCCGGTCGTGCAGGCCACGATGGTCGACACGGGCCGCCTGACGTGGCGCGACGTCGCCCGCGTGCTGTCGGAGACGCCCTCGAGGATCGCGCGCGACGAGAGCCAGGGCCGCCCGCTCGAGGCGGGCGAGGTCGCCAACGTGCTCGTGTGGGACCCGCGTCCGAGCGCCCCCGTCGTGCCCGAGGAGCAGGCCACCCGCTCCTCGAACTCGCCCTTCCGCGGCCGCGAGCTGCCCGGGCGGACCGTCGCGACGATCCTGCGCGGCCGTGTCACGGTGCGCGACGGGCAGCTGGCGACCCGATGAGCCAGGCCGCACCCGTGGCCGTGCTGGCCGTGGTCTTCTGCGTGCTCGCAGGCCTCATGTACCTCGGCTGGCGTCGTCGCGCACGACGCCAGGGCGACCTGTCCGAGCTCCCGCAGCCGTTCGCCGGCGGCACGGCCCTGAGCTGGGGAGCGGACGGCCACGCCCGCGCCGTCTACGTCGCCACGACCCTCGCCGATCAACCGCTCGAGCGGGTCACCGCGCGCGGACTCGGCGCCCGCAGCCGCGCGGTGCTGAGCGAGGCCGACGACGGAGCCAGACCCGTCCTGCACGTCGACCGGCAGGGTGCCGCCTCCTTCCTGATCCCCTGGGCGGACGTCCGCTCCGTCCACACCGCACCCGGCATGGTCGGCAAGTGGATCGGGGGAGACGGACTGCTCGTGATCCGCTGGCAGCTGGGACGGACCCTCCTGGACACCGGCTTCCGCCTCGACGAGCGCGCGGACCAGGACCGCTTCCTCGCCCTCGCCGATCAGCACCTGACCGCCCCCGCGGCGGGCCCCCGCACATCCGACGCCGCCGACCCGCAGCCCAAGGAGCTCTCATGACCACCATCGCCCCCGCCCCCGTCGGCCGTGCGCGTCGCCCCCGCCCCGAGCCGGCCGTGCTCGTCCTCGAGGACGGCACCACCTTCACCGGAGAGGCCTACGGCGCCCGCGGTGCCCGCCTCGGCGAGGTCGTCTTCGCGACCGGCATGACCGGCTACCAGGAGACGATCACCGACCCCTCCTACGCGGGACAGATCGTCGTGCAGACGGCGCCCCACATCGGCAACACGGGCGCCAACGCCCAGGACATGGAGTCCGCCCGGGTGTGGGTGCGCGGCTACGTCGTGCGCGAGGCCGCCCGTCGCGCCTCGAACTGGCGCAGCGAGCAGACCCTCGACGACCTGCTCGCCGACGCGGGCGTGGTCGGTATCAGCGGCATCGACACCCGTCAGCTCACGCGCCGCCTCCGCGAGCTCGGCTCGGTGCGCGGGGGCGTCTTCTCGGGTGCCGAGCTCGAGGGCGCCGACACCGCGACGCTCGTCGAGCGGGTGCGATCCGAGCCCGGGATGACGGGGGCGAGCTTCGTCGACGAGGTCACGATCGCCCAGCCGATCGTGCTCGAGCCCGAGGGCGAGCCGATCGGGACCGTCGCCGCCGTCGACCTCGGCATCAAGGGCGCGACGCCGCGGCACATGGTCGCGCGCGGCCTTCGCGTGCACCTGCTGCCCGCGACCACGACCCTGCCTGAGCTGCTCGCGACCGAGCCCGACGCCGTCTTCTTCTCCAACGGGCCCGGTGACCCCGCGACCGCCGACGCCCAGGTCGAGCTGCTGCGCGGCGTGCTCGACGCGGGCATCCCGTACTTCGGGATCTGCCTGGGCAACCAGCTGCTCGGACGCGCTCTCGGCTTCGGCACCTACAAGCTGCGCTACGGGCACCGCGGCATCAACCAACCCGTGCTGGACGTGACCACCGGCAAGGTCGAGATCACGGCGCAGAACCACGGCTTCGCCGTCGACATCCCGATCCGCGGCGAGCACACGGCGCCCTACGACGGCGGCCGCTACGGCCGGGTCATGGTCTCCCACGTGGGGCTCAACGACGACGTCGTCGAGGGCATCGCGTGCCTCGACCTGCCCGCCTCCTCCGTCCAATACCATCCCGAGGCGGCGTCGGGCCCCCACGACGCCTCCTACCTCTTCGACCGCCTCGTCGACCTCGTCACCAAGGAATCCTGATGCCCCGTCGCGACGACATCTCCTCCGTCCTCGTCATCGGCTCCGGTCCGATCGTCATCGGCCAGGCCTGCGAGTTCGACTACTCGGGCTCCCAGGCCTGCCGCGTGCTGCGCGAGGAGGGCCTGCGGGTCATCCTCGTCAACTCCAACCCGGCCACGATCATGACCGATCCGGAGATCGCGGACGCCACCTACGTCGAGCCGATCGACCCCGACGTGATCCGCTCGATCATCGCGGCCGAGCGTCCGGACGCGATCCTGCCCACCCTGGGCGGCCAGACGGCGCTCAACGCCGCGATCGCCCTCGACGAGCGCGGCATCCTCGCCGAGTTCGGCGTCGAGATGATCGGCGCGAGCATCTCCGCGATTCAGAAGGCCGAGGACCGCCAGCTGTTCAAGGACGTCGTGGCCGCCGTGGGCGGCGAGTCCGCCCGCTCGCGCATCTGCCACACGATGGACGACTGCCTCGCGGCCGCCGAGGACCTCGGCTACCCCATGGTCGTGCGCCCCTCCTTCACGATGGGCGGCCTGGGCTCGGGCATGGCCTACGACGAGCGGGACCTGCGCCGCATCGCGGGCGATGGGCTCCATTACTCGCCGACCACCGAGGTGCTCCTCGAGGAGTCGATCCTGGGCTGGAAGGAGTACGAGCTCGAGCTCATGCGCGACCGCCACGACAACTGCGTCGTCGTCTGCTCGATCGAGAACGTCGACCCCGTGGGCGTGCACACGGGCGACTCGGTGACGGTCGCGCCCTCCCTCACCCTGACCGATGTCGAGCTCCAGCGCCTGCGCGACCTCGGCATCGGCATCATCCGCGAGGTCGGCGTCGACACGGGCGGCTGCAACGTCCAGTTCGCCGTGCACCCCGAGACCGGGCGGACCGTCGTGATCGAGATGAACCCGCGCGTCTCGCGCTCCTCGGCGCTCGCCTCGAAGGCCACCGGCTTCCCGATCGCCAAGATCGCCGCGCGCCTGGCCATCGGCTACACGCTCGACGAGATCCGCAACGACATCACGGGCACCACGCCCGCGAGCTTCGAGCCGACCCTCGACTACGTCGTCGTCAAGATCCCCCGCTTCGCCTTCGAGAAGTTCCCCGCGGCGGACCCGACCCTGACCACGACCATGAAGAGCGTGGGGGAGGCGATGGCCATCGGCCGCTCCTTCACCGAGGCCCTCGGCAAGGCCCAGCGATCCCTCGACGTGCGCTCCGCGGTCGTCGACTACACGGGCGACGTGCCCGACGCCGACGAGATCGACGCGCTCATCGACGCGGCACGCACCCCCACCGACGGACGCCTGGTCTCGATCTCGCGCGTGCTGCGCGCCGCCGCGGCCGGCGCCGTGGACCCCGACGCCCTCATCGAGCGGCTCTACGAGGCCACCGCGATCGACCGCTGGTTCCTCGACCAGCTGCTGCTGGTCGCGGAGATCGCCGAGGACGTCCGCGAGGCCGACGTGCTCGACGCCGCCCTGCTCCGGCGCGCCAAGCGGCACGGCATCTCCGACGACCAGCTGGGCCAGCTCCGAGGCGTCCACGGCGACGTGATCAAGGGCGTGCGCGAGGCGCTCGGCGTCAACCCCGTCTACAAGACCGTCGACACGTGCGCCGCCGAGTTCGCCTCGAAGACCCCGTACCACTACTCGGCGTACGACGCCGAGAGCGAGGTCGAGCCGCGTGAGCGGCCCGCCGTGCTGATCCTCGGCTCGGGCCCCAACCGCATCGGTCAGGGCATCGAGTTCGACTACTCGTGCGTCCACGCCGCCGTCGCCCTCTCCCTGCCCGAGGAGCGCGGCGGGCTCGGCTACGAGACCGTCATGATCAACTGCAACCCCGAGACCGTCTCGACCGACTACGACATCGCCTCGCGGCTCTACTTCGAGCCGCTCACCTTCGAGGACGTCGTCGAGGTGTACGAGGCCGAGAAGGCGGCCGGCCCCGTCGCGGGCGTCATCGTGCAGCTCGGCGGGCAGACCCCGCTCTCGCTCGCGGCACGCCTCGAGCACGCGGGGCTGCCCGTCATCGGCACTTCCCCGCGGGCGATCGACGCCGCCGAGGACCGCGGGGCCTTCGGCTCCGTGCTCGCGGGCGCCGACCTGCCGGCCCCGCCGTACGGGACCGCGTGGGCCCTCGAGGACGCGCGCGAGGTCGCCGCCCATGTCGGCTACCCCGTGCTCGTGCGCCCCAGCTACGTCCTCGGTGGACGCGGCATGGAGATCGTGTACGACGAGGAGGGCCTCGTCGACTACGTCGGACGCAACCTCCCCGACGGCGGCCGCGCCGAGGCGCCCATCCTCATCGACCGCTTCCTCGACACCGCGACCGAGATCGACGTCGACGCCCTGTTCGACGGCGAGCAGCTGTTCGTGGGCGGGATCATGGAGCACATCGAGGAGGCCGGCATCCACTCCGGCGACTCGGCATGCACCCTGCCGCCCGTCTCGCTGTCCGACGCCGTGTGCGACCGCATTCGCCGGTCCACCGAGGCGATCGCCCGCGGTGTGGGCGTGCACGGCCTCCTCAACATCCAGTTCGCGCTCGCCCAGGGCATCCTCTACGTGCTCGAGGCCAACCCGCGTGCCTCGCGTACCGTGCCGTTCGTGTCCAAGGCCACCGGGGTGCCGCTCGCTCGCGCCGCGGCCCTCGTGATGGCCGGGCGCAGCATCGCCGCGCTGCGTGCCGAGGGGATCCTGCCCGCCGCGGGCGACGGCATGGACCTGGCGTCCGACGCGCCCATCGCCGTCAAGGAGGCCGTGCTGCCCTTCAAGCGCTTCCGCACCGCGACCGGGCGCAGCGTCGACTCGCTGCTGGGCCCCGAGATGCGCTCGACGGGCGAGGTGATGGGGCTCGACGCGACCTTCCCACGCGCCTTCGCGAAGTCCCAGCTCGCGATCGCGGGCCAGGGGCTGCCCAGCGCGGGCCGCGTGTTCGTCTCGGTCGCCGACGGCGACAAGCGCGGCGTCGTGCTCCCCGTCGCGCGCCTCGCCGAGCTCGGCTTCGAGATCCTCGCGACCGCCGGCACCGCCCAGGTGCTCGGCCGCTCCGGGATCCCGTGCAGCGTCATCCGCAAGGCCTCGGAGGTCACCGAGGGCGAGACCGTCATCGACGCGATCGAGCGCGGCGACATCCAGCTGATCCTCAACACCCCTTCGGGCGGCTCCGCCCGCCACGACGGCTACGAGATCCGCGCCGCGGCGACGAGCGTCGACGTGCCCATGATCACGACGCTCCAGGAGTTCCAGGCCGCCGTCCAGGCCATCGAGGCGCTCCCGGAAGGGCCGTTCGCCGTGACGAGCCTGCAGGACCACGTCGCGCGGCTCGTCGCCCAGCGCGCCGCGGACGCCGTGGGAGAGATGGCATGAGCGCCCCGTTCGGCGTCCGCTTGCGCGAGGCCGTCACCGCCCACGGCCCCGTGGTCGCCGGGATCGACCCGCACGCCCAGCTCCTCGCCGCCTGGGGTCTGCCCGACGACGCCGACGGCGTCCGTCGCCTCGGCGAGGCCGTGCTCGAGGCCGTCGACGGGCACGTCGCTGCCATCAAGCCCCAGTCCGCGTTCTTCGAGCGCCACGGCTCGCGCGGCGTCGCCGCTCTCGAGGACCTGCTCGCCGAGGCCCGGGACCGGGGCGTCCTGACCATCCTCGACGTCAAGCGGGGTGACATCGGTTCGACCATGGGTGCGTACGCCGACGCGCACCTGCGCCCGGGCGCCCCGCTCGAGGCCGACGCGATCACCGCGAGCCCCTACCTCGGCGTCGGCTCGCTACGGCCCGCGCTCGACCTCGCCGCCGAGCACGGCAAGGGCGTGTTCGTGCTCGCCCTGACCTCCAACCCCGACGGCGCCCAGGTCCAGCACGCCCGCGAGGCCGACGGCACCGCCGTGGCTCGCAGGATCGTCGAGCTCGTCGAGGCGGAGAACGCGGATGCCCCCGAGTGGGGGAGCGTGGGCCTCGTGGTCGGCGCGACCGTGGGCACCGCCCCCGCGGATCTCGGCATCGACCTCGCGGCGGGCCGCGCGCCCCTGCTCGCCCCGGGCTTCGGCGCCCAGGGTGCGGGGCTCGCCGAGCGGGACGCCGTCTTCGCCGGCGCCGCCGAACGCGTGCTCGTCTCCGTCTCGCGTGCGCTCCTCGGGGCCGGCCCCGACGTCGACGCGCTGCGTGCGGCGGCCGACGCGCTCTCCGAGCGGTACCGCTGAGCGCACCCGGCCGAGGCCCCGAATTCGGCCCTCCACATGTATCTGCGCCGCTCAACGCGCTAGAGTCATCCCACACCCGGCTCCGCACCCGCGGACCCGACCGCCCGACGCACCGCTCGACGAACAGCGAGGTATCACCGTGGCCCTCCCTCCTCTTTCTCCCGAGAAACGCGCCGAGGCGCTGCAGAAGGCCGCCGAGGCCCGCCGTGAGCGCGCGGCCGTCAAGGCCCGTCTGAAGGACTCCACCGGCCGCCGCGGCGAGGAGATCCGCTCGGTCATCGAGGAGGCCGAGAACAACGAGGTCATCGGCCGCCTGCGGGTGACGGCGCTGCTCGAGTCCCTCCCGGGGGTGGGCAAGGTCAAGGCCCAGCAGATCATGGAGGAGATCGGCATCTCCCCCTCGCGCAAGGTCCGCGGTCTCGGCTCCCACCAGGCCGAGAAGCTCATCGCCCACTTCTCGGAGTGACCCCCGCCTCGACGCAGCGGCGCGCGCCGTCCCCGGTGACCGTGCTCGCCGGGCCCACCGCGGTGGGCAAGGGCACCGTCTCCGCGGCCATCCGCCGCCGATATCCCCAGATCTGGCTGTCCGTCTCCGCGACCACCCGCGCTCCCCGGCCCGGGGAGATCGACGGCGTGCACTACCACTTCGTCTCCGACGAGGAGTTCACGCGCATGGTCCGGACGGGCATGATGCTCGAATGGGCCGTCGTGCACGGCCGCCACCGCTACGGCACTCCGCGCGCCGAGGTCGAGCGGGCCCGCCGCGAGGGGCGCCCCGTGCTGCTCGAGATCGATCTCGCGGGCGCCCGCCAGGTGCGCCGCACCCTGCCCGAGGCGTGCTTCGTGTTCCTCGCCCCGCCCGACTGGGAGACCCTGGTCCGGCGGCTCGTGGGCCGCGGCACCGAGGGCGCCGAGGAGCGCGAGCGTCGACTCGCGACCGCCCGGCTCGAGCTCGCCGCCGAGTCCGAGTTCGACCTCACGATCGTCAACGACGAGGTGGACCGCGCGACCGACGAGCTCGCGCACGTGATCGGCGTCGACCGGCCGGCCGCCTGAGCGCTGCCGGGTGCCCGATCTCACGCGGGGGCGCTACGGTGCCCCTCGCCGGAGAGGCGGGCAGGGCGTAGGCTGGACCGTCGCACGCCACCGTCTACCGGAAGGGACCCCCGTGTCCGGAACCGTCGCCCAGCCCGAGGGCATCACGAACCCGCCGATCGACGATCTGCTCGAGACCGTCGACTCGAAGTACGCCCTCGTCCTGTACGCGGCCAAGCGCGCTCGCCAGATCAACGCCTACTATGCCCAGCTCCAGGGCGACGGCCTGCTCGAGCACGTCGGCCCGCTCGTGGACGTCGAGAACCAGGAGAAGGCGCTCTCGATCGCGCTGCGCGAGATCGACGCGAGGCTGCTCGAGTCCCACGAGATCTCCGAGGACGAGCCGGCCGCTCCCACTCCCGCGCCCCTCGAGCTCGGTGACGACGCCCCCGAGGCCCCGGCCACCGACTTCACCTTCTGATCCCCCGATGACCGCTGCCGACTCCCCGCTCGCCGGAGTGCGCGCGGTCCTCGGCGTCGGCGGTGGGATCGCCGCATACAAGGCCGCGCACGTCGTGCGCGGCCTCGTCGCGTCCGGGGCCGAGGTGCGCGTGATCCCCACGCCCGCCTCCCTCGCCTTCGTCGGCGCCGCCACCTGGGAGGCGCTCAGCCACCGGGACGTGCTCACGAGCGTCTTCGAGCACGTCGACGAGGTCGCCCACGTGCGCGTCGGCCAGGACGCCGAGCTCGTCGTGATCGCGCCCGCGACCGCGGACCTGCTCGCACGCCTGCGCCTGGGCCGAGCCGACGACATGCTCACCGCGACCGCGCTCATGGCACGCTGCCCGGTCGTCGTCGTGCCCGCCATGCACACCGAGATGTGGCAGCACCCCGCCACGGTCGAGAACGTCGCCGTGCTGCGCGCCCGCGGCGTGACCGTGCTCGATCCCGACAGCGGGCGCCTGACCGGTCCCGACTCCGGCCCCGGCCGTCTGCCCGAGCCCGACGCGATCCTCGGCGCGGCCCTCGCTGCCGTCACCGCCCCCAGCACCGAGACCGGCACCCCCGTGCGCGACCTCGAGGGCGCGCACGTGCTCGTGACCGCGGGCGGCACGCACGAGCAGATCGACCCCGTGCGCTTCATCGCCAACCACTCCTCGGGGCGCCAGGGCCTGGCTCTCGCGCAGGCCGCCCTCGTGCGCGGTGCCGAGGTCACCCTGGTCGCCGCGAACGTCGAGCTGCCCTCCCCGCCGGGCGCGCGTCGCCTCGACGTGGGCTCGGCCGCCGAGCTCGCCGAGGCCGTCGCCGCCGAGCGCACCCGGGCCGACGTCCTCGTCATGGCCGCCGCGGTCGCCGACTTCGCGCCCGCCTCCCGTGCCGCCGCGAAGATCAAGAAGACGGGGGAGGACGACGTGCCCGTCCTCGAGCTCGTCCGCACCGAGGACATCCTGGCCACGAGCGTCGGCGCACGCCGCGACGGGCCCTCCGCCGCCCCCGACGTGATCGTGGGCTTCGCCGCGGAGACGGGCGACGAGTCCACGGCGCCCCTCGAGCACGCCCGTGCCAAGGCGCGCGCCAAGGGGGCCGACCTGCTCGTCTTCAACGACGTGAGCGCGGGCGTGTTCGGCGCCGCCGCCAACGACGTCACCATCCTCGACGCGAGCGGGGAGATCGTGCGGAGCGCCGCGGGTGACAAGTCCGTCGTCTCACACGCCGTGCTCGACGAGGTCGTGCGTCGGCGGGGCCACGTACGCTGACAGGCATGACCTCCACGAGCACCTCCCGGGGTTCCCTGCGCCTGTTCACGTCCGAGTCCGTGACCGAGGGCCACCCCGACAAGATCTGCGACCAGATCTCCGACGCGATCCTCGACGACATGCTGCGCCAGGACCGCGACGCGCGCGTGGCCGTCGAGACCATGGTGACGACGGGACTCGTGCACGTGGCGGGCGAGGTCCGCACGAGCGGCTACAGCGACGTCGCCCGGATCGTGCGTGACACGATCCGCGAGATCGGTTATGACTCCT
>DAMDHZ010000060.1:0-20966 GCA_032101665.1 Brachybacterium sp. | reverse complement strand
CAATGATCCCGAGCGCTGCGTCGACAGCCTGGGCCCCGGGACCGACCGCGCCCGCGGAGCGGTGGACCAGGGCCGCCCCGGTGTCGCGGCGGTCCTCGACCCGCCATTGGCCTCCATCGGCGGTATGGCCGACGTTGCGGGTGCCGCGCTCGTCGGTCGAGGTCGTGACGGAGACGGGGAGCTCGCCCTCCGCGGTCGCGACGAAGATGTCGTACCGGGCAGGGCGCAACCCATCGAGCTCGAGCCGGCCGTGAGCTGGACCGTCCTCCTTGAGACGCGTCGATGGTTCGGGTGCCGTCGCCTGCACGGAGGTCAGGACGAGCGCCTCGGGCTGCGGGTCAGCCCCTGCACGGGCGCGCCAGCTGAGCAGACCAGCTCCGTCCAGGGTCATCTCGATCTCCACGCGGCGCTGGGCGACCTGCGGTCTTCGGTCGAGCAGATCTCGGACACGCCTCACCGCGCTGCCGGCGGCACGGCGCACACCGTGCACCTCACGCCTCATCATGCCCCTGCCCATCGGCGGTGCTCAGCGCGCTGCCTCGACGCTCCCACGGCGCGGGATGCGGGAAGTAGCGCGCGAGGAAGCGCGTCATCTCGCGCTGGGCGGCTGCGCTCCCAGCCGCGGTCGACTCCTGGTTCAGGCAGAACGTGTCGTACTGCCGTCGGGACTGGATCGCGTCGAGCACCTGGGGCGCTCCGGGCGCGTCGATGTCGACGTAGCGATAGCTGAGGGGGCTCGCGGCACTCTTGCCGAGGGCGTGCGCGTACCAGTGGTGGAGGGAGGCGGCCATCGAGATGTCGGTGGGCGAGCGGAATGCTGCCGAGCGGGTCCGCTCGACAGCCTCCGGGTTCTCCTCCTCGATCTGCTCGCACACGCTCCGCAGCTGCGGGTGCACCGTGTGACGGATCCTCGTGCCCACCGTCTGGCCGAAACGGCGGGCGATGAGGTCGCGCCCGTTCTTCGCCGCGGCCATGAGTGGCAGGTCCTCAGCGGTCGCCGGGCCGGGGTCGATGGGGAGGTCCGAGGGGAAGAACCGTGCCACGTACACGGATGCGAAGAAATCGCTCGGGTGGGCGACGCGCCCGAAGAACACGTCGTCGTTGAGGTACAGGTAGTGCTCGGCGAGACCGGGGATCCGGTGGAGGGCGGCCTCGATCGCATGGGAGTTGAAGCGGCTCGCGCCGAGCAGTGTCTCGTGGTCCACGACGTGGACTTGCGGGTGCTCGGCGTCGAGCCACGAGGGGATCTGCTGGTCGGTCACGAGGTGGATCGTCCGCACCCACCCTGCGAACTGGTGGAGGGAGCGCAGGGAGTGCCGCAGCTCCTCGCCGCTCGCGAAGCGCGCCGCGTCGACGGCGGTGGGGTGCGGGGGCGGTGCCGTTCCCGATGTGACCTCGGTCAGGGCGGCCTCTCGCCGACGCCGCCAGGCGGGATCGGCGCCGTCCACCCAGGTGTAGACCACATCGATCGGCACGCCGGGCTCGGGGGCCACGGCCTCCACGGCCCTCCTCGGCCGGCTGCGCGCCGCGAGGGTCTCCCACCGCGCGGCGGGCACGCGGGAGAAGGCACCCAGGGTTCGGGAGAGGTAGGCGTCTCCCTCGCGGGACATGACGTCGAGGTGCACGTCGAGGGCGGTTCCTGCCGCAACGCGTTCCCGTCCGATGGCGACGTGGTGGCGCAGGCGGACGCCGGATCCGCCCGGGACGCTCCCTCGCGCCCAGGAGCCGTCCAGGTCCTCGAGGGCCGCTGTCATGGCATCCCGGTCCTCGGCCCGGACGGAGAGGCGCCACGGGTAGTGGGCGACATCAGGTCCGACGATCACGTCGAGTCCTTCGAGGCATTCGAGTACCTCGCTCAGCGCGCGACGGCGCAGAGCGTGCACGTCGGACGTCTCCACGAGTGCGGCTCGCTGCAGCCCGGGGCCGATGCGGACCGATCCATCCTCAGGTGCCGGCAGGACGGAGCGAGCACGGCGGGCGAGACCACGATGAACATCACCTCTCCACGCGTGCGCTGCGAACCGTCGGAATCCCACCACGGGCGGCAACCCTACCCGACACGCCCCGGAATCTCCCAGGTTAAGTTTCCTTTCATGTAACCTTTCGTTCAGCTTTCTGCACGGCAGACGAGGCATGACGTGCACGGCCACAGGGCGGGAGACGTCCGTCGGCCCCGAGGCGTCGACGAGGACGCCGATGTCAAGTCCCCGAGGAGAACGAGTAGCCAGTGAGGACGACGCTCCACCACATCCGGGCGGCAGATTGGCTGTGGTCTGCTCGACGACGCGGGGTGTTCGCATGAACAAGACGTTCAGGCGCGCTCTGCACGCGCAGTCGCTGGTGGCGGCGACAGTGCGGCGTGACCTCCTCACACGGTCCCTGCGGGCGCATGACCGCTTGATCAGCGGTGCGTCACCTCACCGAGCAGACTTCGACGCGGTCGCCCCGTTCCCGCGCCGCAGTCTCCCTGCTCGCGCGGTGCCGCTCATGGCGCCCGACGACTACCGCACCCAGGTTCGTGCCGAGGTGGAGAACGTGCTGAGCACCACCGGCGTTCCCTTCGTGGGCATTCCCCCGGTCGCGGGAGGACCGCACTGCATCGCGCTGCGTGACACGGACTGGTCGCGCGCCGTCGACGCGCTGCGAAAGTCCGATCTGAGCCCTCTGCTCGGGCCCGGCACGCCCGGGACTCATGCCTCCCGTGTGGCGTACTCACCGTCCCCCGACGACGAGCGGATCAATCGAAGCCCTCTGGTGCACGTGCTCGTCCCCGCCGTGTCGCGGCACGCGAACGCCATCATCCGGCGATACGGCTTCGAGAGCGCGGTACGCCTCGAGCGGTGGACGCCGACCGCCGAGGGCTTCTTCGCACCGCCCATCTGGAACTCCCGCACCGGCCTTCTCGCATCCGAGGCCTTCAGCGCCATCACGTCGAGCGATGGAGGCGGCGCGGGGTCCGACGGCGTCCCCTCCGACGGGTCCGCCCCCGCCACCGCGGGAGGCAGCACGGGCGAGACGGCTCTCGCGGCGGTCACCGATCCCACGCTGTTCGAGGTGACCTTCCCCATCGACGTCGTCTACACCTGGGTGGACGGCACCGACTCGGAGTGGCTCGCACGCAAGCGTGCGAGCGTGGAGGCCTTCGCAGGCGAACAGCTCACCGAGGGCGCCGCGGCCGATCTCCGCTTCGTCGACCACGACGAGCTGCGCTACTCCCTGCGCTCGATCGAGCAGTACGCCCCGTGGGTGCGCCACGTCTACATCGTCACCGACCGCCAGCGTCCGGCCTGGCTGCGTGCAGACCACCCGCGCGTGAGCATGGTCGACCACACGGAGATCGCCCCGGCCGGCTCGTCATTGCCCACCTACAACTCCCACGCGATCGAGGCGAACCTCCATCGGATCGAGGGGCTCTCCGAGCACTTCCTGTATTTCAACGACGACATGTTCCTGTCCTCGCCCGTCGAGCCGAGCCTCTTCTTCGCGGCCAACGGCATCGCATCGATGTTCCTGTCTCGCGCTCAGGTGGGGCCGGGCGCACCGCTGGTCGAGGAGTCGGCCTCCGACTCCGCGGGCAAGAATGCGCGCACCCTCGTGCAGGAGGTATGCGGGCGGCGTGTGAGCCGGAAGCTGTTCCACGTGCCGTACCCGCTTCAACGGTCCGTCGCGAACGAGATCGAGGAACGGTGGCCCGAGATCGTCACCGCCACCCGGAGCTCGACGTTCCGCCGCATCTCGGACGTCACGCTGGCCGGAGCGCTGCACTTGAACTACGCCTTCGCCACCGCACGGGCCGTCACTCACGGCATCCGCTACCGCTACGTCGACGTCGGTCGGGTCACCGCGGCATCGGAGCTGGAGCGCCTGTACCGCGACCGCGACCTGCTCCAGACCTTCTGTCTCAACGAGTCCGACCCGGAGCTCGACGCCGCCACCATCGACCGTCTGGTGCGGGGGTTCCTCCGCCGCCGCTTCCCGGACGCCTCCACCTTCGAGATCCCCGGGGTGACCTGACATGCCGCCCGCCGACCCCACTCGCCCCTCGCGCCTGCTCCTCCAGGAGAGCGACGGCGACTCCGACGGCTTCTACTGGGAGCAGGCCTTCTGCGCCGCTTCGTGGCGGAGAGTGCTGCCCGGCGCGACCGTGCGCGCGACCGTCGACGGGGACGGTGCGCGCCTGCTCGGGGCTCGCGATGACCGACGCCGCCTCGTCGCGAGTCCGGCGCGCGAGGTGGAGCTCGTCCTCGACGAGGACGCATGCGAGTGGTACTGGTTCGAGGGAGCCGAACTCGGGACGGTGCGCTGGACCGTGGAGGCGGTGGTGCGCGCGCCCTCCGTCACGGTCGTCATGCCGACGTTCCGCCGCGAGCGCGACGCGACCACCCAGGCCCGGCGCTTCGACCGCATGGACTGCGTCGCGCGCGTCCTCGTGATCGACCAGGGCGCCACCCTCCAGGACGATGCGCGCTTCACTCGCCTTGCCCGCTCCTCGTCCAAGGTCGAGCTCATCACACAGCCCAACCTCGGGGGCTCCGGCGGCTACGCCCGCGGCATGCTCGAGTCCCGCCGCCGCGAGCAGGACGCCGTGCTGCTGTCCGACGACGATGCCGTGATCAGCGAGGAGGCGCTGCGACGGATGCTCACGTATCAGGCGCTCGCCACCCGACCCACCATCGTCGGCACGGGCATGCTCTCGGCGGAGCGGCCCACCCGACTCGTCTCGCACGCCGAGGCCGTGCGCCCGCGAGCGTTCTGGTGGACGGCCGCCGACGGCATGAAGGGCACCGTGGATCTCGCCGACACCACGCCCGAGGAGTGGGGCTTCCTGCGGCTGCGCCGACCGGCCAACTACACCGGCTGGTGGGGAACCCTGCTGCCTCCCGGCACGGTCGCCGAGCTCGGGCTGTCCGCCCCGTACTTCCTCAAGTGGGACGACGCCGAGTACGGGATGCGAGCGGCGCGGCACGGCTACGACATCGTCGTGCTCCCGGGGGCGAGCGTGCACCACCCCACGTGGGGCGCCCGCGCCACCCAGATGACCTGGACCGCCCGCGTGCTGCATCGCAACCGGCTCGCGACCGCGGCCGCCTACGGGGCTCCGCGCGGCGTGATCACCTCCTCGTTCGCGCACCAGGTCAAGCACATCCTGTCGGGCCATCACCTCACGGCCGCGCTCTGGGCCGCGGGGATCGACGCCTTCAGCGCGGGCCCCGACGGCTGGCTCGGACGCGATCTCGCCCATGCCCGGGCAGAGGGACAGAGGATCGTCGACACCTTCGAGCGCGAGCATGCCGCCCTCACCGCCGCGCTCACCGCCACCCGTACCACGCCGCTCCACCCGGTGTCGGCCACGCTGCGGGCGATCGCCGGTGTACTCCGCCCGCGCCGTAGCCCGCGCCTCGTGCTCTCTCTGCGCCCGAAGAAGGTCACATGGCGCGCGACCATGGGCGCCGACGCGGTCCTCATGGCGACCAGGAAGGGACGCGCGGTGGGCGCGTTCGCCGTGGACGGCCGCCGCAGTCGCGCCCTGCTGCGGCGTACGGCGCGCCAGCATCTGCTGCTCGCGCTGCGCTGGCGCTCGCTCGGCCGCCGGTACCGCCGGGCGCTCGGACCGAGCACCACGGTCGACGCCTGGCAGCCGATCTTCGCCGCCCACCTGCCCGAGCGTGAGGTCACGCCGACGAGGGAGAGCGCCCATGCCGCCTCGTGACAACTCGCTGAAGCGGCGCGTCCGCAGTCTCGGCGGACGGGTCCTGCGCCGGTACGGCCTGCTGCCCGGGGGGACGCCCGACGGCCTCGGTGACGATGACCGCCTCACCGAGGCCACCCTCGACGGCGACGCCGTCCTCTTCTTCGCCGACACCGCGGACAGCCTCTACCAGCTGCGGGGATGGTACGGGCCGCTCGTCGAGCTGCATCGCGCGCGGGGGCTGACCATCGTGTGCATGGATTCCCGCGTCGCGCGGACGATCCGCGGGGACATCGAGGTCCCCGTGGTCACGATCGCGCGCGATGCCACGCTCGACGGCCTGATCGATCGCAGCGGCACCCGGCTGCTCCTCTACGTCAACTACAACCCGCTGAACACGATCGCCCTGCGCACCCGGTCGGCGATCCACATCTCCCTGCTGCACGGCGACTCCGACAAGGGCGTCTCGGTCTCCAACCAGGTCAAGGCCTACGACTTCTCGTTCGTCGCGGGCCAGGCGGCCGTCGACCGCTTCACCCGCTACACGGCGCTGTTCGATGCCGCCTCGCGCTGCATCCCCGTCGGGCGTCCCGGCCTCGACACCGATCCCGCGCCAGCGCCCACCGGGCGCCCCGCCGACGGTCGTCCCGTGGTGCTGTACGCCCCGACCTGGGAGGGCGGCCACGCGAGCGTCGCCTACAGCTCCCTGCCCACGCACGGCACGACGCTCGTGCGGTCGCTCATGGACGCCGGTCTCCACGTGATCTATCGGCCCCACCCGCTCACGGGTGTGCGCCTGGCCGACCACGGCGAGGCCGATGCCGAGCTGCGCCGCCTCCTCGAACCGACCGGGCACCGGGTCTCGGAGGGACGCTCGCTCGCCGAGGACTTCGCGGCGGCCGACCTGCTCGTGTGCGACGTGTCGGCGGTGGCCAACGACTGGCTGGCCACCGGCAAGCCGCTGCTCGTGACCGAGCCCGCCGCCCCGTCGACCCGCGACGCGGGCACCGAGCTGCTGCGCGTCGTGCCCCGCCTCCCCGTCGGCGACGCCCACCGCGCCGGCCCGCTCGCGCTCGCCCAGATCTCCGACGACCCCACGCGCGAGAGGCGACGCGCCCTCACCGAGTACTATCTCGGGGACACCAGAGCGGGGGCGTCCCTGGCACGTTTCCTTCAGGCCTGCCAGGAGCTGGCCGAGCTGCGTGATCGGGAGTGGGCCCGGATCCGGGCCCACGAGGAGGACGAGAGGTCGAATCGCGCGTGAGCTCCCCCCGCACCTCCTTCGTGGCCGGCCGGAAGCGCACGACACCCGAGATCGTCCGCGAGCTGTGGCGCACCCGTCGCACGCTCTGGATCCTGATCCGCCGAGACCTCAAGGTGCGCTACGCCGACTCGGTCCTCGGCTACCTGTGGTCGGTGCTCGAACCGCTGCTGATGAGCATCATCTACTGGTTCGTGTTCACCGTGATCTTCCACCGCAGCGTGGGCGAGGACCCTTACATCGTCTTCCTGCTGTCGGGCCTGCTGCCATGGATGTGGTTCACGACGGGTCTGACCGAGGGGTCCAAGGCCCTGCGCTCCCAGCGGCGCCTGATCGCCTCGACCGCCCTGCCACGACAGATCTGGGTGCTGCGCTCGGTCGGCGCGATGACCGTCGAGTTCCTCTTCTCGGTCCCCGTCTTCGTGCTGTTCATGCTCGTGTACCGGCCCGACTTCAACCTCCGCCTGCTGCTCATCCCGATCGGCCTCGTGATCCAGCTGACCCTGCTGCTGGGGCTCGGCTATCTGCTCGCGCCCATCACCATGCTGTTCCGCGACACCGAGCCGGTCATCCGTCTGGTCAACCGCGCGCTCTTCTACGCCTCCCCGATCATCTACAGCTTCGACGACGTCATGGGCGCCTCGATGCCCGGGGCCCTCAAGATCCTCTACGAGCTCAATCCCGTCACCGGGATCATGCAGTGTTATCGCGCCGGCTTCTTCCCGGTGGCCACCAACTATCAGGTGATCGCCATCGCCGCCGTGATCGCCGCCGTCACTCTCGCGGTCGGCTGGTTCGCGTTCATGCGGATGGAACGCGCCGTCCTCAAGGAGATCTGATGCCGACTGCTCGAGCGACGGACACCGCCGTGATCTCCATCGCCGATGTCGGCGTGGAGTTCTCCCGGGGGCGCCCCGACAAGGGGCTGCGCGAGTTGCTGCTGCGCCGGTCGGGCTCGGCCCGCGACTCCTTCTGGGCGCTGCGCCACGTGAGCTTCGACGTCCACCCGGGCGAGGCCGTCGGCGTGATCGGGCGCAACGGGCAGGGCAAGTCGACGCTGCTCAAGATCGTGGCCGGGGTGCTCCTGCCCGACGAGGGCGAGGTGGCCGTGCGCGCCGGCGTGGCCCCCCTGATCGAGATCACCGGCGGCTTCGCCCCGGACCTGAGCGGGCGCGAGAACATCTACCTGGCCGCGGGACTGCACGGGATGCCCAAGGCGGCGGTCGACGAGAAGTTCGACGACATCGTCGAGTTCGCGGAGATGCGGGACTTCCTCGACACCCCCTTCCGCCACTATTCCTCGGGCATGAAGGTGCGTCTCGCGTTCTCCGTGATCTCGCAGCTCGACGAGCCGATCCTGCTCGTAGACGAGGTGCTGGCCGTCGGGGACAAGGCGTTCCGCCACAAGTGCTACGACCGCATGGCAGAGCTGCTCGATCAGGACCGCACGCTCTTCCTGGTCTCCCATAAGGACGGCGACCTGCGGCGTTTCTGCTCTCGCGGCCTTTACCTGCGCGAGGGCGCGCTGCGGGCCGACGGACCCATCGGGGACGTGCTCGACCAGTACGCCCGGGAAGGCTGAGGAGGCCCCATGTATTCCCTCATGCTGCTCAACGGCGGGGTGGGCACGCGCGTCGGGGCCGGGGAGCCCAAGCAGCTGCTCAAGCTGCGCGGGATCCCCATCCTCGTGTACTCCCTCGTCGTCGCGGACGCCTTCGAGCCCATCACCGAGATCGTCCTGAACTTCCCGCCGGGTTACCGAGCGGACGTCGAGGGCATCCTGGGCGCGTACGCCGTCTCGACCCCCGTCACGCTCGTCGAGGCCGGCGAGAGCCGCCACTCCTCAGTGGCCGCGATGCTCCCGCACTGCACGCAGGAGCGCGTCATGATCCACGAGGCGGCGCGTCCCCTCGTGCGCGAGACCGACTTCGAGGCGCTCGCCGCTTCCGCCTTCGACAACGTCTCCCTGATGGCGCCGATCCCGTTCACGGTCGCTCCCGTGGACCCGGTCACGACCGCCGTCGTGGGCTCCCTCGACCGGTCGCGGCTGCGCAACGTGCAGCTCCCGCAGAAGTTCCTCAAGGCCGACCTCGCGACCGCTCACGCCAGGGCGCTCGCGCAGCAGCGGGAGTACACGGAGGACGCCACGCTCGTGGCCGACATGGGTTTCCCCGTCCACTTCATCGACGGCGCCGACGACAACTTCAAGGTGACCACGCCCACCGACCTGCGGCTCGCGGGGTTCCTCCTGCACCACGAGGAGGCTGAGGATGACTAGGACAGCGCTCGTCACGGGCGCCTCTCGCGGCATCGGGCTCGAGACCGCTCGCCGGTTCTTCCGGCAGGACAACGACATCTCGACGGTCGTGATGCTCGCGCGCGAGTCCGACGAGTTCCGTGCGGAGGTCGAACGTCTGCGTGAGGACAATCCGCACGGCACGAGACTCGTCGTGCGCGCCGTCGACGTCGGCGACCCGCAGGCGCTCGCCGTCGCGGCCGCGGACGTCCACCGTGAGGTCGGCACGATCCATCTCGTGGTCAACAACGCCGGATACACCAACCCCGTGCCGTTGCAGCAGATCGAGCTCGCGGACTTCGAGAGGACGATGGCGGTCAACCTCTACGGTCCCTTCACCCTCGTGCAGTCCCTGCTGCAGCGCGGCAACGTCTTCGACCTCATCGTCAACATCGCCTCGACCGCCGGGATCAAGGGCCGCTCGGGCTGGCTCACGTACTCGGCGTCCAAGGCGGCGATGATCAACATGAGCCAGGTGATGCGCGAGGAGCTGTCGATCTACGGGACGCGCGTGGTCTGTCTCTCCCCCGGCCGCACCGCGACCGCGCTGCGCCGGACGCTCGCCCCCGACGAGGATCCGTCGACGATCATGCAACCCGGCCAGGTGGCCGAGGTGATCGAGACGCTCGCCTCCCCCATCGGCCGGTTCATCGACTCGGAGAACCTCGTCGTCCGGCAGTGAGCGCCGCCGGTCGGGGCGCGAGCGAGGCGTCGCTCAGCCGGCCGCGCTCGGCGCGCCGTCGTCGGCGTCGGCGTCGGCGTCGTCGTCGGCGTCGTCGGTGTCGCCGTCGCGCGGATCCTCGAGCGCGACGCCGGCATCGCGGTAGAGCCGGATGAACTCGCGGGCGGTGTCCGGGTCGATCATGAGGCGGAGCACGGGCGAGACCTCGTAGGCGTCGCCCTGCTCGTCGAGCAGACCCGCGCGCTGCAGCTTGGCGATCGAGGCGCGCACCTCCTTGGCGAACCCGGCCTCATCGGTCGAGGCGGTGCGCCGATACGCCGCGAGCGATTGCTCGATCTCGCGCTCGGAGACGACCGCGCGCTGTCCGCGTGAGGACTGGGTCAGCAGCGTCTGGCGCAGGACCAGCAGGAGCACGGAGTCGAGCCGGTTGAGTCCCGTGAGGCGTCGCAGGAGCTTGGGGGCGTCGGCATCCTCCTCGCTCTGGCGGACGAACGCGACCTGCGCGTCGTCGTCGACGACCAACTCGAGGAAGAGGTCGGCGAGGCGGTCCTCGATCGCGGCCCGGTCCCGGAGCAGCTGCGTGTAGCGGGAGGAGTCCTTGCGGCCGTCGATGAACGGGCCCTGCAGGAGGGCGACGAGCGCGCGACGGGACTCGTCGGTCAGCTGTCCGAGGGCGGCGCCGGCGCCCGAGGGCCGGTCGTCGTCGCCGGCGGCAGGGCGGAGGCCTTCATGCACAGGGGTCACGCCGACTCACCTTACCGACGGCGACCGGGCCGACCGGCCGGGTGTGGCGCTGGACACGGAAATCTGGTGAGATCGCGGATACGCCCTGGCGCCCCGCGCGCCGGGAAACGCCATCCAGGCCCGCGATCCGGGCCGCGACGAGGAGTTGAGCATGGACAATCTTCCCGGGTGGGTCATCCCCGCCATCGTGATCGCCGTCGTCATCATCGTGCTTCTGATCATTCTCGGTGCCGTCCTCGCGTCTCGGCGTCGAAAAGCCCAGCAGGAGGAGGACCGTCGGCGAGCGGCCGAGCTGCGGGAGCAGGCGGCGCACGACAGGATCGACGTGCAGGAGCGCGAGCTCAAGGCCCGCGAGTCCTCCTTGCAGGCCGACAAGGCCAAGCTCGAGGCCGAACGCCGTCAGCAGGTCGCTCAGGAGCAGCGCGCGGACGCGCAGCAGGCGCGCGACGGTGTCGACGAGCGCCTGCGCCGGGCCGACGAGCTCGACCCTGACGGCACGTCACGACACTCGCGTGGTCCCGCGGCGGGCGCGAACGACGGCGCCACGACGGATCGCGATCGTGACGCCGAGGCGACCGCCCGTCGCCGCGAGACCGACGGCGCCGACCACCAGGAGGCGCGCGCGAGTGACGCCACCGTCGATCGCTCGCGTCGCGAGGATGCCCGCGACGACCGGACAGCGGATCGGGGCGGCGACGGCGAGGTGCACACCGGCGAGGGTACGCACGCCGACGGCACCGAGGGCGTTCGTGACGACGACCCGAGCCGTCGCGGCGGTCTCCACGCCGCTCGCGACGAGGACCTGCGCGGCTGATCGTCCGACCCGATGGCACTCGACGACCTGACCATCGAGAGGGTGCTGCGCACGGTCGAGGCGATCCCGCCCGGTCGCGTCGCCTCCTACGGCCAGGTCGGCGCGATCGCCGGCGTCGGCCCGCGCCTCACGGGCCGGATCATGCGTGACTGGGGCTCATCGGTGCCGTGGTGGCGCGTCACGAGCCACGCCGGGGACCTGTCGCCGGGTCTCCGCGTCCGTGCGCGCGAGCACTGGGACGCGGAGGGCATCGCGCTCAAGCCCAATGGGCTCGGGTGCCGCATGCGCGAGTACGGTGCCGATCTCGAGCAGTTGCGACGTGATGCGCGGGCGGCCTGGGCGGACCTGTCTGACTGACCCCCGCCGCATATCCGGCTACGGGGCTCCACAGCGGGCTCTGCGCCCGGGCCGCCATTCACGCACCGTGACGACCAGGACGCAGAATTCGATGAGGGATGGCGGCCCGACTGCAGACGTCGATCTCCCAGAGTGGTGGGGACGCACCTCGTGGCGCGAGAAGTTCACCACAAACGCGTCGGTCGATACGCATTGCGGCCCTGGCCATCGCCCGTGCGGCATCGACCGGCACGATAACGTCGGCACTCGAGCCGAGAGCGACGCCAACGCGCCGGTCGGCCCACGGAAGCGACAGGAACGCACCACTCGATGCGGCGGAGCGACAGAAATGCGCCACTCGACGGGAAACCGACGGAGACGCACCGGTGGACGCAGATCCAGCTGCCGCCCCACCGCCAGAACCCGCCGCTACTCGACCGGCACGTCCTCGAGGAAGAAGAAGGCCGGGACGCGGGCGGCGTAGTCGCGTCCGTCGAACTCATGCCAGCGCACGAGCTCGGTGGTGCCTTCGCGCGACTGCGCGAACTGGGTGGCGAGGAACATCAGGCCGATCACGCTCGCGAGGCCCTGGCTCGCGGGATGCGCGCGCAGGACGTCGCCGATGCTCGCCTGGCCCGCGCGCCCTCGCACGTCGTTGACGCGCCCGGTGAGCTCGACGATGTCGATGTCGTTGGTGCGCACGAGATCGGCGAGCACCTCGACCGACAGGGTGGTCGCATCGTGCACCTCGGCCTCGGCGGGGGCGCCCGGGTCGGTGGGATCCTTGAGCTGGTGCTGGGAGACCGAGGCGAGCTGCACGCGTGACAGGTCGAGCTCGAGCTCGAACGGCGCGCGCGAGGAGATCTCGTCCTTCTGGCCCAGCGCGAGGTGCTGGGCCTCCTGCAGCAGGTCCAGCAGCACGCGGTGCTGGCGGAAGTCCTGGCTGCGCACGAAGCGGGCGAGCGAGCGGTACAGCTCGGTCTTGACGTCGAGGACCTCCTGCGCCGGCTCGTACAGGTCGCTGAACACGTTGGCCAGGCGTTCGCGCTCGCTGCGCGTGAGCGAGGCCGCGAAATCACGCTCGAGCAGACGGTCGACGACCTCCTGCGCGGTGCGATTGCTCGCCGGGTCGTTGAGCATGCGGAAGAACGCGGTGAAGGTGCGACCCACGCTCGACTGACCGAGCAGGTCGTCGCCCGCGAGGAGCTGCTCGAGGACCTCGCCGCGCGAGCCCTCGGGCGCGAGGATCTGCTCGCGCAGGTGCAGGTCGACCGCGCGCAGGTCCTCGCGGTACTGCAGGAAGTCGCCCGACAGCTCCGAGGCGATCTGGAGGATGTCGCGCAGACGGTCGAGCGACGACTCGGGGCTCGGCAGCATGAGCTCGCCCTCGGCGAGCTCCCGGATCTGTCGTTCGATGCGCGCCCGCTGGGCCTGGAGGCCTGCGAGGCGCACGTCGCGATCGGCCTCCGTCTCCTGGACGAGCCGGTCGAACTGCTGGACCACGAGCTGCAGACGGGACTCCGTCGTCGTCGGCCGATGCTCCTCGAGCGACACGATGAACTGGATCGCGTCGATCGTGGCCGGGGAGGGCTCGAACGTGGTCTCGACGTGCTGCGGGTCGTCGCGCCGCGTCAGGTACCCCTCGCGCACCCACGTGTCGCAGTACTCGGCGGCGGTCCGGCCGCTCGCGGCGGGCATCCCCGATGCGTCACCGTCGGAGGCGCCGCGGTCCTCGCGCAGCAGCTCGAGGTGCGTCTCGACGCGCGCCACCAGCTCCGAGCGCGGCAGGCGCCGATCCCCGCCGGGGAACACGGCCTGCAGGATGGCCAGGACGGCGGGAGCCTTGGTCGCCGACAGCAGGCGCCACGTGCTCATGCGGCGCAGCTGCTCGTACGCCTCCTTGCGGGCGCGCACGGCGTCGCTGACCGGGTTCGTCCACTGCGTGGGCTCGGGCGTCGTCACGAACGGGGAGTCTACCGATCGCCTCCGTCACGCCTCCGCCATCCTGCCGACCGGTCCTCTCCACCGGTCGAGTCCGCAATCGCCCCCGCTCCTGGCCTCCCCTGTCCTCGGGCTGCTCCCTGGCATAGCGTGGTCTGCGGCCCATCCGTCCACTCGTTCCCTGGAGCCCTCCCTGTGAGCATCGCCGCCCGCACGTCCGCCGTCCTCCCCCTCGCCGCCGACGACCGCCCCTGGGAGGCGCTGCCCGCGGGCGCGAACCGCCTGCCCGGTCGCGCGCACCTGCACTCCGACGCGCCCGAGCTGAGCCTCGACGGCACCTGGGACTTCCGCTTCGGGCACCGTGCAGACGGCTCCGACCTCGCCGAGCCGACGAGCATCGAGGTGCCCGGCCTGTGGCAGCTGCAGGGACGCGACGGCCGCAGCGCCCTCGACGACGGCTACCCCTTCGGCGCCCCGCAGTACACGAACGTCGTCTACCCGATCCCGCTCGACGTGCCGCACGTGCCCGACGACAACCCCACCGGCCTGTACTCGCGCCATCTGTCGGTGCCCGCGACGTGGCGCGAGCGGATCGCCGAGGGCGACCGGGTGCTGCTGCGCTTCCAGGGCGTCGACTCGTGCGGCACCGTGTGGATCGACGGCACCCGGGTGGGGACGACCGCCGGGAGCCGCCTGACCCAGGAGTTCGACGTGACGGAGCTGCTCGCGGGCGGCGACGAGCACACGCTCGACGTGCTCGTGAACCAGTGGAGCGTCAGCACGTACCTCGAGGACCAGGACATGTGGTGGACGTCGGGGATCTTCCGCAGCGTCGACCTGCTGCTGCGCCCGGCCGGCGGTATCCACGACCTCGTCGTCGCCGCCGACTTCGACCCCTCCACGTGCGACGGCTCGCTGCGGATCGACGCGACCGGCGAGGACGGCGCCCCGCTCGCGGCACGGATCCGGGTGCCCGAGCTGGGCATCGACTCCGCGACGGGCGAGGACGTCACGGTCGACGCGCCCGCGCCGTGGAGCGCCGAGTCACCGCGCCTCTACGACGCGACCGTGACCGCTCTCGGCGACGAGGGCGAAACGATCGAGACGGTCGCGCTGCGCCTCGGCTTCCGACGCATCGAGATCGACGGCGAGGTGCTCCGCGTCAACGGCGAGCGCATCGTGTTCTGCGGCGTCAACCGCCACGAGGTCGATCGCTGGGGCGGTCGCACCCAGAACCTCGCCGACCAGGACGCGGACATCGCCCTCATGAAGCGCCACAACGTCAACGCGGTCCGTACCTCCCACTACCCGCCTCACCAGCGCTTCCTCGACCTGTGCGACGAGGCCGGGCTCTACGTGATCTGCGAGGGCGATTTCGAGGCCCACGGCTTCCACGCCGACGACACGGGCGAGGACCCGTCCGGGAAGGCTGCGCGCCCCGCCGCCGACGAGCGCTTCACCGCCTCGCTCGTCGAGCGCACCGACCGCTTCGTCCATCGCGATCGCCACCATCCCAGCATCGTGCTGTGGTCGATCGGCAACGAGGCCTCGACGGGTCCGAACACCGAGGCGATGATCGCGCGCGTCCGCGAGCTCGACGCGACCCGGCCCGTCATCTACGAGCAGGACTACCTCGCCGAGCACGTGGACGTCTTCTCGCTCATGTACCCGAGCGTCGAGGAGACCGAGCAGATCGGCCGGCGCGAGCTGAGCGAGGCCTTCACGACGAAGCTGCGCGGCATGCTCGAGCACCTGGGGGTGGACCCCGAGGGGCGCCCGCTGTCGGACCCGCCCGCGCTCACCAAGCCGTTCGTCTGGATCGAGTACGCGCACGCGATGGGCAACGGCGCGGGGTCCCTGCGCGAGTACTTCGCCCTGACCGAGCGCTACCCCGCCCTCCAGGGCGGCTTCATCTGGGAGTGGATCGACCACGGCCTGGTCACGAGGGACGCCGACGGGACCATGATCGACGGCTACGGCGGTGATTTCGGCGAGCGCCTGCACGACGGGAACTTCGTGGCCGACGGGCTCGTGCTGCCCGACCGGACCCCATCGCCCGCCCTGCTCGACATGAAGCACTGGTACTCGCCGATCGGCCTCGAGGTCGAGCCGGGCCGGGCCCGCCTGACCAACCGTCGCGCGTTCACCGACACCGCGGACCTCGCGGTCGAGGTCTCGACCGACGGCCAGCGCACGTGGCGGAACCTCCCCGTCGACCCGGTGGCACCCGGGGCGACGGCCGACCTCGAGCTGCCCGCCCACGACGGGCCGCTGACCACCGTGCGCGTCACGACGCGCGAGACGCATGGCCCGGTGCCCGCCGGACACGTGGTCGTGATCGCCGACCACGTGGACCACGAGAGCCTGGCGGCGACCCTGCCGACCCCCGGCGAGCCGGTCGCTCCCGTGCGGGAGGACGGCGCCATCACCCTGGGGCCGGCCGTGTTCGACGCGCTCGGCAGCCTCGTGCGCCTCGGCGGGCTCGCGGTGCAGACCGCCGGGGTGGACCTGTGGCGCGCGCCCGTCGACAACGAGCGCGCCTTCACCCAGAACCCCCTCGAGGTCCGCTGGAAGCGCCTCGGGCTCGACGCCGCCCGCACCCGCACGGTCGGCGTCGACGTCGAGGACGCCGGCCTCACGGTGACCCGCCGTCTCGGAGTGGACGGGACTTCTCTCGGCGCGGATCTCACCGAGCGCTTCACGAGCGACGGTGCCACCGTCTCGGTCGAGGTCACGGTCGTCCCGGACGAGACGTGGCCCTCCGACCTGCCGCTGCCCCGCATCGGATGGACCCTCGCCCTCGAGGGTGAGCCCGGCGCGGTGGACCTCCTGGGCCGCGGACCGCACGAGTCCTACCCCGACACCGGCGGCGGCACCACGACGGCCCTGTGGCACCTCGGGATCGAGGAGCTGAACACGCCCTACGTGTTCCCGCAGGAGAACGGCAACCGCGCCGATACCCACTGCGCGGACATCCGCACCGGCTCCAGGACTCTGCGGGTCGTGGCGCCCGAGGCGCTCGGCCTCGCGGTGCGCCCGTGGTCCTCGGCCGAGCTCGATCGGGCCGGGCACGACGCGCAGCTGCGCCGTGACGGCCTCACCTGGGTGACGCTCTCGGCAGCGCTGCAAGGTGTGGGCTCGGCGGCGTGCGGACCGGCCCCGCTCCCGGAGTACGTGCTGGCGGCCCGTCCCACGAGCTTCCGCTTCGACGTCACGCCCGAGGCCTGACGAGCACGGGGCGGCCGTCAGGATGTACGGCCGCCCCGTCGGGGAGCGGGGCCCGTCGAGAGGCACGTTTCTGTCGCTCAGCCCGTCCAGTGGCACGTTGTCGTCGCTAGCGCACATCCAGAGGCACGTTGCCGTCGCTCCGGTACATCCAGAGGCACGTTGTCGTCGCTCCGGTACATCCAGAGGCACGTTGTCGTCGCTCTGTCTGCTCAGAGCGACGTCTTCGCACCATTCGACGGGGTGATGAGGAGGAACAGAGAACGCGCCGAACGACGGCCGCCGTGGTGACGTCCCCACACAGCATCGACCTCTGCGTCCGCGTCACCATCACTCGCCGATGACGCCCAGGATGCAGAACTCGTTCGCCCGGACCTACTCACCGCGTTCTATGGCCGGTCACGCAGTCGCGCGATGTGCGCCGGCATGCCGCCGCACCCCGAGGTCGAACGACTCACCCGCCGACGAGCAGCATGCGACCATTCTCGAGCACGAGAGCGCGGCCCGCGGAGACCGGGCGCACGTCGGCGATCACACCGGGTGACCAGCGATCGACCGTGACCTCGCCGGTCGAGGAGTCGATCACCCGCAGGTGGGTCGCCGCGCTCGGGTCGAGGGCATCGGTGCGCGCGTGGGCGTCGAGCAGCACCACGGTGCGAGCAGCGAGCGCGCCGCGCAGTGCCGCGCCCTGCTCGGAGATCGGCTCGGCCCACACCGTCTCCCCCGTCACGACGTCGTGTGCGATCACCTGCCCCGCGGCCGTGACTCGAACCACGTCCCTGCCGTCCACGCCGACCTGGGCGCGATAGGGGCCGGCCTCGGCGACCGTTTCGCCGCCGGGCTCGATCCAGACCGGACTGTGCTCGGTGGCCACGATCTCGCCCACGGTGCCGCTCTCGGCCTGCGTGCCGTCGGCGATCACCCGCCCGTTCTCGACGCGCACGGTCCAGTCACCGGCCGCCGAGGCCGCGCTCGTCCACACAGGCTCACCGTCGCGGCTCGCACTCGCCGTGAGGGCGCCGTCTGTTCCTGCACACACCGCGACGACGGGCTGGAGGGCCCCGTCGTCGAGCGAGGCCGGCGCGACCACCCGGCACGCGTCACCGTCGGCGGCGATCAGGCGGCCATCCACGTGGCCGGTCGCGGGATCCACCCAGGCCCACCCCTGCCCCGCGGCGCGACGCACGACGGCGTGGGGCAGCACACCCGTCTCCCGCCCGACGTCCGCCGTGGACAGCGCGGGGCCGCCGATCGTGAGCGCGGTGCCCTCGGGATCCGCGACGGGAGCGTCGACGTCCACGTCGACCGTCCACAGCGGCTCGTCGAGGGAGCCGGTACCCCCCAAGTCGTAGCCGCGCTCGTCGCAGCGCCCATCGGCGCACGCGCGCACCACGAGCACGTCGCCCACGAGACCGACGGGCGTGCCCTCGACCGTGCGCACGGCCGACGGGTCGGTCGCGGCGGCCACGCGGGTGCTCCCGTCGTGGGCGACCGTCACGTACCGCCCGTCGGCCGAGAGCGCCACGACGTCTTTGGGCACCGTCGCGAGGTCGGCGACGGAGGCGCCGTCGGCTGTCACCAGCTGGGAGGCGCCCCCTGCGCGGCGCACGAGGATCGCCGACGGCTCCTCGGTGCCGGCGACCGAGACCACCTGGTCATCGGCGCCGAGCGGGGCGAGGCCCTCGAGCTCGATACCGTCGAGCGTTCCCACCCGGTGGGCAAGGACCGCGGGGACGGTGAGGGCGAGCGCGGCGAGGACCGCGAGCACCCCGGCCACCTGCATGGCCCGGCGCGCACGGCCGGCGGCGGCCAGGACGAGCGGGGCCAGGGCCAGTCCGGCGAGCGCACCGCCGAGCAGACGCAGCACGGCGCGCAGCTGATGCTCGCCCACGATCCAGCAGGCGGCGCCGACTGCGGCGAGGACGACGGCGATCGACAGCATGACGACGCGGTCCGGACTACCCCGTCCGCCGGTGCGCCGTCTCCCGTCTGCCGGTCGCTTCCCCGCGGCGCCGCCCGCTGTCGTCATGGCCTCAACGGGGCTCGCCGTAGTAGGCGCCCGTGCGCTCCTCGCGCAGCGCGTCGAGCTCGCCCGCTCCGATCGCCGCGCGGATCTCGTCGACGAGGCGCACCACGAAACGCTCGTTGTGGATCGTGCACAGCGTCGAGGACAGCATCTCCTTGGCGCGGAACAGATGATGGATGTAGGCGGCGGTGTAGTGGGTGCACGTGTAGCAGTCGCACGTCTCGTCGATCGGCGCGAAGAGGCGGCGATAGCGCGAGCCCGTGAGGTTCACCCGCCCCGTGCGCGTGTAGACGGCACTGTTGCGGGCGACGCGCGACGGCGAGACGCAGTCGAAGGTGTCGGCGCCCGCGGCGACGGCGACGAACAGGTCGTCGACCTCGCTGATGCCGAGCAGGTGACGGGGGCGGTCATCGGGCAGCTCGTCGGTGACCCAGCCGACGATCGTCCCGAGGTTCTCCTTCTCGAGCGCCCCGCCGATGCCGAAGCCGTCGAAGCGCTGGCCGTCCATGTCCATCGTGCCGAGGTCGCGGGCGGCGGTGCGGCGCAGGTCCTCGTACTGGGCGCCCTGGATCACGCCCCACAACTGCTGGTAGGGCCGGTGCGTGCGCGCCGCGGTCAGCCGCACGTGCTCGACGAGGCAGCGCTGGGCCCACAGCCGGGTCCGCTCGAGGGCCCCCTCCTGGTAGGAGCGGGAGTTCATGAGCGTGGTCAACTCGTCGAAGGCGAACATGACGTCCGCACCCAGGGAGTGCTGGATCTGCATCGAGATCTCGGGGGTGAAGCGGTGGACGTCGCCGTTGATGAACGAGCGGAAGGTGACACCGTCGTCGTCGACGTGGGCCAGACGCTCCTTGCCCTCGGCCACGTCGTCGTCCTCGCCGGACGCGGTGCGAGCCTTCTCGCCGCCGGAGAACTCGCTCGAGAGCACCTTCTTGAAACCGGCGCCAAGACTCATCACCTGGAAGCCGCCGGAGTCGGTGTACGTGGGGCCGGGCCAGTTCATGAACGCGCCGAGACCGCCGGCCTCGTCGACCAGGTCGTGGCCGGGCTGGAGGTACAGGTGGTAGGCGTTGGCGAGGATCGCCTGGGCGCCGAGGTCGGCCATCGACTCGGGAAGCACGGCCTTGACGGTGGCCTTGGTGCCGACGGGCACGAAGGCCGGGGTCGCGATCGTGCCGTGCGGGGTGGTGATCACGCCCGCGCGGGCCTTGGGCCCCATCTGCGCCGTGATCGCGAAGCCCGTGTCGGCGGGGGCGGAAGCGCCGGACGAGGCGACGGGGAGGGGCGCGGAGGTGGGCTCGGACACGACGCACAGTCTCGCACGGGGCGCATCGGTAGCATGGGCCGCGCTCCCCCGGCCGACCGCGTCCTCCTCTTTCCCGTTCCGGCGCACGGCTCCCTTCGCCACCAGGACCTCCACACCCGATGACCGACAGCCCGACCCCTCCTCGCGGACGCCGCCGCGGTGCCCCGCTGACGGAGCGGGAGGAGAAGCTGAGGGATACACGTAGACCTTCTGGTGGGAGCCCTCACCGCCATCGCGCGGACACCGAAGCCGCGCCGCTGTCCGCCAGTGAGCCCGTCGACCCGTCGACCGAAGGCGTCACTGACGTGCGCGTCGCCGAAGCGGACGTCGCTCCCGCGGACACCGCTCGCGAGAAGACGGCGGCGGGATCCTTCCGGCCCGAGCTCCAGGGCCTTCGAGCCGTCGCGATCCTCATGGTCGTCTGCTACCACATCTGGTTCGGCCGGGTCTCCGGTGGCGTCGACATCTTCCTTCTCATCAGCGCCTTCCTGCTGACCGGCTCGTTCGCGCGCAAGCTCGAGCGGGGTGGCCCCCTCCAGGTCCCCCGCTACTGGCTGCACGCGTTCAAGCGGCTCGTGCCACCCGGCGCGCTCGTGATCCTCGGAACACTGGGGGCGAGCCTCCTCATCCTGCCCGCTACGCGTTG
>DAMDHZ010000059.1:5121-21146 GCA_032101665.1 Brachybacterium sp. | reverse complement strand
CGGAGCAGACCACCTCGCGGGCCAGGGGGAACAGGTCCGCGTACACGGGGCGCCATCGGCCCGCGTCCAGCACGAGCGGCACCCCGGCCTCGCCGGCGAGGCGCGCGGCGGCGACGGCGGCCCCCGCGCCGTGCCCGTCGAACAGGGCGATGTCGGCCTCGGAGAGGGCCTCGGCCATCGCGGAGGGATCGAGGTCGGCGGGGAAGCCACGTGCGTCGATCGAGACCACGTCGCGACCGCCGTCGGCGACCACGGTGACCGAGGAGATCGGCGGCTCGAAGTCCTCGGCGGCGAGGTCGAGCAGGCGCACGCCCCAGCGGTCCAGGTCCGCCCGGAGGATGCCCGAGACGGCGGTGCCGCCGACCGGTGCGGCGAGGGTCGCCCGGCCGCCGAGCCCCGCGAACGCGACCGCCGCGTTGAGCGCCGGGCCGCCGGGGATCACGTGCTGCGAGGTTGCCGTGACCTTGGAGTTGGGCGCGGGACGCGATGCCACCGTGTGCGTGACGTCGAGCGTCGCGAGCCCGAAGAAGAGACCACGGGGACCGGTGCGCCGTGCGGAGGCACGCCCACCCGATGACGTCGGCTCGGTCATCGGGTCAGCCTAGCGTCGGGGCCGCGACGCCGGCCGGAGCCCTCGACGCCGGAGGATCCTCAGTGCCACCAGGGGATGTTGTCGTCCGCCCAGCCGTTGACGTCGCCGGCCCAGGACTCGACGGTCTCCTGCACGTCGCCCGGCACCAGGTTCTCCACGACGTACTGCGGCGCGTCGAGGAGGGGGTCGAGGATCGGCACCGCGTCGCGCACGAACCCCGTGCCCTGCCCGTAGAGGGACTCCGCGGTGTCGAGCAGCGATGCCGGAGCACCCATGCTCTCGAGCAGGAACCGGGTCGTCGAGCCGCCGTGGTCGCCGCCCTGGGCCGCGTCCATCTGCGCGAGGACCGTCGCGGCCGACCACACCGAGTCGATCCCGCCCGTGACGATCCCGCCGCCCTCGCCGACAGCCATCGCGATCGGATGCGGCACGAGGCTCACGATCCCGAAGGCCGAGTCGAGCGCGTTGACCCCGTAGGAGATGAGACCGTCCACCGTGCCGTAGAGCTCGCCGTCCTGGAACGACTGCGAGGCGTCGTACAGCCCGATCCCGGCGCTCGCGAGATCGAAGGGCAGACCCACGGCGGTGGCGACCTCGCCCGGGAACATGCCCCACACGTCGAGGCCGAGGCTCAGCGTGTTCCACGCGCCGGTGCCCAGCAGCCCCGACTCCGGACCTCCCAGGAGATCGCCGAAGAAGCCGTCGGACTCCCGCGGCTCGTAGTCGTCGAGCCAGCGGACGAACTGATCCCAGGGGCTGCCTCCGTCGGAGCCGTCGCCGCCGGCCCCGTCGCCCCCGGAACCGCTCGCGCAGTCCTGCTCCTCGCCCTCCTGCTGGAGGACGAGCGCCCTCTCGTGCAGCTGCCCGGCGCATGCGCGCATGTTCGCCGCGACGTCGCCGCTCCAGTCCGAGCGGAAGGCGTCCGCGTCCGGACCCTGCCAGTCGACGCCCGTGACGAGCGGGTCGAGACGGTCCACGAGCTCGAGCAGTCGCTGCCGGGCGTCACCGGCGCGGTGGGACAACGCGACCATCTGGTCCGTGTCGGCTCCGTAGAACATGGCAGGCCCTCCCGCTCGGATGCGCGCCGCCTGCGCGTCATGTGCTGGCATGCTAGAGCGCCGCGCCGGGCACCGGCGATAGGGAGGACTCCCCATCCCCACGGCCCGGCCCGATCGCTACGCTGGCCCCACGATCCGGGCCCTCCCGTGCCCGGACGCGGAGCGGGACGGGGGGCGAGCCATGGACGCCACGAGCGTGGGTACCGGGTCCCCCGAGGTCGTGCTCTACCGCGCGCGGACCGCTCCGTGGCTGCGCCTCGCGGGCGCCGCCCTGATCCTCGTCCTGGTCGTGCTCGCCGCGGCCTGGAACGCCTCCCTGCTCGCACGGGGCGACGGGCCCACCTCGTGGTCCGTCCTGGGCTCCGCCCTCGTGATCGGCCTGCCCGCGGTCCTCGTGGTGCTCGGCCTGCGGCCGGCGTTCAGCGTGACCACCCGCGGCATCACGGTCACCGGGCAGCTCGGCGGCCGCCGCATCCCCTGGTCGGACGTGCAGCTCGTGCGGATCTCCGGCCGCCCCCAGGACCGCGGCGGCGCCGAGGTGGTGCTGCACGATGGCACCGTGGTGCGCTCGCCGATCACGGCCGCGCGCTTCGCCCTCCGCCGGGGCGAGAGCCCGGACGACCACGGCCCCGACATCCGCAGCCCGGCACGCCCCGTCCGGGCCGCTGTCGACGCCCATCGCCGCTACCTGCGCGGCGAGTTCGGCGCGGCGGCGCCCCGCCCGCTTCCCGCAGCCCCCTTCGAGGACAGGAGCCGTCGATGAGCACTCCCCCGCCCGCCACCGCACGCCAGGTCGCCGCCGCAGGAGCTCTCGCCCCGCATGCGGCCGGCGCGGGACGGCCGCTGCCCAGCCTGACCGACGAGGAGATCATCGCACTCGTCGACGAGGACGCGCTCGCCGGCTTCGACCTGCCGTGGATCGACGGGCGGGAGTCCCGCCCGACCGGGTTCTCGCGCGCCGAGGCACGGCTGTCGGCGGCGCGGTCGCTCCTGGCCCGCGGCGTCCTGGCCCCCGAGTCCGCCGTGGCGCAGGCCGAGGGACGACGGGTCGAGGGGGACCCGTCCGCCTACGTGCCCGACGCGCTCCTGACGGGGATCCTCGCCCGGCGTGTCCTGTCGCCCCTCGTCGTGCGCGTCGAGGGGCCGCTGCAGGATCGCGTCACGATCGTCGTGATGTTCGTCGACCATGACGGCAGCGTCCTGGTCGAGCAGGTGTCCCCGGACGGCCTGCACCACTTCGCGATGTGCGACCGCGAGCACGCGGCGCGCCTCCTGGTGGGCCGGCTCCTGCCGCCCGACGTGCCCGCCGTCGACCCGGCCAGCGCCGTCGGCACCTGGAACGAGCTGCTCGCGGACCCGCAGGTGGGACCCGTGCTCGAGGACGCGCGTCGCCGCTCACGGGTCCAGGTGCTCGACCGCCGGGACGGTGCGCGAGATCGGCTCCTCGTGCTCGCCGGCCCCCGTGGTCTCGCGCTCGTCGAAGGCGACGAGGAGAGGTCGGATCCCGGCTCGGACGCCCCGCTGCGCGCCGCCCTGGCCGACCCCGCCGGGATCGAGGACCTCGCGGCGTCGCTCGTGAGGATCGACGCGCTCCCCGCCCCCGAGGATCCGGACGCAGCCGCCGACTGACGTCCGCGCCGCCCGCCGGGGAGACCATCCCGCACGTCGGGACCGCGCCCGGTGCCTGGCAGACTGGCCCCATGCCCTCCCTCGCCCCCTTCCTGCCCGGCACGCCTGCGCACCCCGTCACCGATGCCGAGTCGATCGTCGACGGCTTCCTCGCGAGCCAGGAGGCCGTGGGACGCAGCCTCTACCCGCACCAGGAGGAGGCGCTGCTCGCGGTCGCGAGCGGGGACCACGTGATCGCGGCGACGCCGACCGGCTCGGGCAAGACCACGATCGGTTACGCGGCGATCTTCGCCGCCGTCTCCCGCGGCGAGCGCGCCTACTACACCGCTCCCATCAAGGCGCTCGTCTCCGAGAAGTTCTTCGACCTGGTCGCGATGTTCGGCGCCGACATGGTGGGCATGACGACGGGCGACTCGTCGGTCAACCACGACGCTCCCATCATCGTGTGCACCGCGGAGATCCTCGCCAACCACGCGTTGCGGGACGGCGAGACCTCCGATGTCGGCCTCGCCGTGATGGACGAGTTCCACTTCTACGGCGACTCCCAGCGGGGCTGGGCCTGGCAGGTGCCCCTCGTCGAGCTCCCCCGCTGCCAGTTCGTGCTCATGAGCGCGACCCTCGGGGACGTGTCGTTCTTCGTCGAGGACCTCGAGTCCCGCACCGATCGCGGGGTCACCGTGGTCGCGGACGCGCCGCGGCCCGTGCCGCTCGACTTCCGCTGGTCGCTCGAGCCGCTGCCGGACACGATCCAGCGCATCCTCGCCGAACGGGACGCGCCCGTCTACATCGTCCACTTCACCCAGAAGGACGCGCTCGAGCAGGCGCAGGCCCTCGCCGGCACGAAGGTCCTGGACCGCGAGGAGCAGGAGCGGATCCGGGAGCTGATCGGTGACTTCCGCTTCTCCAAGGGATTCGGGCAGATCCTGTCCCGGCTTGTGCGCCAGGGCATCGGCGTCCATCACGCCGGGATGCTGCCCAAGTACCGACGGCTCGTCGAGCGCCTCGCCCAGTCCGGGCTGCTCAAGGTCATCTGCGGCACCGACACCCTGGGGGTCGGAATCAACGTGCCCATCCGCACGGTGTTGCTCACCGGCCTGGCCAAGTACGACGGCCGGCGCACGCGGCTGCTGAACGCCCGGGAGTTCCACCAGATCGCCGGCCGCGCGGGCCGAGCCGGCTTCGACACCGTGGGTCACGTGGTCGTGCAAGCACCCGAGTGGACGATCGAGTTCGAGCGCGAACGGGCCAAGCAGGCCGCGCGGCAGGAGTCCGGCGCCGTCCCCAACAAGAAGCGCAAGAAGGAGCCCAAGCCCAAGATCCCGGACGGCGCCGTGACCTGGTCCGAGGCGAACCTCGCGCGCCTCGTCGAGAACCCTCCCGAACCGCTGCGGCCGCACCTGCGGATCACGTCCTCGATGCTGCTCGCGCTCGTGAGCCGTCCCGGTGACGCGGTCGTCGCGGGTCGCCACCTCATCTTCTCCTCCCATCAGACGCGCACCCAGCAGGTCGCGCTCGCCCGCCAGGCCATCGAGCTGCTGCGGGGGCTGCGCGACGCCGACATCATCGAGGTGCTCGCCGAGCCCGACCACCTGGGTCGTCGGATCGTGTTGACCGAGGACCTGCAGCTCGACTTCACGATGAACCAGCCGCTCGCCCCCTTCGCGATCGCGATGATCGACTCCCTCGACGAGGAGTCCGAGACCCTCACGATGGACACGGTCTCGATCATCGAGGCGATCCTCGAGGATCCCCACCAGATCCTGCTGGCCCAGCAGAGCGCCGCCAAGGGCGAGCTGCTCGCCGAGCTCAAGGCCGACGGCGTCGAGTACACCGAGCGGATGGCGCTGCTGGACGAGGTCACGTGGCCCAAGCCGCTCGCGGAGGATCTCGAGGCGGCACTCGAGATCTACCGTCGCCACCACCCCTGGGTGCGCGAGGACGACCTGTCGCCGAAGTCCGTCGTCCGCGAGATCCACGAGACCGGCCAGACCTTCAGCGAGTTCGTGCAGCGCTACGGCCTGCAGCGCTCCGAGGGGATCGTGCTGCGCTACCTCTCGGACGCGTACCAGGCGATGCGCCGCACGATCCCCCAGGACTTGCGCACCGACGAGCTCGAGGACGTCATCGAGTGGCTCGGGGTGCTCGTGCGCGGCATCGACTCCTCGCTGCTCGACGAGTGGGAGGCGCTCGCCCATCCCGAGGACTCCGAGGACGACGCGGCGAGCGCGCTGCGGCCCAGCACGCCGCGCGCGCTGTCGGCCCAGACCAAGGTGCTGCGCCAGATGGTGCGGGCCGCGATGTGGCAGCGCGTCGAGCTGTTCGCCTTCGAGCGCGAGGAGCGGCTCGGTCAGCTCGACGCGGCGTCCGGCTGGGACCGACGGCGGTGGGCCGAGGCCATGGACGCGTACTATGACATGTACGACGAGGTCGGCATCGACGGGGCGGCGCGGTCGCCGCAGCTGCTCGTGATCGACGAGGAGTCGAGGACGTGGCACCTCCGCCAGTTCCTCGACGACCCGCGTGGCCACCACGACTGGGCGATCGAGGCGGATCTCGATCTCGAGGCGACCGACGAGGCGGGCGAGCCCGTGCTCGCGATCACCGCGGTCGGGGAGGTCGGCGGCTACTGAGGCTCAGCCGCGCGCGCCCGTCTCGACCCGCGCGGCGTCGAGGTCGAGATCGACCATGAGCTCGGCGGCGATCGTCTCGAGCGCGTCGCGCAGGTCGCCCTCCTCGGCGTCCTTTCCGAGGCGCACGACCGCGTCGACCTCGAACAGCATCCCGCCGCCCTCGGGCGCGGCGGACGTCCAGGAGCGGAACTCGTCGATCGTCACGTGCTGCGCGGCGAGTGTCGAGGACACCTCGCGCACCATGCCGGGCCGGTCCTGGCCCACGAGGTGCAGCCGCATCGGATCGGCCGTCGAGGGCACGTGCACGCCGGGCGGCGCGGGTTCCTGGACGGGCGTGATCTCGACGCGCCATCCCACCGTGTCGAGCAGGGCCACGATCGCGCGGCCCAGGTCCTCGGACCGGGCGGGGTCCAGCTCGACGAGCACGACGCCGGAGAACTTGCCGGCCAGTCGCGCGAACTGGCTGTCGAGCCAGTTGCCGCCGTGCTCGGCGACCGCGCCGGACAGGGCCGAGACCAGACCTTCGCGATCGTCGCCGATCGCCGTGAGCACGAGTTTGACCATGGGCGTCACCCTAGCGGACCCGGATGTCACGGCCCCGCCAGATCACGGCGTCGGAAGCCGACCAGGCCGAAGGCGAGGAGCGCGAGGGCGAGCACGGTCTCGACCACGATCGCGGTCCAGCCCTCCCCCGACACCTCGGGACCGGGCAGGTGCGGCAGGTGGCCCCACGGGGTGAGCTCGATCAGCCAGCTCGGGAAGCGCACCAGCGCGCCGACCCATGCGGCGAACAGGGACCACCCGATGAGCACCCACACGAGCACGAGGAGGCGCGGCGCCCAGCCCAGGGGCGCCGTCCCGACGCCCAGCACGAGCAGCACCCCGGGGACGAGGGCGAGGCCCGCGAGCGCCATCTCACCGGTGCGACCGCCGGTGTCGGTGCCGGCGAGCGCGAGGCCCATCAGCGCACAGGTGAGGACAGTGAGCAACGCCCCGGTCGCGACGGCGATCATCACGTAGCCGCCGAGGTAGCGCGTGCGCCGAGTCGCGGTCGCGAGCACCAGCTCGGCGCGACCGTCGGCCTCCTCGGCGTGCGCCCGGGTGAGCAGGCTCGTCGCGCCCAGCGTCAGGATGGCGACGACGAGCCCCGCCATCGCGCCCAGGAACGCGTCGGCGATCCGGTCCGGGTCCCCGCCCAGACGCTGCAGCACGCCCGAGAGGCCCGGGCTGTCCTGGGCGGCGTCGGTCGCCTGGACGGCGAGGGAGCCGATCGCGAGGCCGGTCACGATCATCGCGACGCTCCAGCCGACCACGCTGCCGCGCGAGAGGCGCCAGGCGAGCGCCTCGGCCGACCGCAGCCCTCGCGGGCCGCGCGCACGTCCCTCGCGCGCGGCGACGAGGCCCGACCCCAGGTCGCGGCGGGACTCGAGCACGACGGCGAGCCCGACCAGCACGACGGTCAGCGCGAGCGGGAGCAGCAGCACCCAGAACCGCTCGTGCGCATAGGGGCGCACGAGCGCGGGCCACGACAGCGGGTTCAGCCACGGCAGCACGCCGCTCGCGGGCGCCTGCGCGGCATCCGCGGAGGCGTCGGCGACGGCGCGCACGAGGTACAGCCCGCCGACGACCACCCCGCCGGCCCAGGCGCGAGCGGCACGGGCCGTCGTGAACACCTGGGCGAGCAGCGCACCGATACCCGTGAAGGCGGCACCCGTCGTGGCGATCGCGAGGGCCGAGGCGAGGGCACCGGCCACGGGCGTGCCGAGCGCCACGAGCGCGGCCAGGAGCAACACCCCGAGCAGGACATCGGCACCGAGTGCGAGGACGACCGCGGCGGCCAGCGGCACATGGCGCCCCACGGCGCCGGCGCGCACCAGGTCGAGCCGGCCCGTCTCCTCCTCCGCGCGCGTGGCCCGGATGACGCCCAGCACGGACATGAGCGCGGCCGCGGCCGCCGTGAAGGCCCCGACCCTCCAGAACGCGAAGCCGCCCGCGGTGGTCAGGTCGAAGGGCGGTCCCAGGATCGCGCGCATGGTCGGATTGGCGGCGAGCTGGGTGAGCATCGCGTCGCCGGCTCGACCGGCAGGGACGAGCGCACCGTACTGCGAGATGGTCAGCGGCATCATCGACAGCAGGACCAGCACCCAGATCCCCCAGAACACGAGGCTGCGACGCGCCTGGAGCCGCAGCACGGTCGCGAGCCCGGTCATCGCGCCTCGCCACCCCGCGCCGCGTGGCGCCCGTCGTAGTAGCGCACGAACATCTCCTCGAGCGTGGGCGGGGTCGAGGTGAGGCTGCGGACGTCGCAGCGGGCGAGCAGTTCGAGCACGGGGGCCATGGCCTCGGCCTCGACCTGCAGCGTGAGCCGGTCCCCGTCGATCTCGACGCCGTGCACGCCGGGCAGGGCGTCGACACCCTCGGGCCGGCGGCCCAGGATCGCGGTGACGTGGAGGCGCTGGAGATGGCGCAGGCGCTCGAGCGGACCGGACTCGACGATGCGCCCGTCCTTGATGATGGAGACGGTGTCGCACAGCGCCTCGACCTCCGAGAGGATGTGGGAGCTGAGCAGCACGGTGCGGCCGCGCGCCTTCTCCTCGGCGATCACGTCGCGGAAGGTGCGCTCCATGAGCGGGTCGAGGCCCGACGTGGGCTCGTCGAGCAGCAGCAGCTCGACGTCCGAGGCGAGCGCCGAGACGAGCGCGACCTTCTGCCGGTTGCCCTTGGAGTAGCTGCGACCCTTCTTGCGCACGTCGAGCTCGAAGCGGTCGACGAGCTCGTCGCGCCGCCGCACGTCGAGGCTCCCGCGGGCGCGCGCGAGCAGGTCGATCGCCTCTCCCCCGCTCAGGTTGGGCCACAGCGAGACGTCGCCCGGCACGGAGGCGAGGCGCCGATGCAGCCGCGGTGCGTCGCGCCATGCGTCACCGCCCAGGACCCGGACGGTCCCGGCATCGGGCCGCAGGAATCCCAGCAGGATGCGGATGGTCGTGGACTTGCCCGCGCCGTTGGGGCCGAGGAACCCGTGCACCTCCCCCGTCATGACCGTCAGGTCGAGCCCGTCGAGGGCCCGGGTGCGCCCGAACGTCTTGGTCAGTTCGTGGATCTCGATCGCGTCTGCCATCGTCATGCCTCGTCCTCCGGCGGTGGATCGCACCGTCGGTGCCACGGGAGCGCCGGCCGGTCGGCCGACGTCATCCCAGCACTGTGGACCTGCCGACAGGCGCGGTCAAGGGACTCCTGGGCCCGCGCCGGGTCGCTCGCCTCACGCGCTGCGCCGCGCGCTCGCCCGGCGCATCGTCGCGTCCTCGAGGATCCGGCACGCCCGCTCGAGCGGGAGACCGCGTCCCACGGCGATGCCCACCAGGAACGAGGCGATCGGGGCCATCGACCGCTGCACCTCGTGCGCGACCACGCCCGTGGTCTCGTGGATGCGGTCGACGTCGAGCTCGACGCCGTCGAGGCCGAGCGCGTCCACCATGTCCGCGAGCCACGGCTCGAGCACGGCGGCCCAGTCCTCCTGGTGCGTCACCGGCGGTTTGCCGCCATGGGGGACCGTCGGCATCAGAACCGCACCTTCTCCCAGCCGCGGCGCTCGGCCTCGCGGCGCGGGTCCTTGGACCGGTACACGATGTAGGGACGGGTGAGGTAGCCCAGCGGTGCGGCGAAGACATGCACGAGGCGGGTGAACGGCCAGATCGCGAACAGCAGCATCGCCGAGAGGATGTGCAGCTGGAAGAAGATCGGGGCCTGGGCCATGAGGCCGATGTCGGGGTGCAGCAGCCAGAACTGGCGGAACCAGATCGAGACGCCCTCACGGTAGTTGTACTCGCCGAACGTCGTGTGCACGAGGGTCGCGAGGATGCCGAAGCCGATCGTGAGCGAGAGGCTCAGGTACATGATCTTGTCGCCCGCCGTGGTGGCACCGAACACGCGCGCGTTGGAGCGGCGCCGATAGAGCAGGATCAGCAGACCGCCCACGCACGCGACGGCGGCCGCGAGCCCGACCGAGGCCGCGAACAGGTGGTACCAGTGGTCCTGGAGGCCGATCGCCCGGGTCCAGGACTGCGGGATGCCGAGCCCGATGACGTGCCCGAAGAAGATCCCGATGATCCCGAAGTGGAACATCGGGGAGCCGATGCGCAGGAGTCTCGACTCGTAGATCTGGCTGGACCGGGTGGTCCAGCCGAACCGGTCCTGGGTGAAGCGCCAGATGTGGCCGAGCACGAACACCGCGAGCGCGACGTAGGGGATCACGGCCCACAGGATGATCTCCATCGGCGAGTAGGGAATGGTCATCGTGCACGGCCTCTCATGATCTCGATGTCGACGGGTCCGGGGCGGGCCCCGGCAGCCTCGGGGCCGCCGTGGCTCGAGCACCCCCCTGCCGGGAGCGCGCTCGGCGCCACGCCGGGCTCGGCGCCGTAGCCGTCGAGGCCCACGAGCTCCTCCTCGGGCCCTTCGGCGGCCAGGCGCAGCACGGCCTCGCGGTCGTCGGCGTCGAGCGGCGGCAGCGTCGCGCACACCGCCTGCAACACGCCCGTCCAGGGAGAGCCGATCTCCTCGAGGTGCAGACGCAGCAGCTCGAGGCCGGGACGGTTCTGCCGGAGGATCTTCGCGCCCGCCTCGGCATCATGGCCCGCGGCGAACTCGAGCACGACACCCAGGTGGTCGGGCAGTTCGACGTCGTCCAGCTCGACGCCGGCGCGGCGGAAGTCCTGCTTGATGCGCACGAGCGCCATCCCGCGGCGCCGGGTGTCGCCCTGGCTGAAGTAGGTGAGGTACAGACACCCCCGGCGCCGGGTGTCGAACGTGTCGACGTAGGCCTCCTGCAGCTCGATGAGCTCGGTCTCGGCGATCGCCGCGACCGCCTCTCCGAGCGCGGCGCCCGCGGTCCCCGGCACGCCGCCGGCGACGTTGCGGATGCTCGGGAGCCGGGCGATCAGCTCGGGACCGGGATAGCCGATGAGCCATGAGGCGCATGCCCACACGGCGCGCAGCTCCTCGAGGTTCAGCCCGCTCGCGTGCAGCGGGTCGCGCACGACGCCGCGGGGGTGCGCGCCCTGCGCGCCGCCGCGGTCGAGGACGCGGGCGAGCAGCCCCATCACGCGCCTCCCGTCTCGGAGGCGCGCGGGAACAGGCCCGCGGGTCTGCCCTGCCCGTCCCAGTTCAGCAGGTTCACGCGGCCGCGCTCGGGCCGGGGCACGACGCCCTCGGCCTCGTTCATCGCGCGCTTCTCGCCGTAGCCCGGCCCGGCCATGCCCATCGACTCCTCGGGCAGGGCCATGTTGGCCATGCCGGGTCCACCGGGGGCGTTGAGCGGGCAGTCGGTCGAGATGCCCTCGAGGTTGTGGGCGCTCTCGTAGTGGCCCACGGGGATCACGTACCGCTCGTCGTACTTGGCCACGGCCAGGAGGCGGTACATGTCCTGCATCCGCCAGCCCTCCATGCCGACGGCGTTGGCGATCCCCTCCTTGGGCTCGGCGCCGAGATTGATGTCGCGCATGTACGAGCGCATCGCGGCCATCCGGTACAGCACGCGCTCGACGGTGGGCACGTCTCCCGCCGTGAACAGGTTGGCGAGGTATTCCACGGGGATGCGCAGCGCGTCGATCGCGGCGAAGAGGTTCTCGGCGTCCTCGGCGTCGTAGCCGGTGTCGCGCACCACGTCGACGACCGGGGACAGCGGCGGGATGTACCAGACCATCGGCATGGTGCGGTACTCGGGGTGCAGCGGGAGCGCGACCTCGTACTCCTTGATGAGTGCGTAGGTGGGCGAGCGCTGGGCCGCGAGGATCCAGTCGTGGGAGATCCCGGAGGCCTTGGCGCCGGCGATCACCTCGGGGTCGTGGGGATCGAGGATGAGGTCGCGCTGGGCCCGGTAGAGGTCCTTCTCGTCCGGGGTCGAGGCGGCCGCGGTCACGGCGTCGGCGTCGTACAGCACGAGTCCGAGATAGCGCAGGCGGCCCACGCAGGTCTCGGCGCACACGGTGGGCTCGCCCGCCTCGATGCGCGGGTAGCAGAACGTGCACTTCTCGGCCTTGCCGGTGCGATGGTTGAAGTAGATCTTCTTGTAGGGGCAGCCGGTCACGCACATGCGCCAGCCGCGGCAGCCGTCCTGGTCCACGAGGACGATGCCGTCCTCCTCGCGCTTGTAGATCGCTCCCGAGGGGCACGACGCCGCGCACGACGGGTTCAGGCAGTGCTCGCAGATGCGCGGCAGGTAGAACATGAAGGTCTTGTCGAACTCGAGGGCGACCTTGTCCTCGATGCCCTTGAGCATCGGGTCCTTGTCCTTGTGGGCGTAGGTGCCTCCGAGGTCGTCGTCCCAGTTGCCCGACCAGTCGATCTGCACGCGCTCGCCCGTGATGAGGGACTTCGGCGGGGCGGTCGGGATGTTCTTCTGCTCGGGCGAGCTGAGCAGCGTGTCGTACTCGTACGTCCACGGCTCGTAGTAGTCCTCGATGCCCGGCAGCTTGGGATTGGAGAACAGCTGGAGCAGCTTGGTGAGACGGCCGCCGGCCTTGAGGCGCAGGCGGCCGTTGCGCCCGATCTCCCAGCCGCCGCGCCACTTCTCCTGGTCCTCGTAGCCGCGGGGATAGCCCTGCCCGGGCCGGGTCTCGACGTTGTTGAACCAGATGTACTCCGTGCCGGAGCGGTTGGTCCACGCCTGCTTGCACGTCACCGAGCACGTGTGGCAGCCGATGCACTTGTCGAGGTTCATCACCATCGACATCTGCGCCATGACCTTCATGGTGCCCTCCTTCGGGTTGTCCCGCGGTCCCGGGGGCGATCGGGACGACGGATCGGGGAACGGTCGAGGCCGTGCCGGGTCAGTAGTCGACGGGCGCGGTGCGCTTGCGGATCACCGTGACCTCGTCGCGCTGGTTGCCGGTGGGGCCGTAGTAGTTGAACGCGAACGACAGCTGGGCGTAGCCGCCGATGAGGTGGGAGGGCTTGATCATGATGCGCGTGAGCGAGTTGTGGATCCCGCCCCGCTTGCCGTCGCGCTCGGTCAGCGGGACGTGCACCGTGCGGTCCTGGGCGTGGTGCATGAACGCCGTGCCGCGGGGCATGCGATGGCTGACGACCGCGCGGGCCGCGACGACGCCGTTGCGATTCACGGCCTCGATCCAGTCGTTGTCCGCGATCCCGACGGCCTCGGCGTCCTCGACGCTCATCCAGATGGTCTGTCCGCCGCGGGACAGGTTCATCATGAAGAAGTTCTCCATGTACATCGAGTGGATCGACCACTTGGAGTGGGGAGTCAGGTAGCGCACCGAGATCGAGGTGCCGTCGGCGTCCTTCGCGCCCAGGGCCTGCTCGCCGAACAGCGCCGTCATGTCGAGCGGGGGACGGAACACGGGCAGCGCCTCGCCCATCTCGAGCATCCAGTCGTGGTCGAGGTAGAAGTGCTGGCGACCGGTCAGGGTGTGCCAGGGCTTCTTGCGCTCGACGTTGATCGTGAACGGGCTGTAGCGCCGCCCGCCCGACTCCGAGCCGGACCACTCCGGGCTCGTGATCACGGGCACCGGTGCCGCCTGGGTGTCCCGGAAGGTGATCTGCTTGCCCTCGTTCTCGGCGGCGAGATCGTGCAGCTGCCTGCCGGTCCGCTGCTCGAGCGTCTTGAAGCCCTCCGTGGCCATGTGACCGTTCGTGGTCCCCGAGAGCGCGAGCACCGCCTCCGCGGCGTGCAGGTCGGTCTCGATCCGAGGCTGCCCCGCGCCCGCCCCGGTCCGCACGGTCCCGTTGAGGCGGCGGAGCCGGTCGACGTAGGGACGGACGTCGTAGGTCAGTCCCTTGGTGGTCATCCCGAGCTTCTCGAGCAGCGGCCCGACGCTCGTGAACTTCTCGTAGGTCGCGGGGTAGTCCCGCTCGACCTCGACGAGGTGGGGCATCGTCAGGCCCGGCACGGGCTCGCACTCCCCCTTCTTCCAGTCGCGCACCCTGCCGTGCGGGGTGGCCAGCGCCCCCGGGGAGTCGTGCTGCATCGGCTGCGCCACGACGTCGGTGCGGGTGCCGAGGTGGTCGACCGCGAGCTCGCTGAACTTCTTCGCGATGGCCGCCCAGGTCTCCCAGTCGGTGCGCGACTCCCACGGGTTGGAGATGGCCGGGTTGAAGGAGTTGACGAACGGGTGCATGTCGGTCGTCGACAGGTCGTGCTTCTCGTACCAGGTCGCGGCCGGCAGGATCACGTCGGAGTGCAGGGTGTGGCTGGTCATGCGGAAGTCGAGGGTGAGCAGCAGGTCGAGCTTCCCCACGGGGGCCTCGTCGCGCCACCGCACGTCCCGAGGACGCAGGCCCTCGGGGGTCTCCTCGGCCGTCGAGGCGTCGTCGACGCCCAGCAGGTGCCTAAAGAAGTACTGGTCGCCCTTGGCCGAGGAGCCGAGCGTGTTGCCTCGCCACACGGACCAGATGCGCGGATAGTTGGCGCGGGCATCGGGGTCCTCGGCCGCGAAGTTGATCTCGCCCGACGTCAGCGCATCGACCAGGAACGGGATCGTGTCCTTTCCCGCCGCGCCCGCACGATCGGCGACGTCGAGCGAGTTGACGTCGAACTGGGGGAAGTAGGGCTGCCAGCCGAGCCGCTGGCTGAGCGCGACCGCGTCGGCGGTCGTGGTGCCGGCGAAGCTCCCGGTGCCCGTGGAGGCGGCCAGCGTGTCGGCCCCGAACTGGTCGTACCGCCACTGATCGGAGTGCATGTACCAATAGGTGGTCTGGGTCATCTGCCGCGGCGGCCGCGACCAGTCCAGACCGTTGGCCAGGTGGAGCCATCCCGAGAGCGGACGCACCTTCTCCTGGCCGACGTAGTGGGCCCAGCCGCCGCCGTTGACGCCCTGGGTGCCGCACAGCGTGGTCAGGGTCAGGAAGGACCGGTAGATCGTGTCGGAGTGGAACCAGTGGTTGGTGCCGGCCCCCATGATGATCATCGACCGGCCGCCCGAGTCGATCGCGTTGGTCGCGAACTCGCGCGCGATGCGCGCGGCGGCCGGGCCGGCGACGCCCGTGATCCCCTCCTGCCAGGCGGGGGTGTAGAGCGCCTCGGCATCGTCGAGCCCGGCGGCCCAGTCCCCGGGCAGGCCGGGGCGGCCGACGTTGTACTCGGCCAGCAGCAGATCGAACACGGTCGTGACGACGCGGTCGCCGAGACGACGGACGGGGACGCCGCGCGACGCGTCGCCGCGACCGCCCTGCCCGGCGGTGTCGAAGCGAGGCATCAGCACCTCGACCGCCTCATCGTGCTGCCCGTACAGGGACAGAGCGGGATCGATGTCCCCGAGGTCGAGGTTCCAGCGGCCCATGCCGTCGTCGCTGAACCGGTGCCCGAGCGTCCCGTTGGGCACGACCGGCCGGCCGGCCGCGGTGTCGAACACCATCGGTTTGAAGTCGGCGTGCTGGCTCGTCCGCTCGCTCTCGGTCGCCGCGTCGAGCCCGTCGGGGCCGAGATCGGAGGCGACGACCATCTTGCCGGGCACCCAGGAGCCGTCCGCGCGCCGCTCGAGAGCGACGAGGAAGGGAAGATCGGTGTACTGACGGACATAGGCGTCGAAGGACGGGGTCGTCCTCTCGACGAAGAACTCCCGCAGGATCGTGTGACCCATCGCCATGGCCAGCGCCGCGTCGGTCCCGGGATGCGGGGCGAGCCACTCGTCGGCGAACTTGACGTTCTCCGCGTAGTCGGGGGCCACGGAGACGACCTTCTGGCCGCGGTAGCGGGCCTCGGCCATCCAGTGCGCATCGGGCGTGCGGGTCAGCGGCACGTTCGAGCCCCACATGATGAGGTAGCTCGCGTCCCACCAGTCGCCCGACTCCGGGACGTCGGTCTGGTCGCCGAACACCTGGGGGCTCGCGGGCGGGAGATCCGCATACCAGTCGTAGAAGGACAGCATCGAGCCGCCGATGAGCTGGTGGAAGCGCGCGCCGGAGGCGAACGACACGATGCTCATGGCGGGGATCGCCGAGAAGCCGGTGACCCGGTCCGGCCCGTACTCCTTGACGGTGTGGACGTAGGCGGCCGCGATCATCTCGAGCGCCTCGTCCCAGTCGGCGCGGACGAGTCCTCCCTTGCCGCGCAGACGCTTGTACCGCCGCGCCTTCTCGGGGGCCTCGACGACCGCACCC
>DAMDHZ010000059.1:0-5111 GCA_032101665.1 Brachybacterium sp. | reverse complement strand
CCTCGGCCTTGGCCTCACGGAACAGCCGCAGCAGCTCCGCCCGCACGTAGGGATACCGCACGCGCGTGGGCGAGTACTCGTACCAGGAGAAGGAGGCGCCGCGGGGGCAGCCGCGCGGCTCGTACTCGGGGCGGTCGGGGCCGGCCGTCGGGTAGTCGGTCTCCTGGGCCTCCCAGGTGATGACGCCGTCCTTGACGAACACCTTCCACGAGCACGAGCCGGTGCAGTTGACGCCGTGCGTCGAGCGCACCACCTTGTCGTGGCTCCAGCGGTCGCGGTAGAAGTTGTCGCCGCTGCGGCCGCCCACGCGCTGCGTGATCCGGTTGTCCTCGGAGATCCGCTCGTGGCGGCTGAAGAACTTGCGGGTGCCGATGAGGGCGTCGACGAGGGACGAGTCGATGCCGGGACGGTCACCCTCACGGGCGGGGGCGACGGCCTCGGGGCGGTCGGGCTGGGTACTGCGTGCGGTCACGGGGTCCTCCTCAGGACACGGGGCGAACGGTCATGAAGCGAGGCGGGTTCAGCGGGCGCGCCGCCCCACGACGACGGTGACGGCGATCGCGGCGAGAGCGGCGATCAGGAGCAGCACGACACCTGCAGAGTAGCTCCCGGTGGCACCGTGGACGGCGCTCATCACGAGCGGGGGCACGAATCCGCCGAGACCGCCGGCGGCCCCGACGAAGCCGGTGATCGACCCGACATGGGCGGGATCGGCCGTCTGCCCGATGAGCCCGAAGACGGCGCCCGAGCCGAGGCCGAGCCCCATGGCCATGACGATGAACGCGATCGTGCCGAGCGGCATGAGGGCCGGGTGGAAGGCCAGCACGACGGCCGCGAGACTCACGAGGGCGTAGGCCAGGAGCAGCGTCCGCACCGCGCCGAGGCGGTCGGTCAGGGTGCCGCCGACGGGCCGCATGATGACGGCGACCACGACGAATCCCGCCATGCGGAACGCGGCGTCGGACAGCTCGAGGCCGTACCACGTGGTCAGCATCGTCGGCAGGAACACCGAGAAGGCGACGTAGCCGCCGAAGGACACCGCGTACAGGTAGGCGGTCTGCCAGGTCAGCGGGATCCGCATGACGCTGCCGAGCTGTGCCACGAGGTTCTTGGTGACGGGCGTCCAGGTGGGCGAGGTGGGCATGAGCCGCCACGCCACGACGGCGTAGACGGCGAGCACGACCGCCACGATCACGAACGGCGCGACCGGACCGACGTTCCGCCACAGCGGCACGGTCGCGAACGCGCTGATGGCGGTGCCGCCCATGCCCACGCCGTAGATGCCGGTGGCCATGCCGCGCTTGGCGGTCGGGAACCACGAGTTGACGTACGGCACGCCGATCGCGAAGGTCGTCCCGGCGACGCCGAGGAAGAAGCCGCCGAGCAGGATCATCGGGTAGCTGTGCTGGCCCAGGACACCGAGGAACAGCACGGGGACGATGGTCACGATCGACAGGATCGGGAACATCGTGCGGCCGCCGAAGCGGTCGGTCAGGGCGCCCACCAGGATCCGGCCGAGCGAGCCGACGAGCACGGGGATCGCGACGAGCAGCGCCGCGTCCTTCGCGATGCCCTGGGACACGAAGACGGGGCCGAGCGGGCTGAGCAGGGCCCAGGCCCAGAAGTTCAACCCGAAGCCGACGGTCGCGAGGGTGAGGGCGAGGCGCGCCTGGCCGGGTGAGCGGGGATCAGCCTGGTCGGCGGCGGGCGCGGCAGAGCGGGGCGAGGACATAGAACCTCCGGGGGCGGGAAGCGAGGGGCGGCGGCCGGGGCGGGCCGATCGAACCAGGCTAAGCGGGTCGCCCCGCGCGGCGCAGGCCATTGGTCCCGGTCGCCGCCGTCCTCATCCTCTCAGGGCTGCGCGATGCCCGCCTTGTACAGCCCGTACGTGTACGCGTCGGCGATGGCCTCCCACGAGGCCTCGATCATGTTGGGTCCCACACCCACGGTCTGGAACTCGATGCCGTCCCCCGCGGTGCGGATCAGCACGCGCGTCGTCGCGTCGGTGCCGTGGTGGGCATCGAGGATGCGGACCTTGAAGTCGAGCAGCTCGAACTCGTCGATCAGCGGGTACCGTCCCCGCAGCGCGGAGCGCAGCGCGAGGTCGAGCGCGTTGACGGGGCCGTTGCCCTCGGCGAGGGCGACCGAGCGGCCGGCGCCGTCCCCGGGCTCGGTGAGCTTGACGGTCGCCTCGGTCTCGAGGGTCCCGTCGCGCAGCTGGTGGGAGCTGGCCCGCCAGGATTCGACGTCGAAGTACCGGGGCACGCGGCCCATCTCGTCCATCAGCAGCAGCTCGAAGGAGGCGTCGGCGGCCTCGTACGAGTAGCCCTCCGCCTCGCGCTGCTTGACGCGCGCGGCGAGGCGTCCCAGCAGGTTCTTCTCCCCCGCGAGGTCGAAGCCCAGCTCGCGGCCCTTGAGCTCGATCGAGGCGCGCCCGGCCATGTCGGAGATGATCATGCGCATGTCGTTGCCCACGAGGCGCGGGTCGATGTGCTGGTACAGGTCGGGATCGATGCGGATCGCCGAGGCGTGCAGTCCGGCCTTGTGGGCGAAGGCGCTCGCCCCGACATACGGCGCGCGCGGGGAGAGGGGCATGTTGACGATCTCGCCGATGGCGTGCGCGATCCGGGTGGCCTCGGCGAGGGTGTCGGCGGGCACGAGATCCAGGCCCATCTTGAGCTGGAGGTCGCCGAGCATCGTCAGCAGGTCCGCGTTGCCGGTGCGCTCGCCGTAGCCGTTGACGCAGCCCTGGACGTGGCTGATGCCGCCCCGCACGGCGGTGAGGGCGTTGGCGACCGCGCAACCCGAGTCGTTGTGCGTGTGCGCGCCCAGGCGCGCGTCGGCCAGGCCCGCGCGGGTCAGTCGTCCTCGCAGCTCGGCGACGATCTCGGCGACGTCGTGCGGGAGCATCCCGCCGTTGGTGTCGCACAGCACGACGACGCGCGCCCCGGCCCGGAAGGCCTCGACGACGACGGATGTGGTGTAGTCGGCGTCAGCGCGGAAGCCGTCGAAGAAGTGCTCGGCGTCGATCATCACCTCGCGTCCGGCGGCGACCAGGTGGGCGACCGTCTCGCGCACCATCGCGAGGTTCTCGGCGCCGTCGGTGCGCAGGGCGCCCGTGACGTGGCGCAGGTCGGACTTGGCCACGAGCGTGATGGTGGGGGCACCCGAGTCGAGGAGGGCGCGGACCTGCTCGTCCTCCTCGACCGCCGCCCCCGCCTTGCGGGTGGCGCCGAACGCGGCCAGGCGCGCATGGCTGAGCTCGAGCTCGGTGCGGGCCCGCGCGAAGAACTCGGTGTCGCGCGGCACGGCGCCCGGCCAGCCGCCCTCGATGTAGGTCACGCCGAGCTCGTCGAGCAGGCGCGCGACGGCGAGCTTGTCGGCGACCGAGAGGGTCAGACCCTCCTGCTGGGAGCCGTCGCGCAGCGTCGTGTCGTAGAGGTGGAAGGTGTAGATCTCGGGGAGCGGCGGCTCGGCAAAAAAACAAGGCCTCCTCAGACGAGCCTGGTCAGCCAGCCGTGGCGGTCCTCGGCACGGCCGTACTGGATGTCGGTGAGCTCCGTGCGCAGGGCGAGGGTGTGCTCGCCCGAGCCGCCGTGGCCGACCGTCCAGGAGCCGTCCTGGGAGCGGAACTCCCCGATCGGGGTGATCACGGCGGCGGTGCCGCACGCGAACATCTCGACGACCTCGCCCGAGGCCACCTGATCGAGGATCACCGACATCTCGAGGCGCTCCTCGGCGGGGACCAGGCCGCGGTCCGCGGCGAGTTGCAGGATCGAGTCGCGTGTGACGCCGGGCAGGATCGATCCCGACAGCTCGGGGGTGATGATCCGCCCGTCGGCCGTGATCGCGAAGACGTTCATGCCCGACAGCTCGTCGATCCGGGTGTGGGTCTCGGAGTCGAGGAACAGGACCTCGTCGGCGCCGTGCTCGGCGGCCTCCTTCTTGCCCAGCAGCGAGGACGCGTAGTTGCCGCCGCACTTGGCCGCGCCCGTGCCGCCCGCGCCCGCGCGGGCGTAGGTGTCGGAGATCCACACCACGAGCGGCTCGACGCCGCGCGGGAAGTAGTCGCCCGCGGGGGAGGCGATCACGTAGTAGTCGACCGTGTGGGAGGCGCGCACGCCGAGGAAGGACTCCGAGGCGAACATGAACGGGCGCAGGTATAGGGAGTGCTCGGCGTTCGGGTTCACGGCGGGGACCCAGGGCTCGTCGGCCGCCGTCACGGCGCGGAGCGAGGCGAGGAAATCCTCGGCGGGCAGCTCGGGCAGGGCGAGCCTGCGCGCGGAGGTCTGCATGCGCTCGGCGTTCTTCTCGGGGCGGAAGGTCCACACCGAGCCGTCCTCATGGCGGAACGCCTTGAGGCCCTCGAAGATCTCCTGCGCGTAGTGGAAGACGGCCGTGGCGGGGTCGAGGCTGAGCGGGCCGTAGGGCACGATCTCGTCGCCTCCCCAGCCGCCCTCCGCGGTCCAGCGCGCGTGGGCCATGAAGTCGGCGAAGTGCTGCCCGAATCCGGGCGCGGCGAGGATGGCGGCGCGCTCGTCGTCCGTGGCACGGCGGGTGGCATCAGCCTGAGGGAACGAGAGCGGGGACACCGTGAACCTCCGAGGTGTGACGTGGATGGGTGAAGACTACGCGGCTCAGGCGCGCCGGACGGCCTCGGCGAGGTCGGTGCCGATCCGGGTGGTCGACCGGGCGGGGCGGCCCGCACGGTTCGCGAGATCCTGCTCGACGGCGCGGCGCACGCGCTCGGCGGCCTCGGGGCGGCCGATGTGGTCGAGCAGCAGCGCGACCGAGAGCACGGTCGCGGTGGGATCGGCGAGACCCTGACCGGCGATGTCGGGCGCGGACCCGTGCACCGGCTCGAACATCGAGGGGAACGCGCCGGTAGGGTTGATGCTGCCGCTCGCCGCGAGGCCGATGCCGCCGCCGATCGCGCCGGCCAGGTCGGTCAGGATGTCGCCGAAGAGGTTGTCGGTGACGATCACGTCGAAGCGCGACGGATCGGTCACGAGATAGATGGTCGCGGCGTCGACGTGGGCGTACTCGACGCTCACACCGGGGTGCTCGGCCCCGACCTGCTCGACGACGCGGCGCCACAGGTGCCCGGAGTG
>DAMDHZ010000058.1:0-21296 GCA_032101665.1 Brachybacterium sp. | reverse complement strand
CCTACGGTATGGCTCTTCAGGGTGCAAGTGAAACGCTTATTGGCCTGGCGATCGGCATGGTCGTGTTCCTGCTGGTCCTCGCGTTCACGAGGTACGGACGGATCCCTCTCGGGCTCGACGGCGAGAAGCCCCAGTACTCGACGCCCTCGTGGGCGGCCATGCTGTTCGGAGCCGGCATCGGCATCGGCATCATCTTCTTCGGTCCCTTCGAGCCGATGACGTACTACCTGTCGCCGCGCCCCGGCTCGTACGACGCCGGCTCGATCCAGGCGATCACGGGAGCGATGGCCCAGGCGGCCCTCCACTGGGGCATCAACGCGTGGGCGATCTACGCGATCGTCGGCCTCGCCGTCGCCTACGTCTCGTACCGTCGCGGGCGCGTGCCGCTTATGAGCTCCGTGCTCCAGCCGCTCATCGGCGGCACCAGCTCGAGCCTCGGGCATCGCGTGATCGACGGCCTCGCGATCATCGCGACGCTGTTCGGCACGGCCGCGGCGCTCGGCATCGGCGCGCTCCAGATCGGCCAGGGCTTCACCCTCGTGACCGGATGGGGCGAGGGCGCCAACGCGGTCGCGCTCGTCATCATCGTCGTGCTCACGATCGGCACCATCATGTCGGCCGTCTCCGGGGTCGCCAAGGGCATCCGCTGGCTGTCGAACATCAACTTGGCCCTCGCGATCGCGCTCGCCGTCTTCATCTTCGTCGTCGGCCCCACGGCGTTCCTCGCCAACGTGATCCCGGGCGTGCTCATGGACTACGTCGGCTCGATCCCGTCGATGCTGTCGGCCAACATGGGCGACGGCCCCGAGATGCAGCAGTTCCTGTCGTCATGGACCACCTTCTACTGGGCCTGGTGGGTCTCGTGGGCGCCCTTCGTCGGCGTCTTCACCGCCAAGATCTCCCGCGGCCGCACGGTGCGGCAGTTCATCGTCGGCGTGCTCACCATCCCCTCGAGCATCATCGTGCTCGCGTTCACGATCATGGGCGGGACCTCCATCTGGCTTCAGCGCCAGGCCTCGGAGGTCGACGCCGCCGGGAACACCACCGGCGTCGCGGACCCCGACGCCGCGATCGCCCCCGACGGCACGATCGAGTCGATGCCCCCGGCCCCCGAGATCTTCTTCCGGATGCTCGACCACTTCCCGGGTGCGGCGATCATCACCCCGATCGTGATGGTCATGCTCGCGATCTTCTTCATCACGACCGCGGACTCCGCGTCGCTCGTCAACTCCCAGCTCTCGCAGCGCGGCAACCCGGCGCCCAACAAGCTGGTCACGGCGTTCTGGGCGGTGTGCATGGCGGGGATCGCCGTCGTGATCCTGCTCGCCGGCGGCCAGAACGCCCTGCAGGGCCTGCAGAACCTGATCACGATCACGGCGCTGCCGTTCGCGGTCATCATCATCGCGATGTGCGTGGCCCTCTACCAGGAGATGCGTACCGATCCGCTCATGATCCGCACCCGCTACGCGGGAGCGGCGGTCGCCAAGGCGGTCCGCCACGGCGTCCAGGAGCACGGCGACAACTTCGCGCTCGCGATCGAGCCCACCGACGCCGAGAGCCCGTACGCGACGGGCGGCGACTTCGACTCGACGGCCGACGACGTCACCGACTGGTACGTGCGTCGTGACGAGGAGGGCAACGTCATCGACTTCGACTACGCGACCGGGACCTACCCGGGCGACGCCGACGACGAGCCCGCTCGCCCACAGGAGGCCGCCGCCGGCGCCCCATCCCCGGCGAACACTGGATCGGGCGGCCGGGAGGAGGACCGGTAGCATCGGGGTTCCGCCGCCCGGCGCGCGCCCCGCGGCGGGGCCCCTCTCGCCCCTTGATCCAGGAGTTCTCGGATGCCCCAGGCCTACCACGCCGATTCCAGCGACCTCGTCACCAAGGAGGTCCTGACCTGGGAGCTGTTCGGCACGGCCTCCCGGGAGCTCGCCCAGCAGATCGCCGACTCCGGTTTCGACCCCGAGATCATCATCGCAGTCGCACGCGGCGGGCTGCTCCCGGCCGGATCACTCTCGTACGCGCTCGGGGTCAAGCTCTCCGACGCGATGAACGTCGAGTTCTACACCGACATCCACGAGACCCTGCCCGACCCCGTGCTGCTCGCACCCCTGCTCGACGCGGACTCGATCGCCGGCAAGCGCCTGCTCGTCGTCGACGACGTCGTCGACTCCGGGCGCACCCTCGCTCTCGTCCTCGAGCTGCTGCGGGGGATGGGCGCCGAGGCGCGCAGCGCGGTCCTCTACGCCAAGCCCTCCTCGGTGGTCGACCCCGACTACGTGTGGCGCCGCACCGACGAGTGGATCGTCTTCCCGTGGTCGGCGGAGCCGCCGGTCACCCCGACCGTCTGAGCGGCACCCACGAGGCGCGACGGAGCCTCGAAAGGAGGCGGTGATGAGGCGCGGCGTGCCCCCGGGGCAGAGGCCCGCCGTGGAACAGCCTGCCGGCCTGGTCCTCAGGGACAGGCCGCCTCGAGGGGCACGTTGCCGTCGGAACATCGACCGAGTGGCACGTTGTAGTCGTGACCTTCAATCGAGTGGCACATTGTCGTCGCCATGTCCGCCGATACCGACGAGTTCGCACCTGTCGTATCGCCACGGCCCACTCCGACCCCCTGCCCCGGTCCCCTGGCGCCACGTCGACGGAGCGAACCGGCAGGGCGGGCGTGCTCGACAAACGCACGTCTCGATGCGACGGTGGAGACATGGACATCGCACTCATCGGAGGACATGGCAAGGTCGCGCTGCTCGCGGAGCCGCTGCTCTCGCAGGCCGGGCACACCGTCGACGCGATCATCCGCAACCCGGACCACGCGGCGGACGTGGAGGCGACCGGCGCCCGTCCCGTCGTGGCCGACATCCAGACCCTCGACGCGGATGGCTGGGACCGCCTGCTCGAGGGCAAGGACGCGGTGGTCTGGACGGCCGGCGCCGGGGGCGGCGATCCTCAGCGCACCTGGGCCGTCGACCGCGACGCCGCGATCGCCTCGATGGACGCCGCCGAGCGCACGGGCGTGCCCCGCTACGTGATGGTCTCCTACTTCGGGGCCGGACCGGATCATGGCGTGCCCGAGGACGACCCGTTCTACGCGTACGCGCAGGCCAAGACCGAGGCCGACGCGCACCTCGCCAACACCGGCGTGGCATGGACGATCCTGCGCCCGAGCGCCCTCACGCTCGAGGAGCCCAGCATCCAGATCGACACCGGTGCCGAGAAGCCGAGCCGGGTCAGCCGCGGCAACGTCGCCTTCGTGATCGCCGAGGCCGTCGGTCGCAGCGACCTGGGCGGGGTGACGGTCTCGTTCAACGACGGCGACACGAACATCTCCGACGCCCTCGACGAGGCCGTCGAGTCGGACTGACACGTCATGGGGTCGGCCGCCGCGCGCAGCCGACCGCCGCACGTCCTGCCGTCCGGGCTAGGCCTTCTCGTGGCCTCGCCCGGACGGCAGCACGTGCACGATGCCGAGCACGAGCGCGCCCCAGAGCGCGCCGACCACGGTCGAGCAGAGCGTGCCGACGAGCCAGGAGAGCGCCCCGCCGATCCCGGCCACGTGGCCAGCGGCCTCCTCGAGATGATGGACCCACGCGTAGGGATGCTCGAGCCCGAGCTCGTGGCTGCCCGAGAGCACGATGTGCCCGCCCACCCACAGCATGGCGACCATCCCGACATAGCTGATGACGGTCATGACGGTCGGCATCGCGGCGACGAGGGAGCGGCCCACCCGCTGCGCCCCCGCCGCCTCCCGGCGGCTCATCGCGAGGCCCACGTCGTCCGTCTTCACGAGCAGGCCGACGGCCCCGTAGACGAGGGCTGTCATCACGAGGCCGACCACGACCAGGATCGCGGCCCGCTGCACGAGGGGAGCGCTCGCGACCTCGTTCAGGGAGATGACCATGATCTCGGCGGAGAGGATCAGGTCCGTGCGGACGGCGCCGGAGATGATGCGCTTCTCGGAGTCGGCCCCCTCCTCGGCGGCCGCATGGTCGGGGGCATGCCCGCGGATCAGCTCCCAGATCTTCTCGGCGCCCTCGTAGGACAGGTAGGTGCCGCCGAGCATGAGCAGGGGCGTGAGCGCCCACGGAGCGAACTGGCTCAGCAGGAGCGCGAGCGGCAGGATGATCAGGAGCTTGTTGCGCAGCGAGCCGAGCGCGATCCGGCCGATGATCGGCAGCTCCCGGCGCGGCTCGATACCGCGCACGTACTGCGGGGTGACGGCGGCGTCGTCGACGACCACCCCCGCCGCCTTGACGCTCGCCCGAGCGGAGGCGGCGGCCACGTCGTCGGTGCTCGCAGCGGCCATGCGCGCCAGGGCGGCGATGTCATCGAGAAGGGCGGCCAAGCCACCTGCCATGGGGTCATCCTCCGGTGCGGGCGTCGGGACGACGCGGGATCGGTGTCCGCCGAATCCTACGGGGCGATCAGCCCGTCACCTCGAACGAGCGTGCGCCGCGCGGGGTGTCCTCGCGCACGTCGGCGCGCTCGACCGCGGCGCTCGGCGGCCCCGTGCGGAGCCACGTCACCATCGCCTCGACGGCGTCGTCCTCGCCCTCGACATCGGCCTCGACCGTGCCGTCGAACAGATTGCGCACGGTGCCCACGACCCCGAGCTGCTCCGCCTTCATCGCGGCGGACATGCGGAAGCCGACGCCCTGGACGCGGCCACGGACGCGGACGATGCGACGGATCATGACTGCTCCTCTCGGCGGGGGCTGTGCGCCCACGATACGTGGTGAGTCCCCCCACCAGGACGTGGCCCGGCCCGACACGGAGGGCTAGCCTGGTCGTGCCCGGTCAGGCCGGTGCGTCGAGGTCCCGGGGCCCTGCCCCGTGAGCGAGTCCGACGCATCCGTGAGCGCGGGACATCCTGCGGCACCCGCCGCCGTCCACGCGAGCACGGAAGGCAGACCCATGACCACTCCCGACACGTCCGTCGAGCACGGAAACGCCCCCGGCGAGGCCTCCGGGGCCCCGTCGTCGGGGGACGCCCGCACCCTGCACCCGCCGGTGCGCCGGTGGGCGGCCGTCGCCGCCATCGGCATCGGCATCTTCACCCTGGTGACTGTCGAGGAGCTGCCCATCGGCGTGCTCACCCTGATCGCCGACGACCTGGGTGTCAGCCGTGGGATCGTGGGCCTGGCCGTGACGCTCCCCGGCGTCCTGGCGGCCGTGATCGCGCTCGTGGCTCCCGTCATCACCAGACGGCTCGACCGCCGCCTCGTGCTGGTCCTCGCGCTCGTCGCCGTCGTCGTCTCGTGCGGACTGTCCGTGCTCTCGACCGGCATGTACTCGCTACTGTTCTCACGCATCTTCGCCGGCATCGCGATCGGTCTCTACTGGCCGGCGATGCCCGTCATCACGGTGCGCCAGGTGCCGGCGGAGCGCTCGGCCGCCGCCCTCACCGTCGCCTTCGCGGGCACGGGCGGGGCGCTCGTCCTCGGCGTCCCGTTCGCGTCGTGGCTCGGCTCGCAGCTGGGGTGGCGTGAGTCGTTCATGGTCGTCGGCGGTCTCGCCCTCGTCGTCCTGGTGGGGATCCTGCTGCTCGTCCGCCCCGTGCACGCCGACGAGCCGACGCGCCTGGCGGACCTGCTGTCGGCGTTCCAGCGCCGCGGCGTGCGCTATGCGGTCGCGATGGCGGGGCTGGTGGTGTCGGGACAGTTCCTGACCTACAGCTACGTGAGCCCGCTGTTGCAGGAGGCCGCCGGCCTCGAGGTCGACGCGGTCGCGCCGATGCTGCTCGTGTTCGGCGTGGCGGGCCTGATCGGCAACTTCGCGGCCGCCCCGCTGCTGCGGCGCTCGCCGGGCGCCGCGGTGGTCACGATCTCGGTCGGGATCTCGGTGTCGCTGCTCGCGATCGAGCTGCTGGTGCACGGCCCCTCGCTCGCCGCGGTGCTGGTGGCCGTCTGGGGTCTGTTCGCCGGGGCCGTCTCCGTCGTCATGCAGACCTTCGTGACCCGGTACGCCGGGCGCTACGAGGAGTCGGCGACCGCTCTGAACTCGACGATCTTCAATCTCTCGATCGCGATGGGCGCACTCGTGGGCGGCCGTCTCATCGATGCCTTCGGGGTGCGTGCCCCGGCGTGGGTGTCGGTCGCGCTGATCGCATGCGCCGGCGTCCTGGCCGTGCGATGGATCGCGACCGGCGGCCAGCGCCGACAGGAGCAGGCCGCGGCCTGAGCATTCGGCGCGCTGGCGGGTGTGCCCTCTGCGCGATGACGCAGAGGGCAGGGCCCCCGCGGGCCGCCGGGCGGCACGCGGAGGCCCTGTGCCCCTCGATCCTTCGCTAGGACCTCACTCGTTGTCGCCGCCCGTGGTCGTCGTCGTCGCCGGCGAGGCGATCGTCCCGGCCGACGGATCGGCCAGGTCGGCGTTGTCGTCCCACTGCCACTGCGCGACCTCGGGAAGGTCCTCGCCGTGCGCGTACGCGTACGCGCGGGCGCGGATCCGCTCGTCCTCCATCCGCTGACGCAGGGAGGCGAAGCGGGTGCCGAGATCGTCGACGCGGTCGATCACGTCCATCACGAGGTGGAAGCGGTCGGTGTCGTTGCGCATGAGCATGTCGAAGGGCGTGGTGGTGGTGCCCTCCTCCTTGTAGCCGCGCACGTGCACCCGGCTGTGCCGGTCGTGGCGGTAGGCCAGGCGGTGGATCAGCCACGGGTAGCCGTGGTACGCGAACACGACCGGGATGTCCTCGCCGAAGATCCCGTCGAACGCCTTCTGCGAGAGGCCGTGCGGGTGCTCGGTCTCGTCCTGCAGGCGCATGAGGTCCACGACGTTGACCACGCGCACCTTGAGGTCCGGGACCTCCTCCCGCAGGATCTTCGCGGCCGCGAGCACCTCGATCGTCGGGATGTCGCCCGCGCATGCGAGGACCACGTCGGGCTCGGTGCCCTCGACCTCGGAGCCCGCCCAGTCCCAGATGCCCAGTCCCCGGGTGCAGTGCGTGACCGCCTCGTCCATCGTGAGCCAGTTCGGATTGGGCTGCTTGCCCGCCACGACCACGTTGACGTACTGGCGCGACCGCAGGCAGTGGTCGAACGTCGACAGCAGCGTGTTGGCATCCGGCGGCAGGTACACCCGGACGATCTCGGCCTTCTTGTTGACCATGTGGTCGATGAAGCCCGGATCCTGGTGCGAGAAGCCGTTGTGGTCCTGACGCCACACGTGGCTGGACAGCAGGTAGTTGAGGGAGGCGATCGGACGACGCCACTCGATCTCGTTGGTCACCTTGAGCCACTTGGCGTGCTGGTTGACCATCGAGTCGATGATGTGGATGAACGCCTCGTAGGAGTTGAACAGGCCGTGACGCCCGGTCAGCAGGTACCCCTCGAGCCAGCCCTCGCACTGGTGCTCGGACAGCATCTCCATCACGCGGCCCTCGGGCGCCATCGGGTCGTCGGCGTCGTCGGGCACGTACTCGGCGTCCCACTGCTTGGCGGTGACGTCGTAGACGGCCTGGAGCCGGTTCGACGCCGTCTCGTCGGGCCCGAAGATGCGGAAGTTGTGCGGGTTGTCCGTGATGACGTCCCGCAGCCAGCTGCCGAGCACACGCGTCGGCTCGGAGATCGAGCCGCCGGGGGAGGGGACGTCGACGGCGTAGTCACGGAAGTCGGGCAGGCGCAGCGCCGTGAGCACCTCACCGCCGTTGGTCGACGGGTTGGCCGACATCCGCAGCTCGGGCGCGGGAGCGAGGTCCCGGATCTCCGACCGGATCCGGCCGTCCTCGTCGAATAGCTCCTCGGGCCGGTAGGACCGCAGCCAGCGATCGAGGTCGCTCAGATGCTCGTCGGTGTCGCGGGCGTTGGCGAGCGGCACCTGGTGGGAGCGCCACGAGCCCTCCGTCTTCTTGCCGTCGATCTGCTTGGGACCGGTCCAGCCCTTGGGGGTGCGGAAGACGATCATCGGCCACGCGGGGCGCTCGATGTCCTCGCCCGCCTCCGCGGCCTCGGCCGCGCGCCGCTTGATGTCGGCGATCGCGTCGAGGGCCTCGTCGAGGACCGCGGCGAAGCGCTGGTGCACCGCGATCGAATCCTCGTCGTCGAAGCCGCCCGTGAAGAAGATCGGCTCGTGACCGTACCCGCGCATGAGGTCGCCGAGCTGCTCGTCGCCGATCCGGGCGAGCACCGTCGGGTTGGCGATCTTGTAGCCGTTGAGGTGCAGGATCGGCAGCACGACGCCGTCGGTGTGCGGGTTGATGAACTTGTTGGAGTGCCATGAGGTGGCCAGCGGACCGGTCTCGGCCTCGCCGTCGCCGACGACCGTGAACGCGATCTGCTCGGGGTTGTCGAACATCGCGCCGTACGCGTGGGACAGGGCGTAGCCGAGCTCGCCGCCCTCGTGGATCGAGCCGGGAGTCTCGGGGGCGACGTGCGAGGGAATGCCGCCGGGGAACGAGAACTGGGTGAACAGGCGCTGAAGGCCGTGGAGGTCCTCGGAGACGTTCGGATACACCTCCGAGTACGTGCCCTCGAGATAGGTCGAGGCGACGAGGCCGGGACCGCCGTGGCCCGGGCCCGTCACGAACATCGCGTGCAGGCCGCGGTCCGTGATGGCCCGATTGGCATGCGCGTACAGGAAGTTCAGACCGGGCGTCGTGCCCCAGTGGCCCAGCAGACGCGGCTTGATGTGCTCACGCCGCAGCGGCTCGCGCAGCAGCGGATTGTCCTTGAGATAGATCTGCCCGACCGACAGGTAGTTGGCGGCGCGCCACCACTGATCCATGAGGGCGGCCTGCTCCTCGCCGAGGGGAGTGGCGGGCTGATCGGGCCAGGGCGCGACCGGAGTGGGGGGTGTGCTCGTGGACGACATGCTGCTCCTCAGTCTCATCGGAAGGCCCGTCCGGGCCCGGATGACCCCACGCTAGGCATGTGCGCGCCGAAGGGGAAGGACGAAGGTCATCCGGTGGGACCGCCGCGCGGCCAGAGTGCGGCACCCGCGCTAGGGTCGAGGGATTGACCCCGGTGCGCGACGAGCAGGACCGCACCGACGACCAGGAGCAGGCGATCGACCTGGCACAGCCGATGGCCTACGACGCCGCCCTCGAGAAGGCCCTCGCCGCTCGCGACGGCGAGCTGCGCGGCTGGAAGCTCGAATGGGACGACGGTCGACGGCAGTACCAGTTCGACATCGCCCAGGAGGGTGTCGAGAACGAGGTGACCGTGCTGGTCGACTCTGGCCAGCTCACCGTCGACTGATCACGCCTCGGCGTCAGTCACGGTCCTCGCGCAGCTCGAGGCCCTCCGAATCGGTCTCCTCGCGACCGATCGCGTCCTCGGCGACGGCCCCGGCGGCCTCGGTCTCCGCACCGGCGGGAGTCTCCGCCGACGGGCCGACGCCCTCCACGTCGTCCGCCGTCGGGATGTCCTCGACGGAGTCCGTGCTCGCCTCCTGGACGCCGTAGTAGCGGTAGAGCTCGTCCTCCTCCTCGCGGGAGATCTCGCCGTCCTCGTCCACGTGCGGGGCGTCCTTGATGAAGGACTTCTCGTACGGAACGGTGATGACGCCGTTCGCGTAGCTCGCCTCGGCGAGCGGGATGAACGTCTCCTTGGTGCCGAAGAGCCCCGTGTTGACGGTGACCCACGACGGTTGCTGGCTGTCGTTGGTGAGGTAGACCTGGCCGACCCGGCCGACCTTGTCGCCCGCGGAGTCGACGACTTCGGCGACCTGCAGATCCTGGATGCTGCCCTGATGCGTCATGATCATTCCCTTCGTGGGGTCCGTGCGGATCCGGCGCTCCGCACGGTCCCGGGGCGGGCGCGTGCGATGGGACGCCGTCTACCCCGACCGTAACGCACGTGACCTGCATCTCCTCGGTGCGGGAGTCGACCGGTCGGCGCGCGGCGGCCGTGCCGACGTGGGCGATCGCCCGGTCAGCGGGCCGCGACCACGCAGGTGCGCGTCTCGGCGTCGTACCGCATCACCTCGTCACCACCGATCCACACCCGCAGTGCCCGGTGGCGTGTGTCGAGGGGGTCGCCCTCCCACAGCACCACATCGGCGTCCTTGCCCACCTCGATCGAGCCGATCCGGGCGTCGAGCCCGAGCACCTCCGCGGGATTGAGCGTGATGGCGCGGATCGCGTCGTCGTGGTCCAGGCCCTCCTTCATCGCGAGCGACGCCTGGTGCACGAGGAAGTCGATCGGGACCACGGGGTGATCGGTGATGATCGAGACCTTGACCCCCGCGCGAGCGAGGACCCCGGGTGCCCGGGCGCTGCGCTCCCGCGTCTCGATCTTCGTCCGCGTGATGATGAGCGGCCCGTACAGCACGGGCACGCCGTGCTCGGCCACGACATCGGCGATCCGGTGGGCCTCGGTGCCGTGGTCGAGCACGAGGTCGTAGCCGAACTCGTCGGCCAGGCGCAGGGCGGTCGCGATGTCGTCGGCGCGGTGGCAGTGCTGGCGCCACGGGATCTCGTGGGACAGGACGCGGGCGAGCGCCTCGGAGACCAGGTCGACGGGCCGGTCGGCGGGGTCCAGGGCCATCCACTCGCGGGCCTTCGCGAACGCCGTCCGGATCACGAGCGCGGTCCCGAGGCGGGTCGACGGCGTCCGCTTGGCCTCGCCGTGGACCCGCTTGGGGTTCTCGCCGAGAGCGGACTTGAGCCCCGACGGCGAGCGCAGCACCATCTCGTCGACCACGCGGCCGTGCGTGTGCAGCGCGACGGCGAGGCCGCCGATCGGGTTCGCCGAGCCGGGGTTGACGTTCACGGTCGTCACGCCGCCGCGCAGCGCGTCCTCGAAGCCGCGGTCGGCCGGATTGATCGCGTCGAGCGCGCGGGCCGCCGCCATCACCGGGTCGGTGCGCTCGTTGGTGTCGTCACCGGCCCAGCCCTCGCCCTCCTCGTGGATGCCCAGATGGACGTGCGCATCGACGAATCCCGGCACCAGCCAGCCGCCAGCCGCATCGATCACCTCGGCCCCCTCGGGCACCGTGACGTCCGGTCCGACGGCACGGATGCGACCGTCCTCGAGCAGGACGGTGCCGTCGACGGCGGGAGCGGAGACGGCGTGGATGTGGGCGTTGACGATCGCGATGGTCATGCTCCGACCCTCGTCATCCCCGCCCGTCCCGTCAAGCGGGGTGCGTCCACGACGACGACCTGCGGTTGTCCTCCGGGCCGGGCCGGGACGAGGATGATGGCATGGCCACCACCGCGTTCAAGGGAACCCCCGTCCACACCGTCGGCGAGCTGCCTGCCCCGGGCTCCGCCGCCCCCGGCATCGAGCTCGTCGGCTCCGACCTGTCGCCCGTGCGCACCGAGGACCTCGCGGACCGGCGCATCGTGCTCAACATCTTCCCGTCGGTCGACACGGGGACGTGCGCGCTCAGCGTGCGCCGCTTCAACGAGCTCGCCACGACGCTCGAGAACACGGTCGTCGTGTGCGCGTCCCGGGACCTGCCCTTCGCCCAGGCACGCTTCTGCGGTGCCGAGGGCCTCGACGACGTCGTGATGGGCTCGGCGTTCCGCTCGAGCTTCGGCGAGGACTACGGCGTCACGATGACCGACGGCCCGCTTGAGGGCCTGCTCGCGCGCAGCGTCGTCGTCCTCGACGCCGAGGGGACGGTGCTGCACGCCCAGATGGTCGACGAGATCGCGGACGAGCCCGACTACGACGCGGCGCTCGCGGTCCTGCGATGACGGGCCCGCAGCGCCCGGCCGTCCGTCTCGCGCGCGTGTACGACATGGTCGACCAGTCCCCGCCCACGGGCGAGGTCTGGGTGCTCGTGGATCGGTTGTGGCCGCGGGGGGTGAAGAAGGAGCGTCTGGCCGGCACCGAGTGGGGCAAGGACGTGGCGCCCTCGGAGGAGCTGCGGCGCGCCTTCCACCACGAGCAGATCGGTTTCGAGGAGTTCGCGGAGCGGTACCGCACCGAGCTCGAGGAGTCCGGTGCGGTCGACCGCCTGCGCCGGAGGGTGCGGGAGACGGGCGCGGGCACGCTCGTGCTGCTCGTCGGCTCGAAGGACCCCGAGCACTCCAACGGCGGCGTGCTCGCCGATGCCCTGACCCGGGGCTGATCGCGCGGTGGCTCTGGGGACGCTCGCGCTCCTGCTCGTGATGGGCATGCTCGCGGGGATGATCAACGCCGCGGTCGGCTCCGGCTCCCTGCTGACGCTCCCCGTGCTGCTCGCCGTCGGCATCGCCCCGGGCACGGCCGTGCGCACCAACACGATCGGGATGATGTTCTCGACGATCGGCTCGGTCGTCGGCTACCGCCGCGAGATCGCCGCCGAGCGCAGCGGTCGGGTGGGCCCCCTGCTCGCGACCACCCTGGTCTTCGCCGCGTGCGGCTCGTGCCTCCTGCTCGTCGTGCCGGGCGACGCGCTCGCGTTCGTCGTCCCCGTGCTGATCGTGCTCGCCCTCGCGCTCGTCGTGTTCCAGCGGCGCATCACCGCGGCGATCGCCGGCTTCCGCGCGCGCCGGGCCGCGGCCCGGCCCCAGGCCGCGGGCGACGAGGACCGCGGCGTCTACCGCTCGCCGGGCCTGCTCGCATCGATGGCGGGCGCGTCGCTCTACGGCGGCTTCTTCACCGCGGCCCAGGGGATCCTGTACCTCGGGATCCTCGGCGCCTTCACGGGACGTCCGATGCGGAGCGTCAACGCGATGAAGAACCTCCTGAGCCTGATCGTGAATGCGACCGCCGCGATCGTCTACGTGATCGCTCACGTCGCGTTCGGCGCCGAGGTGGTCTGGAGCGGGAGCCTCGCGATCGCGGTCGGCTCCCTGATCGGCGGCTACGCGGGATCGCACGTCGCCAAGCTGCTCCCCGAGGGCGTCATGCGCGGCGCGATCGTGGTGGTCGCCATCGTGGCCCTCGTCCGCCAGCTCGTGTGAGGCGCCCTCGACGCCTCTCCGGCACCTCGGAGGGGACCGCTCACAACGAGCGCAGGAACGGCAGGACCGCCTCGAGCACGGGGCCGGCGGGGGAGAGCGTCTGCCCGTGCGTGCGACCCGGGAGGGCCGTGAAGCGCGCGTGCGGCATGACGGCGGCCGCGTGCCGTGACTCCTCGAACCGCGGGTGGTCGAGATCGCCGGCCATCCACAGCGCCGGCACCTCGCACGCGGCGAGCCGGGCGTCGGGGATGCCGACGGTCGCGTCGGTCGCGGTGAACAGGGCGGCCATCGCGCGCGGGTCGGCGGCGAGGAAGGCCTGGCGGGTCGCGGCGTCCCGTCGGTCGGCGACGTCCGGGCCCAGCCCCTGCGCCGCGCAGAACCCCTCCATGCCGCGCCGGGCGATGGTCTCGATCACGCCCGGGAAGAACACGGAGTCGACCTGTCCGTGCTGGGCGGCGGCGCTCCCGCCGAGGCTCACGAGCCCCGTCACGCGCGCCGGCTCGCGCAGCGCCGCGGTCAGCGCGATGCGTGCGCCGAGCGAGTAGCCCACGAGAGCCGCCCGCTGCAGCCCGGTCGCGTCGAGGACCGCCAGCAGGTCCTCGCTCAGGTACTCCTGGGTGTAGGCGGCGGGATCGTGGGGCGCCCCCGAGCGTCCATGACCGCGCAGGTCCATCCGGACCACGGTGTGCTCGGCGGCGAGAGGGCCGAGGTACCCGAGGCCCCGCCAGATCGCCCGCGAGAGCACCGAGCCGTGCAACAGCACGACGGGCGAGCCCGCGCCGCGCACGTCGTAGACGAGCTCGGCCCCGTCGACGGGCGAGGCGACTGCCGGCACGGGAACTCCTGGGAGTGGGGACGAGGTCTGCCCCGGCGCTGAGGGCACCGGGGCAGAGGGCGGTCAGACGAGCACGGGCCGAGGCCTCAGAGGGCCTCGCCGATCTCATCGATGATCCGGTTCAGCGTCACCGACGGGCGCATGACCTCGGCGGTGCGGGCCGGGTCCGGGCGGTAGTAGCCGCCGATGTCGGCCCTCTCGCCCTGGACGGCGAGCAGCTCCGCGGCGATCGTCTCCTCGGAGTCGGCGAGCTCCTGGGCGAGCGGCGAGAACGCCACGGCGAGCTCGGCGTCCCCGGTCTGCCGGGCGAGCTCCTGAGCCCAGTACAGCGCGAGGTAGAAGTGGCTGCCCCGGTTGTCGATCGTGCCGAGCTTGCGCTGGGGCGACTTGTCCTCGTTGAGCAGGGTCTCGGTCGCCCGGTCCAGGGCATCGGCGATCACGGCCGCCCGCGCGTTGTCGGTGGTCCGGGACAGGTGACGCAGGGACTCGGCGAGGGCGAGGAACTCGCCGAGGGAGTCCCACCGCAGGTAGTCCTCCTCGATGAGCTGCTGGACGTGCTTGGGGGCGCTGCCGCCCGCCCCCGTCTCGAACAGGCCGCCGCCGGCCATGAGCGGCACCACCGAGAGCATCTTGGCGCTCGTGCCCAGCTCCATGATCGGGAACAGGTCGGTGAGGTAGTCGCGCAGCACGTTGCCCGTGACCGAGATGGTGTCCTCGCCGCGGCGCACCCGCTGAAGGGTGTGGGTCGTGGCCTCGGCGGGCGCGAGGATCCGCACGTCGAGCCCGTCGGTGTCCTCCTCCGCGAGGTACGCCGTGACCTTGGCGATGAGGTTGCGATCGTGCGCGCGCGTCTCGTCGAGCCAGAACACGGCCGGCATGCCCGACAGGCGCGAGCGCGAGACCGCGAGGGAGACCCAGTCGCGGATCGGGGCGTCCTTGGCCTGGCACGCGCGGAACACGTCGCCGGGGGCGACCTCGTGGCTCATGAGCGCCTGGCCGCCCGAGGAGCGGACCTCGACCCGACCTGCCTCGGTGATCTCGAACGTCTTGTCGTGGGAGCCGTACTCCTCGGCCTTCTGGGCCATCAGCCCGACGTTGGGGACCGTGCCCATCGTGGTCGGGTCGAACGCGCCGTGGGCGATGCAGTCCTCGATCGTCGCCGCATACACGCCCGCGTACGAGGAGTCGGGGATGACCGCGAGGGTGTCGTGCTCGGCGCCGTCCGGGCCCCACATGTGGCCCGAGGTGCGGATCATCGCGGGCATCGAGGCATCGATGATGACGTCGCTGGGCACGTGCAGGTTCGTGATGCCCTTGTCGGAGTTGACCATCGCGAGCTCCGGGCCCTCGGCGAGGCCCCGCTCGATGCCCTCGCGCACCCCCTGGGCGGTCTCCGGGTCGAGCGCGTCGAGCCCCGCGAGGATGCCGCCCAGGCCGTTGTTGGCCGAGAGACCGGCGGCGGCGAGCTGCTCCCCGTAGCGCGCGAACACATCGGGGAAGAAGGCGCGTACCACGTGGCCGAACAGGATGGGATCGGAGACCTTCATCATCGTGGCCTTGAGGTGCACCGAGAACAGCACGCCGCTCTCCTGGGCGGCGGCGATCTGCTCGGCCAGGAAGCGGTCCAGCGCGCTCGCCGACATCGTCGTGGAGTCGACGACCTCGCCCGCGAGCACCGGGATCGCCTGCTTCAGGACCGTCTCGGAGCCGTCGGCGAGGACCTCCACGATCGACAGGGTGTCGTCGGTGTCCATCACGACGCTCTGCTCGTTGCTGCGGAAGTCGTCGTGGCCCATCGTCACGACCGACGTCTTCGAGTCCGCGCTCCACGCCCCATGCGGTGCGGGTGCGTGCGGGCGAAGTTCTTGACGGCCTGGGGCGCACGGCGGTCGGAGTTGCCCTCGCGCAGCACCGGGTTCACGGCCGAGCCCTTGACCGCGTCGTAGCGGGCGCGCACGTCGCGCTCCTCCTCGGTCGAGGGCGACTCGGGGTAGTCCGGCAGCGCGATGCCCAGTCCCTGGAGCTCGGCGATCGCGGCCTTGAGCTGCGGCACCGAGGCGGAGATGTTGGGCAGCTTGATGATGTTGGCCTCGGGGGTCTTGGCCAGCTCCCCGAGCTCGGCGAGGGCGTCGGCCTCCCGCTGCTCGGCGGGCAGGAGGTCCGAGAAGGCGGCGACGATGCGGCCCGCGAGCGAGATGTCGCGGGTCTCGACACGGATCCCGGCGGTCGAGGCGAACGCCTCGAGGATCGGCAGGAAGGAGGCGGTGGCCAGCATGGGCGCCTCGTCGGTGTGGGTGTAGATGATGCGCGAATCGGCAGTCGACATGGTCGCAGCGCTCCTCGGTCGGGGTCGGGTCGCTCGTCGGGTGGCTGGGGCAGGACGGCGCGGGGCGCGCGCCCGGGTCCGCCCTCGACACACCGGGAGATCTCTCGACGTCAAGACTATCGGAGGCGGGACGATGCGGACCGTGGGGCCACGGTAGCGTGAGCGCATGTCTGCCGCCGGTGCGTCCGTCCCCGATCCGTCCGTCTCCCTCGAGCCCGCCGTGCTCCTCCCCGACGCGCTGCTCGACACGTTCCGCGCACGCGCCGAGGCCTACGACCGGGACAACCGCTTCTTCGAGGAGGACCTCGCCGATCTCCGCGAGCTCGGCTACCTGCGCCTGCTCGTGCCCGCCGAGCTCGGCGGTCTCGGCGCGTCCCTCCGGCAGGCCTCCCGTCTGCAGCGGCGCCTGGCCGGCGCCGCCCCGGCCACGGCGCTCGGCGTCAACATGCACCTCGTGGTGACGGGCGCAGCGCTCGTCGCCTGCCGACGCGGGCTCGAGGCCGCGCGCCCGATCCTCGAGGAGGCCGCCGCCGGCGAGCTGTTCGGGTTCGGGATCTCCGAGGCCGGCAACGACGCGATGCTGTTCGACGCCGCGACCACGGCCGAGCCCGACGGCCACGGCGGCTACGCGCTCACGGGCACCAAGATCTTCACCTCGCTCTCGCCCGCGTGGACCCGCCTGGTCACCCACGGCAAGGTCGCCGCGGAGGACGGGGACGAGGCTCTCGTGTTCGGCGTCCTCGAGCGCGACGAGCACGTCGTCGTCGCCGACGACTGGGACACCCACGGGATGCGCGCCTCGCAGTCGTGCACGACCCGGCTCATGTCGGCGCCGCTCCCGGCCGCCCGAGTCATCACCACGACCCCCGTCGGCCCCAACCCGGACCCGTTCCTGTTCGGCATCTTCGGGGCCTTCGAGCTCCTGCTCGCCTCGGTCTACACGGGGGTCGCCGAACGCGCCGTGCAGGTCGCCGTCGACATCGCCGCCCGGCGCCGCAGCGCGACGAAGGGCATCGTGCACGCCGACGACCCCGACATCCGGTGGCGGATCGCCGACGCCGCGATCGCCCTCGACGGCTCGGTGCTCCAGATCGACGCGCTCACCGCGGACCTCGACGCCGTGGGCGCCGCGGAACCGATGCCCGGTGCGACCGATCACGGTGCGCGCTGGTTCCTGCAGTTCTCGGGCGTGAAGTCCCGGGCGACGGAGACCGCGATGGCGGCCGTGGACCAGGCGCTGCGCGCGAGCGGCGGGGCGCAGTTCTTCCGCGGCCGCGAGCTCGAGCGGCTGTCCCGCGACGTGCGCGCCGGCATGTACCACCCCTCCGACGAGGAGTCCGTGCACGCCTCCTACGCGCGCGCCCTGCTCGGGGAGATCGGCGCCGAGCACTGACGGGTGGCCCCGGGCCGCGCCCCCCTGGTCGCAGCGGGCATGTCGGCGGGCCGAATGACAGCTGACGACACTTGGCACGGCCGATAGGTGCCGTGCCGTGCCGTGACAATGCCTCGGTGCCTCGGTGCCTCGGTGCCTCGGTGCCTCGGTGCCTCGGTGCGTCCATGGCTCAGCGTCTCGGCACGTCGACCGGCACACGGGAGCGCGTCCACCGGCAGCACGTCGGCAGCGCAGCGCGTCGGCACCCGCCGCGGCTCAGCCGAACAGCGTGCGCGCCTCCTCCCAGCGGTCGCGGGTGACGCGCTTGGAGTTGTCGATCGCCTCGGTGAGCGGCACGTCGACGATCTCGGTGCCGCGCAGGGCGACCATGTGGCCCATGCCGCCGCGGTGGACGAGATCCACGACGGCCATGCCGAACCGGGTCGCGAGCACGCGGTCGTAGCCGGTGGGCTCGCCGCCGCGCTGGATGTGGCCGAGCACGGTCGCGCGGGTCTCGATGCCGAGCCGCTTCTCGATGACGGGCGCGAGCGCCTGCGCGATCCCGCCGAAGCGGGGGCGCCCGAACTCGTCGAGGTCGTAGTTCATGAAGCCCTCGGGGGCGTCCTTGGGGACGAAGCCCTCGGCGACCACCACGAGCGGGGCACGGCGCCGGTCCCACGTCATCCGCACGTAGTCGCAGATCTCGTCGATCGTGAGCGGGAACTCGGGGATGCAGATGACGTGTGCGCCCGCCGCCATGCCCGAGTGCAGCGCGATCCAGCCGACGCTGCGGCCCATCACCTCGGCCACCATACAGCGGTGGTGGGACTCGCCCGTGATCCGCAGGCGGTCGAGGCTCTCGGTCGCGATCTCCACGGCCGTGTTGAAGCCGAAGGTGTAGTCGGTCGCGTCGAGGTCGTTGTCGACGGTCTTGGGGACGCCCACCACCGGGATGCCGCCCTGGAACAAGCGGTTGGCGGTGTAGAGCGTGCCGTCGCCGCCGATCGCGATGATCGCCTCGATGTCGTGGCGCTCCATGGTCTCGCGCACGAGTGCGACCCCGTCACCGCCGTCGTGGAAGGGGTTGGCGCGCGAGGAGCCCAGGATCGTGCCGCCCAGGCGGCTCAGGCCGCGCACCTTGCGACGGGGGATCGGCAGGATCTCGTTCTCGATCGCCCCGCGCCAGCCGTCCAGGAAGCCGACGAACTCGTCCTCGTACGTCTTGTCGCCCTTGAGCACGGCGCCGCGGATGACGGCGTTCAGACCCGGGCAGTCCCCGCCCGAGGTGAGCATGGCGATCTTCATCAAGGACTCCTTCGGGTCAGGGCCGGGCGGCCTCGCTCACTCTACGAAAGCTCGCGGCGGTGACGCGGGACAAAGGTCTGATGCGCTCGCGCGCGATCAGTCCCGTGCGGACGTGTCGGCGCCGGCGGACGACGACGCGTCCGGCGACGAGGCCGATCGCACGGGTCCGCCCGCCGCGGCCGAGCCCTGGGCGGCACGCTCGAGCATGTCGTGGAAGTCCACCCCCGTGGTCGAGCGGACCATGTCGAGCACCTGCGCGAGACCGGCGGAGATGTTCCGGCCGATCGTGGCCTCGCCGTCGGAGGTGACCACCGAGAGGGAGTCGATGTTGGCGTACGGGGAGGCGAGCTCGCGAGCGACCTGGGGGAGCGTCTCGAGCAGCTGGGAGAGGATCGCGGCCTCGTTGAACTCCTTGTAGGCCTCGGCCTTGGCGCGCGTCGACTCGGCCTCGGCGTCGCCCTTGGCGCGGATCGAGGCCCCCTCGGCCTCGCCCTGGGCACGCAGCGCGTCGGCCGCGGCCTGGCCCTCGAGGCGAGCGGCCTCGGCGTCCTTCGAGCGGCGCTGGAGCTCGATCTCGGCCTCGGCGCGGCCCCGGGCCTCGATCGCGAACGCCTCGGACTCCGAGGTGACCTTGCGGGCCTCGGCGCGGTTGCGCTCGTCCGTGAGGGCGGCCTCGGATTCGGCCACGCGCGTGTACTTCTTGGAGTCGGCGTCCTGCTGCTCGGCGTACCGCTTGGCCTCCGCGGGCTTGTGGACCTCGGCCACGAGCTGCTTCTCGCGCAGGTCGTTGTTGCGGATCGCGATGAGCTCCTCCTGCTCGATGATCCGCTGCTGCTGGGCGGCGCGTGCGAGCGGGCCGGACGCGTCGGCGGTCGCCTGGCGCGCGTCTGTCTGCTCCTTGATCTCCGCCTGACGCAGATCGAGCTCCTGCTTGGACTCGGCCTCGCGCTGGAGGTTGACGTTGCGCGCCTGGGTGGCCTCGCGGTTGGCGTCGGACTCGGCGATCGCGGCCCGCTTGGCCACGAGGGCCGCCTCGGGACGACCCCAGTCGCGCAGGTACGTGCCGTCGTCCTCGACCGCGCTGATCTGGAAGGTGTCGATCACGAGGCCCTGGTTGTTCATCGAGTGCTCCGCCTCCTCCTGCACCTGGGCGGCGAAGGAGGCGCGGTCCTGGATGATCTGCTCGACGGTCAGGGTCCCCACGACCGCGCGCAGCGTGCCCGAGAGGATCTCCTGGGAGTAGTGGTCGATCTGGCCCTGCTGGTCGAGGAAGCGCTGCGAGGCCTTGCGGACGTCGTCGACGTTGCCGCCGACCTTGACCTGCGCGACGCCGCGCAGGCGCACGAAGATGCCGTTCTTGGAGTAGCCCTCGATCTCCACCTGGATCTGGCGCGAGGACAGGCTCATCACGAACGCGCGATCGAAGATGGGACGCACGATGGCACGGCCGCCGATCACCACGCGTGCCCCGCCCGACTCGAGGTCGACGTCGCCCGCCTTGGCGTTGCGCCCGGTGATGATGAGCGCCTCGTTGGGGGCGGCGATGCGATAGCTGCGCACGAGGGCGATCACGATGATCAGGACCACGACCACCGCCGCGACGGCGATCATGAGAGCGAGCAAGACGGTCGGATCCACGCGTTCCTCCAGGGGTCGGGCACCCGCGCCGGGGATCGGGACGCGTCTCGGGACTCGGGCCGTCGGTGCTCGGGGCCATTGAACCAGACCGGTCACGGCCGTGACCGCCGCATCCGGCGACACCGTGGAAGTCTCACGATACGGGAGTATGTCCACGATGCGGGATGGACGGCTAACATCGCGACCGTGACATCCCTCCCCGACACCTCCCCGGCTCCGAGCGGCGCACCGGTCGACGCCCCCGCGAACACGCGCGGTCGCGTGATCGTGGCGTCGATGGTCGGCACCACGATCGAGTTCTTCGACTTCTACGCGTACGCGACCGCGGCCTCGCTCGTCTTCCCCGCCCTCTTCTTCCCCACGGCCACCCCGGCCAACCAGCTGCTGAGCTCCTTCGCCGTCTTCGGCGTCGCCTTCGTCGCGCGGCCCATCGGCTCGATCCTCTTCGGGCACTTCGGCGACCGCATCGGGCGCAAGCGCACCCTCGTCGCGAGCCTGCTCGTGATGGGCGTCGCGACCTTCATCATCGGGCTTCTGCCCACGGCCTCGGTCTCCGGCTTCGCCTTCCTCGCCCCGGCGCTGCTCGTGCTCCTGCGGTTCTGCCAGGGCGTGGGCCTGGGCGGCGAATGGTCCGGCGCCGCGCTGCTGGCCACCGAGAACGCCCCGGCGGGCAAGCGCGCCCTGTACGGCACGTTCCCACAGCTCGGCGCCCCCATCGGCTTCATCCTGTCCAACGTCCTGTTCGTGATCATGAGCCTCGTGCTCACCGATGCCCAGTTCACGTCGTGGGGCTGGCGCGTGCCGTTCCTGCTCTCGGCGATCCTCGTGATCGTGGGGCTGTGGGTGCGCCTGAAGCTCATGGAGACCCCGGCCTTCCAGCGCGTGATCGACGAGCAGCGCGTCGCCTCGGTGCCGCTGGCTCGCGTGTTCCGCACGTCCTGGCGCCCGCTCATCCTCGCGACCGTGGCCATGGTCGCCA